>JBDTWM010000005.1:0-46537 GCA_040006675.1 Dermatophilaceae bacterium | reverse complement strand
GGGCGACCGGCCGTGTCGTGTGCGCGGCACCTATCCTGATCGGCGTGCCGTACCAGCCCCCGCAGCCTGCTCGGGATCCGTCGCCGGATCCGGGGAGCCGCAAGACCGGGGGCGGCTCGGGGCGTCGACCTGCGAAGAGCTCCGGCCGCCCGCCTCGTACGCAGGGGTCGTCGCGGTCCGGCGCCGACGGGCCCGACGTGCGCGCCCGCCCCCCTCGTACGGATGAGTCGTCTCGGTCCGGGGGACGGCGAAGCGTGCGGTCCGAGGGCGACCGCGACGGTGCGGACCGGCGCGATCGCGACCAGGGCCAGCGGGCGCGGCGGCGGGCGAACGGTCCCCGGGTCGTGGATGAGTCGCGGTGGGCCGCGCGGCGGGCGTCGGTCCCCGAGATCACGTACCCCGACCTGCCCGTCAGCGCCCGTCGCGAGGAGATCGCCGCCGCGATCCGCGACCACCAGGTCGTCGTGATCGCGGGGGAGACCGGGTCGGGCAAGACCACGCAGATCCCGAAGATCTGCCTGGAGCTCGGACGCGGCATCGCGGGCCAGATCGGGCACACCCAACCCCGGCGGATCGCCGCGCGCTCGGTCGCGGCCCGCCTCGCCGACGAGCTGTCCGTCGACGTCGGCGGGATCGTGGGCTACCAGGTTCGCTTCGCCGACCACACGAGCCGCGACACCCTCGTCAAGGTGATGACCGACGGCGTCCTGCTCAGCGAACTGCGCCGCGACCGTGACCTGCGCCGTTACGACACGATCATCATCGACGAGGCGCACGAGCGCAGCCTCACGATCGACTTCCTCCTGGGCTACCTCCAACAACTCCTGCCCCGCCGGCCGGATCTGAAGGTGATCGTCACCTCGGCCACGATCGACCCGGAGCGCTTCGCCCGGCACTTCGCGCGCGACGGCAATCCAGCGCCGATCATCGAAGTCTCGGGGCGCACCTATCCCGTCGAGGTCCGCTATCGGCCGCTGCTGCGCCGCACACCGAGCCTCACCCCGGGTGGCCACCCCGTCGAGACCGAGGTGGACCAGGTCACCGGCATCGGCGAGGCCGTCGAAGAGCTGTGGACCGAGGGCGGGGGAGCGGCCGGCTCCGGCGGGATCGGCGGGGGCGCCGGGCGCGGCGCCGGCGATCGGGTGGCCCGGCGGGTCGCCGCGGACGACCGCCACGACATCCTGGTCTTCTGCTCCGGCGAGCGGGAGATCCGGGACGCGTGCGAGGCGCTGGCCGCGATGGAGTTGCCGGAGACCGAGGTGGTCCCGCTCTTCTCACGGCTGTCGGCCGTCGAGCAGGATAGGGTCTTCGCTCCACACGGCGGTCGGCGCATCGTCGTGGCGACCAACGTCGCTGAAACCTCGCTCACCGTGCCGGGGATCCGTTACGTCGTGGACACCGGCACCGCCCGGATCAGCCGTTACAGCCAGCGCACCAAGGTGCAGCGCCTGCCCATCGAACCGATCAGCCAGGCCAGCGCCACGCAGCGCTCCGGGCGGTGCGGGCGCCTCGCCGACGGGATCGCGATCCGGCTGTTCAGCGAGGAGGACTTCGAGGCGCGGCCCGCGTTCACCGAGCCGGAGATCGTGCGGACCAACCTCGCGTCCGTGATCCTGCAGATGAGCGACCTCGACCTCGGCGACCTGGCCCGCTTCCCGTTCGTGGACCGGCCCGACGGGCGCGCCATCACCGACGGCCTGCGCCTGCTGCACGAGCTGGGTGCGATCGACCCCGGCGCGAAGGACCCGCGCCGCCGCCTCACCGACATCGGCCGCCGCCTCGCCCGCATCCCGCTCGACCCGCGGCTGGCCCGCATGGTGCTCGCCGCCGACGGCGAGGGCTGCCTGCGCGAAATCCTGATCATCGCCTCGTCGCTGTCCATCCAGGACGTGCGCGAGCGGCCCGTGGACAAGGCGCCTCAAGCCAGCCAGTCGCACGCCCGGTTCCGAGACGACGAGTCGGACTTCACGGGCATACTCAATCTGTGGCGTTATCTCAAGAAGCAGCAGAAGGACCTGTCCGGCAGCGCGTTCCGCCGGATGTGCAAGGCTGAATACCTGCACTACCTGCGGATCCGTGAATGGCAGGACCTCCACGCCCAGCTGCGCGTCGCGGCCCGCGAGATGAGCCTCACCCCCAACGACGCGGCAGCGCCGCCCGACGCCGTACGGCGCGCCCTCCTCGCCGGCCTCCTGTCACACATCGGGATGTTCGACCGCGAGAAGCGTGACTTCCTCGGCGCCCGCGGCGCGCGCTTCGCGATCCAGCCGGGCTCGGCGCTGTTCCGTGCCCGTCCCCAGTGGGTGATGGCCGCCGAACTCGTGGAGACCACCCGCCTGTGGGCGCGCACCGTCGCGACCACCGACCCCGACGAGATCGAGCCGCTCGCGGCGCACGTCGTGAAGCGCAGCTACTCCGAACCCCGTTGGAGCGCCTCGCTCGGGTCGGCGGTCGCCACCGAGCGGGTCACCCTGTACGGCGTCCCGCTGGTCACGGACCGCGTGGTCGCCTACGCGCGGATCGACCCGGAGACCTCCCGGGACCTGTTCATCCGCCACGCCCTGGTGGAGGGGGACTGGCAGACCCCGCACCGGTTCTTCCACGACAACCGCAAGCTCCTCGCCCGGCTGGCCGACCTGGAATCCCGGGCCCGGCGCCGCGACCTCGTGGTCGACGACGAGGACCTCGCGCGCTTCTATGACGAGCGGATCCCCGCCGACGTCACGTCCGCGGCGCACTTCGACACCTGGTGGAAGAAGACCCGACGGCGCAGCCCCGACCTGCTGACCTTCACCGAGGGCGTGCTCCTCGCGGGGGAGGCCGACGCCGTGGATCCGGCCCTGCTGGCCGCCTTCCCGCACGACTGGCACCAGGGTGAGCTGACGTTCGCGCTCAGCTACCAGTTCGAGCCCGGCACCGACGCCGACGGTGTCACCTGTCACCTTCCGCTCGACGTGCTCAACCAGGTCCAAGACGTCGGCTTCGACTGGCTCGTGCCTGGGCTGCGCGAGGAGCTCGCCACGGCGTACGTCAAGACCTTGCCCAAGGCGGTGCGTACTCAGTTCGTGCCCGCCCCCGACCGGGCCCGCGCGGCCCTCGCCTCGATCAGCGCCGGCGGACGCCTCGGTGCGGACCCGGAGGACGGCTCAGGCCCCGCGTCCGGGCTCACCTTCGCGGAGGAACTCGCCCGTGGCCTGTTCATCGCCACCGGCCGCCGGGTCGCCCCGGGCGCGTTCGACCCGACTCGGCTGCCCGACCATCTGCGGATGACCTTCCGGGTCCAGGACTCCCGACGCCGGCGTCTCGCCGAGGGCACCGACCTCGGCGAGCTGCAGCACACCCTCGCGCCGACGGTGCGGCGCACCATGCAGCAGGCGGCCGGCGCCCTCGAGCGCCGCGGCCTGACCTCCTGGTCGCTCGGCGAGCTGCCCGACACGTTCGAGGCCGCGCGGGGAGACGCCACGATCCAGGGCTTCCCGGCCCTGGTCGACGAGGGCGACAGCGTCGCCGTCCAGGTGCTGGCCAGCCCGGCCGAGCAGGCCGCCGCCGACCGGCTCGGCGTGCGGCGACTGCTGCTGCTGAACACGACCGTGCCGTGGAAGCGGATCCTCGGGCTACTCAGCAACGCGCAGCGGCTCGCCCTCGGGCACAACCCCCACGGCTCCGTCGATGCGCTGCTGGACGACGTGCTCGCGGCCGCCGTCGATGCGATCGTCGCCCGCCAGGTGGCCGCGAGCGCGTCCCGCCGCGTCCGTACGGCCGCCGAGTTCGACGAGACGCTCGATGCTGTGCGGCGCGAGATCGTCCCCCAGGTGGTCGAGATCGTCGAGCTGGTGCATCCCATCCTCGATCGAACCCTGCAGGTCCGACTGGTCCTGGACTCGATCAAGGCACCCGCCGCCGCGGGTTTGCGCGACGATCTCGCCGCCCAGCTGAGTGGGCTGGTGTACGGCGGCTTCGTCGCCGCCACCGGCCTGGAGCACCTGCGCCACCTGCCGCGCTACCTCGCCGCGATGTCCCTGCGCCTCGACAAGGCTCCGGGCGAGCTGGCCCGTGACGCGATGCGGGCCGAGACGATCGCTCGCGTGGAGGCCGAGCGGTCCAAGCTGCTCGCCGCGTTGCCGCCGAGCCAGCGGGGAGCGCAGGGCGTCCGCGACCTTCGCTGGATGGTGGAGGAGCTGCGCGTCAGCCTCTTCGCGCAGACGCTGCGCACCGCCTACCCGGTCTCGGAGAAACGCATCTATCAGGCGATGGAGAAGGTCGAGGACGCCCACCTCCGCTGACGCGCCACGAGGATCGAGACGTCTGACGGGCAGGTCGCGGGGGAATCGCCAGGGCTACCGCAGCGTTGACCACCACGACAGTTACACCCGTGGCGCCTGGAGAGGAGGCCCGCCGTGTTGGACCCCAGCGCCCTGTATCAGTTCGAGACCGACAGCGATGTCACGTTCGTGCACGCCCGTACGATGGTGGTGGCTTTCGGCGGCTACCTCGACGCGGGGGGCACGCAGCGGATCCTCGTAGACCACCTGCTCTCCTCGCTGAGCCACCGCGTGGTGGCGACGTTCGACATCGATCAGCTGTTCGACTACCGGGGTCGTCGCCCGCTCATGACGTTCGAGCGCGACCGGTTCACCGCGTACGACGACCCCACCCTGGTGCTCCACGTGCTCACCGACGACGACGGCACGTCGTTCCTGCTGCTGACCGGTCGCGAGCCCGACTATCAGTGGGAGCGCATGGTGGAGGCCGTGCAGCAGCTCGTGGTGCGCTTCGGTGTCGAGCTGGTCGTCACCGTCTACGGAGTGCCGATGACGGTGCCGCACACGCGTCCGCTATGGGTCTCCGCGCACGCCACCCGCGAGCAGCTCGTCGAGGGCCGTACGCCGGTGTTCGGCACCGTGCGGGTGCCGGCGGGCCTGCAGAACCTCCTGGAGTTCCGGCTCGGGGAGGCCTCCCGGTCGGCGGTCGGGTACGCGGTCCACGTGCCGCACTACCTCGCGCACGCCGATTTTCCCGCCGCCGCCCTCGCCGGTCTGGAGAACCTTCGCGCGGTGACGGGGCTGAACTTGCCGGACACGGCCCTGCACATGGCCGCGGCCGACTCGCAGCGCGCCATCACGGCCGAGATCGCCGAGAACGACGATGCGCGCCCGGTCATCTCGGCGCTGGAACATCAGTACGACGAGTTCGTTGCGGGTCGCCAGCGACAGGCGCTCCTCGCCGGGGACGACTCGTTGCTCCCGAGCGGTGATGAGCTCGCCCAAGAGTTCGAGCAGTTCCTGCGCCAGCAGGAGGGCGACGCCCCGACGAAGCCGCCGGAGCACTGAGCTACAGCTTGGTGTAGCGGGCCCGGAAGAAGCTGTAGAGCCCATACGCCGCGATCCCGACGGCGACCACGGTGAGCAACACCGTGCCGTGCGGGGTCTCGGCCAGTGTGCGCAGAGCCCCGTCGAGCCCCCGGGCCTCGTTCGCTCGGGCATGCCAGGCGGCGACGATGAACAGGCCTCCGACGATGGCCAGGGCGACGCCCTTGGCCATGTAGCCGTACCGGCCCGCCTGTTCCGCCACCTCGCCCGGATCGGTGACCAGGTCCTCGAGGAACTTCTTCGTCCACCCCTTGAAGACGTGGTAAGCGCCGATCGAGATGACAGCGACGCCGAGCAAGGCCACGAGGAACTGACCGCCCGCACCCGACATGAGGGTGCGGGTCGCGTCGGTGGTCTGCGTACTGCTGTCCGAGCTGCCGCCACGCGCGAACGTCGCCGCGGTCCAGCCCAGCGCCAGATACGCAACCATCTTGCCGAGCGCCTTGCTGCGGGCCGCGAGCCCGTCGCGCCCGTGAGGGTGCCAGCCGCCGATCGCCTCGGTCAGTTGCCACAGACCGAGGCCCGCGAAGCCGACCACGGTCACCCACAGCAGCGGGCGTCCCCACGGTTGGGCCGCCACCTGCGCGAGGGCACCGGATTGGTCCGCCGTTCCTCCCCCCGACGGCGCCCAGGCGATCCCGAGCGCCGCCCACGCGATCAGGAGGTGGATGACTCCGCTTCCCGCGTAGCCGACCCTCACCGCGGCGTGCAGCGCGGGGTGGTCCTTCGCGTCCCGCGCGATGCCCTGAGCTTGACCGGCCAGCTCGTTCACGTGTTCGCTCACGCCCCCCGCTCCCCTCAGGTAGCCCGCGTCGTCGCCGAGCGCGGACGTCGAATGCCCGTTCCGGAAGGGTACGGCGGTTGACCCCGTCCGGCCTGTCACGATGACGATGTCCCGCTGAGGTGTGAAACGCGATGCATCGGGCATTGATGCGGTCGCGACCCGAACCGGGACCTCGGGACGCCGTCACGCCCGGGATGTCCGTGACGGCTACGGAAGAATCACCACGGCATCGTTCGCCAGCATCGACAGCGGTACGGACCAGGAGGGCACGAGTGGGCATCTTCGACAGGTTCTCAGGGCATCAGCGAGGGCCCGCTTCCCCCGCGGCCTCGGGGAGCACGGGAGGTCTCGCCCTCCCGACAGGCGGGCCGTCGCGGACCGCGACGCGACTCATCGAGCGTCTCTTGGACGTCGGCATCGACGGGCGCGGGCAGTTCGACTCCGCGCACAAGGTGGCCGACGACGCACGCCGGCACTCGACCGGCGACGAGGGGGCGCTCGACCGGGTCGTGGCCGATCACCTGAAGCTCGTCGCGGCCGGCGGCTTCGTGACGGGCATCGGCGGGTTCTTCACCCTTCCGGTGGCGTTGCCCGCCAACGTCGCCGGGTTCTATCTCCTCGCGACGCGGATGGCGGCCGCCATCGCCGTGATCCGCGGGTACGACATCGAACGCCCCGAGATCCGCTCGGCGCTGCTGCTGTCGCTCGTCGGGGCCGACTCGGAGGACCTGCTGAAGAAGGCCGGATACGCCGGATCCGGCAGGCTCGTCAACTTCGCCGCCGAACGACTGCCGGGCCCGGTGCTCATGGCTGTCAACAAGGGAGTCGGGTTCCGGCTCCTCACCCAGATCGGCAAGAAGGCCGTCGGGCGGTTGGGGCGCGGAGTGCCGCTGATCGGGGGGGTTGTGGGCGCCGGAGTCGACGGGTTCATGCTCAAGCAGATCGCCGAGTACGTGCGCACGGAGTTCCCCCGCACCGGGCCGGTCGCGTCGCCGAGCCAGGTCACCGCGAGCTGACCCAAGCGTGTGGGGCGCGTCGTCGATGGCGCGCCCCCGCCTCATCCACACCCGCTCGCCGCTCGAGGTCCATCCACAGGCCCGTACGAGGTGCCTCGGCGCAGCGACGTCGTGGCCCGAGCCTGAAGTCATGACCCGCATCGCGCGCCTGGCAGGTCGGAGCGACCTGATCAGCTCCCTCCCGTACGTCCTGGGGTTCCATCCGCGTCAGTCCGTCGTGATGGTGTTCCTCAAGGAGAAACGTGTGTGCGCCACGCTGCGCGGCGACCTGCTCGAGAGCGTGCACCCCTGGGAGCCGCTGCCCCCCGAAATGACCCTCCCGATGAACGCCGTGTTCCGCCGCGAGCGTCCGGACACGGTGATCCTCGTCATCTTCGACGAGACCTCGCACTCTTTCCGAGGGCTGCTGAGCCAGGTCACCCGCGCGTGCCGACACGCCGGCGTACGGATCGGGGATCGCCTGCTCGTCGCGGATGGCCGTTGGCGATCGCTTGACTGCCGCGACTCGTCGTGCTGCCCGGTGACGGGGCGGCCTCTCGCAGCGCCCGACGCGGTGCCTGCCGTGGCGGAGTGGGTGTCGCTGGGCGTGAGCCCCCTGTCCGACCGGGAGGCGGTGACCTCGTTCTTCGACTCTCCGGCCGTCGGTGCCTTCGATGTGGAATCCCCCCGACCGGCGCCGAGGCGAGCCATCGCCTCCTGGCGACGCGAGGGATTGGACGCCTGGGCGCGCGTTCTCGGGGTGGGGCCGACAGGTGCGTCCAGGGACCCGGTCGACGGCCTGGACGAGGCGTGCGCCCAGGCCGCGGTGGACGTCCTCACCGACATACCTACTCGGGACGCGCTGATGGCCTGGCTCTGCCCTGACCTGTGCGACCCCGCGACCTACCCGCGAGGCCTGGCGGAGCTGATCGAGCAGTGTTGTGGCTCGGTGGCTTCGGTCCACGACACGAGAGACCCCACGGAGCTGACCTGGCGGCTACGCGACTTCGCGCGCCTGCTCCCGCCGGTCGCCCAGGCCGGGGTGCTCTCCCTGGTCGGCGCGCACTCGTGGTGGCTCGGGGAAGGAGCCTTCGCTCGGGCCGCCCTGGAGCGGGCCGTGCAGCTCGACCCGGGATATACCCTGGCGGCCCTGCTGCTGCAGCTGGTCGCCGCCGGGGTTCGCGCGCGGCCGGGGTGTGCATGACACAGGTCGCCCAGCGACGGGGTCCCCGGGGAGAAGACTTCCGCCGGGCGCGATACGGTGTGCGCCCTTGACGCGGCAGGAGCCGGGGGTCTCCTGCGACATCGCGTCTGCGAGACGGCGACGTCGGGAATCGGATGGGCTAGCGTCGTTGACGACAACTCCAGACCACACGGCGCACCTCGCACCTCGCGGCGGGCGCCCACGGCAGGCAAGGAGGGTGACGGTGACGGTCATCGCAGGTGGCACGTGCACGCCGGAAGGGCGGGCGGCAGTGTGGCGCGGAGCCGCCGAGAGCCTGCTGCGCAGGAGTCGGCTGGTAGTGGTGAGCGCCCCCGACTTCCCGCGCGGTTGCCCGGCCGAGGAGGTGCTGGCACTCGCGGATGAAGTGGAACGGGCGGCGGCTCGCCTGGCCGGCGCGGACCTCGACCTGACCCAGGTGGAGCTTCGGACGGACGAGGACTTCGCCGGGCGACTCCTGTCGGTCGCCGAGTCGGAGCGGGCGGAGATGATCGTCATCGGATTGCGTCGCCGGTCGCCGGTCGGCAAGCTGCTGCTGGGCTCGCATGCCCAGCGGGTGCTGCTCGAAGCCGGCTGTCCGGTCCTTGCCGTCAAGGGTGACGAGCTGGCGAGCTAGCGGGACGACGGGGCGCCGACACCCTGCCAGCGTCGGCGCCATGGCGCGGCGGGCGTGGCGGGCGCTGAGCCGGACGGTCACCCTATAATGGGTGAGGCTCTCACAAACCCACGAACCAGAGTCGACTCCCGCGCGGCAGCGGAATGAACCGGTCAGGAAGTGCGTTGTCCCTTCCTTACCAGCATGACGTGCCTCGGCCTACGGCCGGGCCCTGACTCCGACAGCCATGTCAGGACATCTGCCGAGCGATGCCGACCTTCCGTCGTGGTGCGTAGGGCGCGCTCTCATACCCGAACGACGAAAGGTGTCGGTGTAGCTCAGTGCCGAACGCTCCGACCTCCCGCCCACGCTCCCGTTCCCGCTCATCAGCCTCGACCGAGCCCACCGTGGCCCAGGCGGTCAAGGAGGCCGCGAAGACCCGCGCCGTCGACGCTGACGTCCTGTCGGAGGCCATGGACGCCGATGGGCTGAAGACTGCCCGACGCACCTCGATCGTGGGTGCGTTGCAGGCCGAGGGTTTCACGATCGCTGGGGACGTGCGGCTGACGGCCCCGCGCGCCGCCTCGTCCCGCGCTGCGGCCGCGCAGAGCGCAACGACCACGTCTGCGCCCGCCCGCAAGACTGCGGCGAAGAAGGCCACCGTGACGCGAGCCGCCAAGAAGGCGACAGCGGCACCCGAAAGCGATGGGGCTCCCGCGGCAGCTACGTCCACCAGGAAGGCAGCGGCGAAGGGTGCCGCGCCGACGCGCCGGAAGAGCGCGGCAAAAAAGGTTGCGGCCGCGCCGGCAGCCGTGGCAGCGACCGATGAGGAGACGCCGATCCTCGGAGGGGTCGCGCCGGGCGACGCCGAGGTGGCCGACGTCGAGGTGGACGAGGCGGACGAGACCGGCAAGGGATCGACGGGTGCCACTTCCGCGAAGACGGCGCGCCGCACCGGCAAGGAGGGCGAATCCGAGAGCGGTTATGTCCTTCGTGACGACGATGACGACGACGCGCCGGCGCAGCAGGTCATCACGGCGGGTGCTACCGCCGACCCGGTCAAGGACTACCTGAAGCAGATCGGCAAGGTCGCGCTGCTCAACGCCGAGCAGGAGGTGGACCTGGCCAAGCGCATCGAGGCGGGTCTGTTCGGCGAGGAGAGGCTCAACTCCGGCGATGAGCTCGACCTGAAGCTCAAACGCGAGCTGTGGTGGATCGCCCAGGACGGCAAGAACGCCAAGAACCACCTCTTGGAGGCGAACCTGCGTCTCGTCGTGTCGTTGGCGAAGCGCTACACGGGCCGCGGGATGCTCTTCCTCGACCTGATCCAGGAGGGCAACCTGGGCCTCATCCGCGCGGTCGAAAAGTTCGATTACACGAAGGGCTTCAAGTTCTCCACGTACGCCACGTGGTGGATCCGCCAGGCGATCACGCGTGCGATGGCCGACCAAGCCCGCACGATCCGCATCCCCGTGCACATGGTGGAGGTCATCAACAAGCTAGCCCGTGTGCAGCGGCAGATGCTGCAGGATCTGGGCCGCGAGCCGACCCCGGAGGAGCTCGCCAAAGAGCTCGACATGACCCCCGAAAAGGTCGTCGAGGTGCAAAAGTACGGCCGCGAGCCGATTTCCTTGCACACCCCCCTTGGCGAGGACGGCGACTCCGAATTCGGTGACCTCATCGAGGACTCCGAGGCGGTCGTTCCCGCTGACGCCGTGAGCTTCACCCTGCTGCAAGAGCAGCTGCACTCCGTGCTCGACACGCTGTCCGAGCGGGAGGCGGGTGTGGTCTCCATGCGGTTCGGGCTCACCGACGGCCAACCGAAGACGTTGGACGAGATCGGCAAGGTGTACGGGGTGACCCGCGAGCGGATCCGGCAGATCGAGTCCAAGACGATGAGCAAGCTGCGCCACCCGAGCCGCAGCCAGGTCCTGCGCGACTACCTGGACTGACTACCAACCGTCGGCTCCTGCACCGCGCGGAGCGGGCACCGGACGACGCACGCGGGAGAACAGTGCGAGCGGCACCGGGATCGTGTGGGGTTCGCGGGTCCGTCATCGGCCGCTCATCGCGGCGTCGACCTCGGCGACACGCTGAGGGTGGTTTCGCGCCCACTCGCGCACGGCGGCGTCGATACGGCGGCGCAGCAGCGTCGATGCCGCGAGGACGGCGACGAAGAACACCGCCAGGCCGACCCACGCGAATCCGGAGAGGACGTGCTCGGCGGTCCGGCCGAGGAAGTACACCGCGTACGTCGTCCCGACCGCCCACGCGATCCCGCCCGCGGCGTTGGCCGGCAGGAAGATCCGGTACGGCAGTCGCAACGCCCCGGACAGCGGCCCGGACAGGATTCGCAGGAGCGCCACGAACCGTCCCCAAAAGACCGCCAACGCGCCGTACCGGTGGAAGAGGTGCGACGCGACCGCGACCCGCTCCGCGTCGACGTGACGTGGGAAGCGCC
Organism: Dermatophilaceae bacterium; assembly: GCA_040006675.1. Taxonomy (GTDB): domain Bacteria; phylum Actinomycetota; class Actinomycetes; order Actinomycetales; family Dermatophilaceae; genus Austwickia. The sequence continues at coordinate 35,111 of JBDTWM010000005.1, read as the reverse complement.
GCCGCAGCCAGTCCAGGAGCCGCCACCCGAAATGATGCCCGACCTCGTACCCGATCGAGTCACCGGCTATCGCGCCCGCCGCTCCGGCGAGGCCCACCCACAACGGGGACACGGTCAGCTCCTGGTGCGCCGACAGGATCGCAGCGCTGACCAGGATGACCTCTCCCGGCAGCGGAATGCCCAGCGACTCCAGGCCGACGACTCCGGCGACGACGAGATAGACGGCCAGCGGCGGAATCGACATGAGGAACTGGTCCATCTAGCCATCCTGCCGCTCGGTCGAAGACCCGGACCCCGCCGTCAGAGAACGCTCGTAGAACGTGACGTCTCGCCAGCCGCCGTGCTTGAACCCGACGGACCGGAACGTGCCGACCCTCGCGAACCCGGTGGAACGGTGCAGCGCGGCGCTGGCGCTGTGCGGCTCGACCAGGCACGCGACGGCGCATCGGTAATCCAGGGCGGCGAGTCGCGTGAGCAGGGCCGCGTACAGGGCGCGACCGGTGCCACGACCCTGCCGACTCGACATCACGTACACGCTCACCTCACACGTCCAACGGAAGCCGGCGCGCGACCGGAACGGCGCGCCGTAGGCGTACCCGATCACCAGCCCCTCCTCCTCCCTGACCAGCCACGCGTGCGCGTGCTGCGCCTGCTCGATGCGTCGCGCCATCTCGGCGCGGTCCGGGGGTGTCTCCTCCAGGGAGAAGGTCGTGTGCGCGACGTACGGCGCGTAGATCGCCGCGCACTGCGCCGCGTCGGTGGTGGTGGCGTCGCGGATCATCGCCGGGCTCGACGCACGACCTCGGCGGCGACCCGCTCGTAGCGGGCGCGGTCCAAGGCGGCTCCCTCCCGGCGGACGGCACCGGGAACCAGGCGCAGGATGCGGTTGACGCGGACCTCGCTGGGTCGCCCCCGCTCATCCCAGCGACCGGTGCCGATGTCCATCCAGTAGCGTCCGGAACGGGCCTCCTGATCCGCGTCCCGGTCGTGGTCCTGACTGGTCACCTGCAGCGCGAGGAGCAGCTCCCCGTCGTGTCCGATGACCAGGACGGGTCGGTCCTTGCCGCGGGCGTGGTCCTCCTCGTACGGGACCCAGGCCCACACGATCTCGCCAGGGTCAGGATCCCCGTCGACGACGGGGTCGTAGTCGATGGTGGGCACGCCGGTGAAATCCCCGGCATAGCCCGAGGAGTCCGGCGAGCCGGACGAACCGGACGAACCGGACGAACCGGACGAACCGGACGAACCGGACGAACCGACGGAGTCCACCACGGAGGCGAGGCGCGCGGTGTCCATGCACGCAACGGTAGCGAGGACCTCCCGCCTCGGCGCGCCGGTGGCCGCTGCCTCACGACCGGAGGGGAGCAGAGATGGCACGCCAAGCAGTCTCGTTGCTGAACCGCTTCAGGCACCCGCCGTCGAAAACACCCTTGACCCGTCTGGCTGAGGCGCCGACTGGAGACGCGTCGGCTCACGTCTGAGGGTGACGCGCGGTTACTCGATCAACGACGAGGCGGTGAGAAGCACCCCACCGTAGGCGATCACGGCGATTCCGACGGTCGAGATGGCGCCCAGGAGTAGGGCTCGCGGACCGGTGGCCAGCAGGACCCGCACCCGCACCCCGACGCCGAGCCCGAACAGCGCTGCGGCCAACAGTGCCGTGGTCAACACCTTGGTCATGTCCAAGACACCCGCTGGGAGGATGCCGGCGCTGCGCACCAGCACCATCGCCAAGAAGCCCAGCACGAACAGTGGCACCAGGGGCGGCCGGCGCGATCCGGGCTCCTGCCCCGCGCTGCTTCGCCGCCGGGCTGCCACTGCCACCATCGCGACCAGCGGCGCCAGCATGACCACTCGCGCCAGCTTCACCACCACCGCGGTGGCCAGCGCGACCGGACCTGCCGGCGACGCCGCAGCGACCACCTGCGCCACCTCGTGCACCGAGGCGCCCGCCCAGGCGCCGTACGGCGCGTCGGCCAGTCCGAGCGGGCGTTGCAGCAGCGGCCAACAGAAGAGGGCGATGGTGCCGAATATCGTCACCAGCGCAATCGCCGTGGCCACCTCATCCTCGTCAGCATCACTGGTGCCCTCCATCGCGGCGATCGCCGACGCTCCGCAGATGGCGAACCCCGCTGCGGTGAGCAGAGACAGTCCGGCAGACAGCCCGAGGCGTTCGCCGACCCAGCGGGTCGCGAAGAAACCCAGTGCGACGGTGACGGCGACCACGGCGAGCAGCGGTGCGCCGAGACCCGCCAGCTCAGGAAGGGACAGCTGGAGTCCAAGAAAGACGACACCGGCGCGCAGGAGCCGCCGAGTGGTGGCCGACAGTCCAGGGCGGGTCTGAGCGGGCACGAGACCGACGTTGACCAACACCACACCGAGCAAAACCCCAGCCGTGAGCGGGCTGAGGAACGGCACCACAAGGTTGACGAGGAAGGCGACGGCGGTTCCGGCCACCGCGAAGGCCACACCGGGCAGCAACCGACGCGCGGCGGACCGCACGTCTCGGGGTCGCGCGCCAGCTCCCGGGCGGGTGGCCACCTCCCACTCGGTGCCGGCCAGGCCGGGCAGCTGCTCGCGGGCCCAGTCGACGAGCTCGGCCTCGGAAATAACCGAGCGCGGATCGCGTTCGATCACGGTTCGCAGCTCTTCACCGAGCCGAGGATCCGGCATCGCCACCGACTTCGCGGCGCTGATCGCCGGGTGGGTCAGCAGCGCCTCCTCCAGCGCACGCCGGTAGATGACGTGTCCGCCTCGCATCACCACGTGGGTGGGCCGATCCACCATCACGAAGTGTCCGTCCGGCTCACGCCGGGCCGTGTTGCCCGTGTGATACCACCCGTCGCGGAGGACTGCGGCGCTCGCCTGCGCATCGTGCAGGTAGCCGGACATCAGACCGGCCCCGCCGATCCACAGCTCACCCTCACCCGGCCCGACCACCTCGGTCCCGTCGCCGGTGACCAGCCGGACCTGGGTACCCGGCGCCGGTGACCCCACGGATTCCGGCCTGTCGTCCCCGACCCTGGCGTGCAACCCCACCATCCCGGTCTCGGAGTGGCCGAAGCCCTCCAGCGTCACTACGGCCAGGCGTTCGAGCACCGCTCGTTGAATGGCGGGAGGAAGGGGCGCCAGCTGGGAGGAGATCACCCGCAACGTCGATCGGACCTGTTCCGTCTGGGTCGGATGCCGGTCGAGCACGCCGACCAGGGCGGACAACATGCTCGGGGTGGCGACCAGCGCGGTCACCCCGTCGGCGGCCATCGCGTGCAATGCCGCTTCCGGCTCGAACCGTGACATGAGCACGAGGGTTGCCCCGACGGCCATCGCGGCGTTGAGCTGGAAGGTCTGGGCCACCATGTGGAACAGCGGCAGCACCACCAGGTGCACTTCTGGGTGCACCTGCTCAGACGGGGCGTCGTAGAGCATGGCGGTGACGGCCGCAGCGTTGTGCAGCATCGCCGCATGGCTGAGTACGACGCCTTTCGGCGTGCCGAGGTCTCGATGGGGGAACGTGATCACCGCCGCGTCGTGGGCCTGGCCCGGCGGCGAGGTGGCGGCGTCCGGACCGTCGGCGATGAGCGCTGACAGCGGGTTCTCGTCGTCGATCAGGATCAGGTCGCGACAGGAGGGCACCTTGTTGAACGCGGCCTTGATGACTTCGACCGAGGGCACGCCGTCTGCGGCGACCACGCACACCAACAGGACGCAGCCACTATCGGCCAGCCGCTCGGCCAACAATCGGGGACGGATGAGCACGTTGAGGGGTACGGCCACACCTCCGGCCCGCAGGATCGCGTAGTAGCAGACGACGAACTCCGCGACGTTGCGGCAGTCGAGTGCGACCGGGTCGCCAGGAGCCACCCCCCTGCGTTGCAGCAGGGCGGCCATCCGGGTCACAGCGCGATCCAACTGGGCGTAACTCCACCGTGTCGGACCATCGACGATGGCAACGCGGGCGGGGTACCGCGCCGCCGACTCGGTCAGCAGGTGGTCCAGCCGGGACGATACTGATTCTTCTGGCTGCCAGGTGCTACTCGACATGTGGCATGCTCACCCTCCCGGCGCGTCGGCGTCGCCGAGCTCGCCCTGGTCGACGACGGGTCCGCACGGTGACGACACAGCGCTTCTCGCAGTGACCGGAAACCGCACGATGGTCCGTCAAGACACCAGGCCATCGATGTCGCGAGGTTATCGTTCCTGGCGGTGCGGGTAGAGGCTTTGCCGAGTCAGCATCCGATCAGAACGTGCGAGGCCGGCCGCCTTCGGAGCCGGCACGCCATGGCGAGACCGGCAGCTCAGGGGTCCGGCCCGTAAGGATGCCTAGCGGCGCAGCGCTTGGCGCTTGACCCAGCCGTAGGCAGCCGTTGCCAAGAACAGCACGGCACCCACGATGGCCAGCCAGAACAGGCTCTTGATGACGACGCCGACGATCATCAACACCACCCACACCACCAAGAAGAACCCAAGCACCTGCAGCACAGCTACTCCTTTTTTTGCACCGATACCTGCGCTGAGGCTACCAACCGGAGCCCCAGCCTCGATCCGTACGGTGTTGGGTGCATCAGTTGACGGGGGCGACGGTGTGTCCCGCACCCGTTCAATGGAGCAAGGATCCATGATGAGGTGGATGCGCCGTTCTTGTTCTGGCGCAGTCGGTTACATCGTTCGAAGCGAAGAGGCTGATGCGCAGATTCACCCGCTCGCGCGGATGGGCAGTCCGTGACGGCCGGTCGTCGACCCCCTCGATCGCGGTCGCCGTGGCTGTGGTGCTGACCCTGGCCGCGACCGGCTGCGGCGGGGAAGGCCCAAAGACCGGGAACTCGTTGAGCGTACGGCTCAACGAGTCGCCCGAACCGGTCGTGGTGGTCGACGAGGATCAGCCAGGTCCCGTGTCCCTGGGCGTCAGCCGCGCCTTGTTCGCGGCGGCGCCGGTGCTGGTCGTGGCGGGGGCGGGGGATGCGGCTGGGGTGCAGGCGGCGTCCGAGCAGGCCTCGCGACTGGGCGTTCCGCTGTTGTTGGACGCCGCTGAGTCCGGGCAGGGCGGGCCATCGGTCGGCAGCGACGCCACGACCGCCTCGGTCGCGTCAGGCGAGACGGCCCCGAACACGGCCTCCCCGTCGTCACCGGATCGAAGCGCGCTGCGCGCCGAGATCGAACGTCTCGGCGCGGGCAGCGTGCTGGTGGTGGGCTCCTCGACGCGGGCTTCGTTGGGCGACCTTGGTGGCGTGCACATCGTCACCGACGCCGGCGAACTGCCCAAGGTGTCCCCTGCCGAACCGATAGACGACCTGACCGTCCTCGTGCGCGGCGGGCAGGACGAGCCGGGCCGGGTGGCTGCCGGTGCGTCGGCAGCAGCGGTCGGGGCCCGTGTCATCGGCGTGCGGACCACCGACCTACGGGCAGACCCGCAGACCGTCACGGCTTTGGCCGAGCGGGGAAAGAGTCGAGTGCTGGCCGTCGGAACAGGGTTCGGTCCCCTCCAGAGGCTGGGCGAGCGCCTGGAGGTGGCTACCACGGGGGTCCAGTTGCCCGGCGGCGGCCAGGCGGTCTTCCCGGGGCGCCGGTTGGTGGCGCTGTACGGCCACCCTGGCACCGCGGCTCTAGGGGTGCTGGGTGAGCAGGGACTGCCCGAGAGCATCGCCAGGGCCAAGCAGATCGCCGCGCAGTATGACTCGCTCAGCTCGGTGCCGGTGGTGCCGGCGTTCGAGATCATCGCGACGGTGGCGCACGACTCGCCGGGCCCGGACGGCAACTACTCCGGTGAAATCGGGGTGGAAGAACTGCGCCCCTGGGTGGAGAAGGCGGGGCAGGAGGGCGTCTACGTCGTGTTGGATCTGCAACCCGGTCGGGCCAACTTCCTGGACCAGGCCAAGCTGTACGCGGAGCTGTTACGCATGCCGCACGTCGGATTGGCCCTGGACCCGGAGTGGCGGCTGACCCCCACCCAACGCCCGCTGGGCCAGATCGGCTCGGTCCAGGCCCACGAGGTGAACTCCGTCATCGACTGGCTGGCCGACCTGACCGCGAAAGAGAAGCTGCCTCAGAAGCTGCTCGTGCTGCACCAGTTCCAGCTGTCCATGTTGGCCGATGAGGCCCAGATCGAGCTGGGCCGCGATGAGGTCCAGGTCCTGATCCACATGGACGGGCAGGGCCGTACGGAGCTGAAGGACGAGACCTGGCAGGCGGTGGTGAGCGCCGCCCCCGCCGACGTGCCGTTCGGCTGGAAGAATTTCTACGACGAAGACACCCCGATGATGTCCCCGCAGCAGACGATGGCCAAGAAGCCGACCCCCCTGATGATCTCCTACCAATGACCTGAGGTGGCCGCCCAATGACCTGAGGTGGCGGCGCCGGTCAGGCAGGGATGCACCGGTGTTCGGAGTCCTACCTGACAGCATGAGACGCCTGACCGACGTCAGCAGGCTGACGAAGGCCGTGTCGGCCACTCGCAGGATCGCAGCCCAACCGCGTCCACATCATCGGAGACCCTTCACCACGGCGGCCCCGCCGGTGGATCAGGGATCAGCGACGCTCGGGATCGTCCTCATGGCTGCCGCTGCGGGTGATCGCCAAGGCGGTCCCCAGTACGCTGACGATGACGACCGCCACTGCGACACTGGGCCAGCTCTGGGTACTCCAGTACACGTCCTCGAGCGTGATCAACAGCGCGGCTTCATCGACGATCAGCGCCAATCCCACGCCCAACGCGAGGCCCATCCACGAGCGCGCCTGTGCGTTGCGGTCGACCAACCCGAACGCCGCCGTTCCGATGACGAGCAGGATTCCCCACACGTAGTGATGCAGGTGGACGCCACCCACATTGAGGTTGCCGCTCGAACCGTCGCCGAGCTTGATCACGCCCGTCACCAACCGGGCCAGAGCGAAAGTGACCGTGAAGGACAACCATGCCAGCACTATTCCCCGCCGCGTGGGGTCGATGTCACGCCAGCGGCGCGGACGAGACCCCCTCCGTCTCGAAGCCTTCATGCCAGCGTCACCATCGCGTGCTGGATCGGCATGGCCGCCTTTCGCGGGATCGTCGCCGGGGCCGGTGTCGTCATCAGAACGGGTCATGACCTAGTTGTACGTCATCGCCTCGAATACCCGAAGACAGTGGCGCGCGCTGGGCGACGAGTGATCGCGAGGCAGCTCAAGGCCCTTCTGTCTCGACATCGGCGCCTCGTCGATCACCTGCCCGGGTCGGCGGCAGCGGTGCTCGTCGCGGTGGCCCCGGTGTAGTCCTGGGACTTCGTGTGGATCGTCAGCCCGACGATGTTGCGGCTGGAGGCCGGGGCGACGAGGCTGGCGAGGTAGCCGAGCACCAACGTCGCGACGAACGCGACGCCCGAGACGATGAACGGGTTGCTGCCGTTGAAGCGCAGCACGGCGGCGATGACGGTGGCCCCGACGAGCCCGACGGTGACCCCGACCGTGGAGGCGCGGCGGGTGAAGATGCCCAGGGCGAAGATCGCGGCGATGGGCACACCGAAAAGGCCCATGACGGCGAGGAAGAGGTTCCAGGTCTCGTCCTGATTCGTGGCCAACAGGTATAACGACACGCCGACTCCCAGGGCTCCGGCGACGAGGATGACGACCCGTGAGAACAGCACCGAGCTCTTCGGCCCGGACGAGAACCGGTCCCTGATGTCGATGACGATGCAGGCGGAGATGCTGTTCAGCGAGGACGACACGGTCGACTGTGCGGCCGCGAAGATGGCCGCGATGATGACGCCCGCGACACCCGCCGGCAGCGCGGTGACGACGAAGTACGGCACTATCGCCGAGGTGTTGAAGCCCTCGGGCAGGACGCCTTCGTGCTTGTAGTAGGAGTACAGGACCGTACCCATGCCGTAGAAGAGCGGGATCGTCACCAGCGCGAGGAAACCGTTGATGATCAAGGATCGGGCCGTGTCCTGCAGCGACGCCGTCGTCTGGTACCGCTGGACGACGTCCTGACTGCCGGTGTACTGGTACAGGCTGTTGAAGACGTTGCCGAGGAAGATCAGCCAGATCGCGGCGCCGGCGGTGCCCGTGCCGGACCAGCTCGCCGCGGTGATGAATTTGTCGTCGGCGAGGGCGTCCTGGGTCACCGTGCCCAGTCCTCCGGTAATGCGCGAGATGCCGAAGACGAGGATCAGCGCGGCGCCGGCGAGCAGGATGATCCCCTGGATGACGTCGCTCCAGATGACTCCCTCGATGCCGCCCAGCAGCGTGTACACCACGCACAGGGCGCCGACGATCAAGGCGATGAGCAGCGGATTGATGTCGGTGACGGACGTGATGGCCAGCGTCGGCAGGTAGACGACGATGGCGGTCCGGCCGATGTGGAACAGGACGAAGAGCATCGACCCAGCGACCCGGATGCCCGGCCCGAAGCGCGCTTCGAGGTACTCGTAGGCGGTGGTGACGTTGAGTTTGCGGAAGAACGGGATGTAGAAGTAGATGAGCAGGGGCACGATGGCGAAGATCGACAGGTTGCCGGCGGCGTACGACCAGTCGGTCAAGAAGGCCTGCTCCGGGGTGGACATGTAGGTGATGGCGCTCAGCGTGGTCGCGTAGATGCTGAAGCCGGCCGCCCAGGCCGGGATCCGCCCGCCGGCGCGGAAGAAGGAATCCGTGCTGGCGCTCGCACGGCGCGTGAAGTAGATGCCGACGCCCAGAACCGCGAGCAGGTAGACGATGATGACCGCCCAGTTGAGTGCCCCGAATTGGACCACGAATGCCTCCCTAGCTCCGAGCGTGGCGCGCCCCAGGCAAGGGCTGCGCTGCGCGGACGGTAGCACCGCGAGCAGTGCCGCGCACAGGGGCGAAAGCCCATGTCTTGCGGCGAAACTGCGCAGGATTCGTCGCCGATGAGCCCCGTCTTACGAGGGGTCTATGCTCAGCAGCGGATCGCCCGCGGTCCGAGCCACCCCGGCGAAGGGAGTTGTCGGTGCCCACGTCATCGCAGCCTGCACCATCGCGCAATGGGACATCGGTCAGCGCCTTCTGTGGCGTGATCCCCCCGCTGATCACGCCGCTGACGCCAACAGGCGCGCTGGACACCGGCTCGCTGCGCGCAGTGATCGACCGGATGATCGATGCCGGCGTCCACGGAGTCTTCGCGTTGGGGTCGACCGGCGAGGTCGCCTTCTTCGAGGACGCGATGCGCGACGAGGTCCTCACCTCGGTCGTGGAGATCGTCGCAGGAAGGGTGCCGATCTTCGCCGGTGTCATCGACATGCAGACCCGCCGGGTCGTCGAGCACATCCGCAGGGCGGAAGAGGCAGGGGTGGATGCCGTGGTCGCGACGGCCCCGTTCTACGCCCTCACCGGGCCCCAGGAGGTGGAGCACCACTTCCGGGCCCTGGGCGACAGTTCGGCACTGGCGCTGTTCGCCTATGACATCCCGGCGTGCGTCCACACGAAACTCGCCCCGGACCAGCTCGTGCGTCTGGGAACCGAGCAGGTCATCGCGGGGGTCAAGGACTCCTCCGGTGATGACATCGCCTTCCGCCGCCTGGTCGCGCTGAATCGGGCGAACGGCAACCCGTTGGCCGTCTTCACGGGCCACGAGGTGGTCGTGGACGGCGCGTATCTGGCCGGGGCGGACGGGTGTGTGCCCGGCCTGGGCAACGTCGATCCGGCGGGGTATGTGCGCATGTACGAGGCGTATCAGCAAGGTGACTGGCAGGCCGTACGCAGCGAGCAGGATCACCTCGCCGGCCTGTTCGAGGTCGTCTTCGCGCCGGTCGGCAAGACCGGGCCGGCAGCGGGAGTCGGCGCCTTCAAGACCGCGCTGCAGCTCATGGGGGTGATCGCCGCCAACACGATGAGCAGCCCCATGACCGCCCTCGACGGCGACAACGTCGAACGCATCCGTGAGGTCCTGCTGCGCCAAGGGGTGCTCTCGGCGCTATGACCGGCGCGCCCGTGCTCGCCGCGGACCTGGGCGGAACGAAGATCACCGCCGCGCTGGTGCTCCCGGACCACCGGGCGGTGGCAGCGCGCACCGTCCCCACCCCTGCCGATCGCGGTGCGCCCGCCGTGCTGGCGGCCCTGCTGTCGGTGTTGCGGTCCGTGCACGACGCGTCGGGCCGGCACGGCCCGCCAGTCGGCATCGGGGTCGGCTCGGCCGGTGTCGTCGACCCGAGCAGCGGCCGGATCCTGTCCGCCACCGACGCGATCAGCGGGTTCTCGGGCACATCCTTGGGCGAGCAGGTGCACCGCGCCTTCGGCATCCCGGTCCACGTCCTCAACGATGTCCACGCGCACGCGCTCGGTGAAGCCGTCGCCGGTGCCGGGCGGAGCAAGTCCTCGATGCTCTTCGTCGCGGTCGGCACCGGAATCGGTGGTGCGTTCGTCCTCGACGGGCACGTCCTGACGGGTGCCCACCACATCGCCGGCCACGTCGGGCACCTCACCGTCCCCGGGGCGGAGGGCATCAGGTGTCCTTGCGGTCGCTCCGGCCACCTGGAGGGCTTGGCGTCCGGGCCGGGCACGCTGGCGGCCCTGCACCGCGCCGGTGGGCACGCCGCCGACGGCCGTGCGCTCGTCGCCCTGGCCGCCGAAGGTGACCACCGCGCGCGAACCGTGCTGACCACGTGCGCCTTCGCGATTGGCCGCGTGATCGGGGGACTGCTCAACGCGCTGGACCCCGAGGTCGTCGTCATCGGCGGCGGCATGGCCGGCGCGGGTCAACTCTGGTGGGAGGCGGTCCGCGGCGGCGTCCGACACGACGCGATGGACGCCGTCGTCGCCACCCCGCTCGTGCCCGCCACCGCGGGAAGCGACGCGGCCCTCATCGGCGCGGCGCAGGCCCTGCGCACCGCTCTTGGCACTCCGTCACGAGGACGAGCCCCATGCCGTTGACTCCCTTGCTCGCGCGCCTACGCGGTGGACTTGTCGTCTCCTGCCAGGCCTATCCCGGCGAGCCGATGCGCCATCCGGAGACGATGGCGCAGGTGGCCCAAGCGGCCGTGCGCGGAGGTGCGGTCGGCCTGCGCGCGCAGGGCCTGGCCGACATCGCCGTCATCTGCGAACGTGTCGACGTGCCCGTGATCGGGATCTGGAAGGTCGGTGACGAGGGCGTCTTCATCACGCCGACCATGCGCCACGCGCAAGCCGTCCTGGCAGCCGGCGCCGACGTCGTCGCCATCGACGGCACGGCCCGCCGACGCCCGGATCGCCTGACGTTGACCGAGACCGTCCGTGGCCTGCACGAGGAGGTCGGCGCGGTGGTGATGGCCGACTGCGACAGCTTTGACGCCGCCATGGGTGCAGCCGAAGCCGGGGCCGACCTCATCGGCACGACCCTGGCTGGGTACACCGGCGGGCGTGCACGCACCGACGGTCCCGACTTGGCCCTGTTGGAGTCGCTGGTGCGCGCCCTACCGGAGGTGCCCATCATCGCCGAGGGACGCATTCATACCCCGGCGCAGGCGAGAGCGGCCCACGACGTGGGGGCCTTCGCCGTGGTCGTCGGCACGGCGATCACCCACCCGACGACGATCACCAGGTGGTTCGCCGACGCCCTGGCGTGACCGTCCCCATGCTCGACAGACCGGAGGCTCCAGGTGGAGGTCGTCATTCAATCCGGCGCCGCGGCGCTGGCGGAGCTCGCCGCGGAAGCGATCGAGCGACTGTTGAACGCCAAGGCGGACGCCGTGCTGGGCCTGGCCACCGGCTCCAGCCCGTTGGCCGTGTACGACGAACTCGTGCGCCGCTACCACGCGGGGCGGATGTCCTTCTCGCGGGCGCGCGCCTTCCTGCTCGATGAGTACGTGGGCCTGCCGAGCGAGCACAGCGAGCGGTACCGCAACGTCATCGAACGGGACTTCGTCGACCGGGTGGACTTCGCTGCCGACGCCGTGCACGCACCGGACGGCAACGCCGAGGACCTGGCGGGGGCGTGTGCGGCCTATGAGTCCGCCATCGAGATGGCAGGCGGGGTGGACCTGCAGCTGCTCGGCATCGGCACCGACGGGCACATCGCCTTCAACGAGCCCGGCTCGTCGCTGGCCGGTCGTACCCGGATCAAGACGCTGACGGCCCAAACGCGGCTGGACAACGCCCGCTTCTTCGGCGGCGACGCCGACGCCGTCCCGCTGCACTGCCTCACCCAGGGCCTCGGGACGATCATGGCCGCCAAGCACCTGGTCCTGCTGGCAACGGGCGTCGGCAAGGCCGAGGCGATCCACCACCTGGTCGAGGGCGCGGTCAGCGCGATGTGGCCGGCCACCGCCGTGCAGCATCACCCGCACGCGTCTGTGCTGATCGACGATGCCGCGGCCTCCCGGTTGCGGCTGGCCGACTACTACCGCCAGGTCTGGGCGGCCAAACCGGTTTGGCAGGTGCTGTGAGCCCCGTGGCCGACGCGGCGGTCCTCGGCCGCGTCGTCACTCCCGTCGCCGTGCTTGACCCTGGCGCGGTGCTCCTGCGCGGCCACCGCATTGTCGCCGTCGAACCGGCGACCGGGCTCAAGTTGTCGGGGCTGGCCGTGCTCGAGGCCCCCGACGGCGGCTACGTCCTGCCCGGCCTGGTCGACGTGCATAACCACGGTGGGGGGGGAGCGAGCTTCCCCGATGCCGCCACGGGGCAAGAGGCCATGACCGCGGTGCTGCAGCACCGTCGGCACGGGACGACGACCCTGGTCGCCTCCCTGGTCACTGCCCAGGCCGAAGTGTTGATCGCCCGCACCCGGACCCTGACCGAACTGTGCGAGGCGGACGAGATCGCCGGCCTGCACTACGAGGGCCCCTTCCTGTCCGCCGCCCGTTGCGGTGCGCAGAACCCCGCAGCCCTGATGACCCCCGACCCCGACCTCGTCGCCGAGCTGCTGGCCCTGGCCCGGGGCCACGCCGTGGCCATGACTCTCGCACCGGAGCTGCCCGGCGCGCACGACGTCGTGGCCGCGCTCGTCGCCGGCGGCGCTCTGCCCTCCTTCGGTCACACGAACGCCACGGCGAGGACGACCCGCGAAGCGCTGGCGGCCGGTTTCGGCGCGCTCGCGGCGACGAAGGCACAGGTGCCCTCACTGCGCCCGACCGTGACACACCTGTTCAACGCGATGCGTCCGCTGCACCATCGCGATCCCGGGCCGATTGCGGAGATGCTCGCCGCCGCCAATCGCGGCCATGCCGTGCTGGAGCTCATCGGTGACGGGGTTCACCTGGATCCCCACCTCGTTCGCGCGATCTACGAGATGGTCGGCCGCGACCACATCGTGCTGGTCACCGACGCCATGGCCGCCGCGGGCATGCCGGACGGCGACTACCTGCTCGGCGGGTTGGCGGTCACCGTCGCCGGCGGCGTCGCCCACCTCACCGGCAGCGACGCCATCGCCGGGGGCACCGCCCACCTCATCGATGTCGTGCGTGTCACCGTGGCCGGCGGGGTGCCTCTGGTCGACGCCGTCTACATGGCCGCCACCGGCCCGGCTCGCGTGCTCGGCCGCACCGATGTCGGCGCTCTGACGGCGGGCCGGCGCGCCGACCTCGTCCTCACCGACGCCGGGTTGCGCGTCGTGCGGGTCCTGCGCGCCGGAATCCCGGTCAGCTCCGCGTGACCGGTGCCGGCACCTGCTCGCCGGGGTCGAACCGTCGTGACGCCCGGCTCCCCGAGCACCTCGGGACAGCGGTCGCGCGCCGAGCGTCGTACGCGCCTCCTGCCGGCCAACCCGATCGGTATCCTGGAGCCGACCATGACCGCCGATGACGCCAAGAGGACGACCGCCGCATCATCGAAGCCGGACCAGAGTTCGGGTCGTCACGCCGGGGTCGTCGCCCCTGCGGCCGCGTGGGCGTTCGCCTTCCTCATCCTGCGGATCTTCGCCGTGTCCGGGTACAACTGGGATACGGCGTTCGCGGTGAGCACGACGATCGGCCTGGACGACGGACTTTCGCTGCTGTTCGGGTCCCTCATGGCCGGGCACCTGCTGGTGGCGATGCTGCTCATCTGCGTGCTGCCGCTGCTGCTGGCCGCCTTCCTGTGGGGGCCGCGTGGCCACCGCCCGGTCGTGGTGCTGTCGATCGCCTTGGCCATGGTCACGCTGGTCGCGCTGACGGTGAGCTTCCACAGCTGGTGGTTGCCGTTGTCGACCTTCGCCGCGCTGGGGGCATTCGCGCTGATCCGCCGCCTACCCCCGCGGCACCGCTTACGCCGCGCGTCGATGGCGGCCATGGTGCGTGTCGTCTGGGTGGCCGGGGCGGCGGTGCTGTTCGTCGCGGCGCTCATCCAGACGCCGTGGGTGCCCCGCGAACAGATCCAGACCATTGACGGCACCATCACCGGATACGTCCTGAGCGTCGACTCCGGCTACCTCAACGTGCTCACCGACGACCGCGAGTTCGTCATCCTCCTCAGCGACCACGTGCTCTCCCGCAACTGACGACCACGCGCCCCGATGCACCGACCGAATACGGGTCCGCCGGCCGTCCGCGCCTGGGCGATGAGCGGCATGCCGTTCCCGCCTGAGTTCTGGCTTACCGTCATCGGGTGGGGATTGTTGTCCGTCGGGCCGGATCCTACGATCGTTCGTGGATCGTTGAGGTGATTGATCGACACCGCGGTACGGATGTGTCGGCCGCCGTGCGGGCCCGGCAGGGGTTCGTGCAGGGCCGGTGGAGCGTGGCGGGATTACGGGTGTGGCCGACGACGCCGGGTATCGTGCTCGCCGAGGTCGACGGGCAGCGTGCCGGAGTTGCGATCAGCTCTCCACCCGGGTGGGCGACCGACGGGCCGGCCGGACGCACGAACGAGCTGGCGGCACAGCGATTCGGCGTCTCAGACTACTTTCTGTACGGCCCGGCCGTTGTCGACGACGCGTACCGGCGGCGCGGGGTTCTTGACGCGATGGTGCGCGGACTGTTCACCGATGCCGCTGTGAGCTATGCCGTGGGAGTCGCGTTCATCGAAGACGCCAACACCGCTTCGATGACCGCGCACACCCGGCTGGGATTCACGGGGTTCGCGGCTTTCACGCTCGGCGACCGGGGCTACCGGTGCCTGTCACGAGCCACCTGTTCGTTGGGAAGGAGCGCGCAGGATGGGAATCATCGACCAGGACATGCGTCGCATCGTCGACAGCGCCAAGCTGGCGTTCTCCGCGCTCCCGGTGACGCGCGTGATCGCAACCAACGGTAAGTAGGACACCGGCGTGATCACCTCGGACCGCTATGTCGGCGGACCAGGACCGCTCCAACCTGCCCGGGGTGGACAGAAAAGAGGTGGGTATGTCTGACCTGCCGCAGAGGATGCTCGCGGCCTACGTCGACCGGCTCGGCGGCGTGGAGAACATCCGCTACGGGCAGTTGCCGGTCCCGCGGCTCGGGCCGACAGAGGTGCTCGTCGCCGTTCAGACGGTGCCGGTGAACCCGGTGGACACGTTCGTCCGATCCGGCGCGTTTCCCACGATGACGCCGTTTCCGTTCGTGATCGGCCGGGACCTCGCGGGTACGGTCGCGGCCCTCGGGCCGGGCACGGCCGGGTTCAGTGTGGGGGAGCGAGTCTGGTGCAACAGCCTCGGCCACGGCGGGCGGCAGGGCTCGTTCGCGCAGTACGCGGCCGTGCCCGTCGACCGGCTCTACCGGATACCGGACGGGGTAGACGCAGTGCAGGCCGTGGCGTTGGCTCACCCGGCCGCCACCGCCTGGCTCGGTCTGTTCCGGCACGCTCACCTGCGTCCTGGCGCGACGATTTATGTTGGCGGTGGCGCCGGCAACGTCGGTGACGCCGCGGTCCGGCTGGCGACTGTCGCCCGCGCCCGAGTCATTGCCAGCGCCACCGGTGACGGGCTGGAGCGCTGCCGCGCCGCTGGGGCGACGGTGGTGGTCGACTATCGCAACCCCGACGCGGTCGAGCAGATCCGCGCGGCGGCGCCGGACGGGCTGGACGTGCACTGGGACACCTCCGGACACCACGACTTCGATGCCGCCGTGCCGCTGATGGCGCGGGGTGGGCAGATCTTGCTCACGGCCGCCGGACCGCAGGCCCGCGTGGAACTGCCGGTCAGCGCCGCCTACACCCACGACGTGAGTCTGCTCGGGTTCGTCATCAGCAACGCCACCAGCACTGATCTCGCGGCCGCCGCGCGGGTCATCAACCAGCGTTTGGTCGACCGGACACTGACCGCCCGCATTGCCGACACCCTGCCACTGGCCGACGCTGCCGAAGCCCACCGGCGCGTCGAGCAGGGCCAGGTCTCTGGCGCCCGGCTGATACTGCAACCTTGACGCCCGCAGGCCGGTGGCTCTGCGGCCGCAGGTGACCCGCGCGCCACAGGCCTGCGGGGGCAGCCCCGCAACCCCATGGGACACGCGAGGTCCGGGACCTCAGCCGGGCATCCGCTCGGCAGGCCGTCCGGGCGGGGTCACCTGGCGTGGGATGATGGACATCGGTCCCGATCCCGACCCCGTTGAGGTAAACGCTTGTGTCACCCCGCGCCTCCCGTGCGTTGCCGCCCGCCGCGACGCCGTCGGAGCTGATCCGCAACTTTTGCATCATCGCGCACATCGATCATGGCAAATCGACGCTGGCGGACCGGATGCTGCAGATCACCGGGGTCGTCGACGCCCGATCGATGCGGGCGCAGTACCTGGACCGCATGGACATCGAGCGGGAGCGCGGCATCACGATCAAGTCCCAGGCCGTGCGCATGCCGTGGTCCACCCCGAGGGAGGGCCCCGGCCTCACGACGTACTGCCTGGACATGATCGACACCCCCGGGCACGTGGACTTCACGTACGAGGTGTCCCGCAGCCTCGCCGCGTGCGAGGGCGCGGTCTTGCTGGTGGACGCCGCGCAGGGGATCGAGGCCCAGACCCTGGCCAACCTCTACCTGGCGATGGAGAACGACCTCGAGGTCATCCCGGTACTCAACAAGATCGACCTACCGGCGGCGCAGCCGGAGAAGTACGCCGAGGAACTCGCCCACCTCATCGGCTGCGAACTCACCGACGTGCTGCACGTGTCTGGCAAGACCGGCGACGGCGTCGTCGAGCTGCTGGACAGGATCGTGGACCTGGTGCCGCCGCCGACGGGCGACGTGGACGCCCCGGCGCGCGCCATGATCTTCGACTCGGTGTACGACACGTACCGGGGCGTGGTGACTTACGTGCGCGTCATCGACGGCAACCTCAACCCGCGCGAGCGCATCCTCATGATGAGCACCGGGGCGACCCACGAGCTGCTGGAGATCGGCGTGTCCAGCCCCGAGCCGGAGCCGTGCCAGGGACTCTCCGTCGGTGAGGTGGGCTACCTCATCACAGGTGTCAAGGACGTCCGTCAGTCCCGGGTCGGCGACACGGTGACCAACGCGGCGAAACCGGCGACGACAGCGCTCGCGGGCTACCGCGACCCACGTCCCATGGTGTTCTCCGGCCTGTTCCCCATCGACGGATCCGACTACCCGGAGCTGCGCGACGCCCTCGACAAGCTCAAGCTCAACGACGCGGCTCTCGTCTACGAGCCGGAGACGTCGGCGGCGCTCGGGTTCGGTTTCCGGGTCGGGTTCCTCGGCATGCTGCACTTGGAGATCGTGCGCGAGCGGTTAGAACGCGAGTTCGGGTTGGACCTGATCTCGACGCTGCCGAACGTGGCGTACGAGCTGACGATGGAAGACCGTTCCGTCGTCGACGTGACCAACCCCAGCGAGTTCCCGGCGGGCAAGATCGCGGAGATCCGTGAGCCCGTGGTGCGCGCGACCATCCTCGCGCCAAGTGAGTTCATCGGCGCGATCATGGAGCTGTGCCAGCAGCGGCGCGGGACCCTGCGCGGGATGGATTACCTATCGCCCGATCGGGTCGAGATGCGTTATACGTTGCCGCTAGCGGAGATCGTGTTCGACTTCTTCGACCACCTCAAGTCACGCACTCGAGGATATGCCTCCCTGGATTACGAGCCCGACGGCGACCAGACGGCCGATCTGGTCAAGGTCGACATCCTGCTACAGGGCGAGCAGGTCGACGCGTTCAGCGCCATCGTGCACAAGGACAAGTCGTACGGCTATGGCGTCGCGATGGCCAGCAAGCTGCGCACACTGATCCCGCGTCAGCAGTACGACGTGCCGATTCAGGCGGCCATCGGCTCGCGGATCATCGCGCGGGAGACGATCCGGGCGATCCGCAAGGACGTGCTCGCCAAGTGCTACGGCGGCGATATCAGCCGCAAGCGCAAGCTGCTGGAGAAGCAGAAAGAGGGCAAGAAGCGGATGAAGGTGGTGGGCCGAGTGGAGGTCCCCCAAGAGGCGTTCATCGCCGCGTTGTCCAACGACGACGTCGAGGCCAAGAAGTAGTCGCCCGATGACCGCGCCTCCCCGGCTGCGCCGTGAGGTCGTCTCGTTCGCGCGCCGCGACGGACGGGTACACCCCGGGATCGCCCGGGCCTGGTCGGCGCGCCACGAGGAGTTGCTGGTGCACCCGGCCAGAGGGCACAGGGACACTTCCCTCGATCCGACGTGGCGGTTCGACCCGCTGACGACCTTTGGCCGGTCGGCTCCCCTCGTCGTAGAGATCGGCTCTGGCGCGGGAGAGGTCGTGCTCGCGTCCGCGGCGGCCCACCCGGAGCGGGATCACCTTGCGGTCGAGGTCTATCGGCCCGGCGCCGCCACGACGGTCCTGCGTGCCGATCGACGCGGACTCACCAACGTGCGGGTCCTGCAGGCGGACGCGGCCGCGCTGCTGCGCGCGGGCCTGGCTCCGGACTCGGTCGTCGAGTGTTGGGTCTTCTTCCCCGACCCGTGGCCGAAGGTGCGTCATCGTCGACGACGGCTCGTCACCGAGGCGGTGGTGGCCGACGCCGCCCGGGCGCTCGTGCCGGGCGGGGTGCTGCGGCTTTCCACCGATTGGGAGGACTACGCCGCGCAGATGCTCGCCGTGACGTCCGGATGCCCGCAGCTGGCTAACCCGTACACGCACACCGCTTCCGGAGGTTTTGCGCCGCGCTGGGAGGGTCGGGTACAGACGCGCTTCGAACGCAAAGGGCGGGCGGCTGGTCGGCGCGTGATCGATCTGGAGCTGAGTCGCCGTGTCCCGGCCGCTGAAACACATTGAAGAGGTTCATGGACTCCGTTGTGAGAGCAAGAAGGACGCGCAATTAACTGTTCGATCTGCGAGCGCCTGGGAGAATGACGCCGTGCCCCTTTCGCCGCCTGCCGGGGATCCCGCGCCGAGCGATCGGTCGCTGCCGGGATCGGCGCTGGACCGCTTCGGGCAGGGAGCGTTCGGCCTCTACGTGCACGTGCCGTTCTGCCGGGTACGGTGCGGGTACTGCGACTTCAACACCTACATTGCGTCGGAGCTCGGTGGGGGTCCGGGAACCAGCCCGGACAGCTACGTGGATGTGCTGCTGGGTGAACTGAGGATCGCCCGCGAAGTGCTGGGCGACGCGGCCCGGCCCGTGGACACGATCTTCGTCGGCGGGGGGACGCCCACGATGTTGCCCGCGTCGGAGCTGGCGCGTGTCGTGGCGGCGGCTCGGGACGCATTCGGGCTGGTGCCCGGCGCGGAAGTGACCACCGAGGCCAACCCGGACACTGTCGACGCCGGCTCGCTCGAGGCCTTGGCCGCGGGCGGGTTCACACGGGTGAGCCTCGGGATGCAGTCGGCCGTGCCACACGTCCTCGCGGCCCTGGACCGCACGCACGACCCGGCGAACGTGCGTGCGGCGGTGCGCGCGGCGTCGGCGGTCGGGCTGGGGACCAGCCTGGATCTCATCTACGGAGCGCCCGGGGAGTCGCTCGCGGATTGGCGCACCAGCGTGGAGGCCGCCGTCGAGCTAGGTGTCGACCACGTCTCGGCGTACGCGTTGGTCGTCGAGTCCGGCACGCGGTTGGCGGCCCGGGTGAGGCGCGGGGACGTTGCGGCCCCGGAAGACGACGATGAGGCGGACAAGTACGAGCTGGCCGACGAGGTGCTGTCTGCGGCGGGATGGCGGTGGTACGAGATCAGCAACTGGGCCCGGACCGCCTCGGACGCCTGTCGGCACAACCTGGGCTACTGGCAGGGCGGCCAATGGTGGGGCCTCGGCCCCGGCGCGCACAGCCATGTCGGCGGCGTGCGCTGGTGGAACGTACGCCACCCGGCCGCGTACGCGTCACGGTTGGGCGCGGGGATGTCGCCCATGCAGGGCCGGGAAGTGCTGACCGAGGAACAGACGTACGACGAGCTGGTGTTGCTGCGGACGCGACTGGCGCAGGGCCTGCCGGTGGACCTGCTGCGGCCGCCGGGCCGCGAGGCGGTGGCCGGGCTGATCGCCGACGGCCTGGTCGAGCCGTCTGCCGACCTGCTGGGCGACCCGCGCCGTGTGCTGCTGACCCGTCGGGGCCGCCTGCTGGCGGACAGGGTGGTCCACCGCCTGCTGGCCGGGTGACGAGAGTCCCCGCCTGACGGGGATCGCCGCGTCGGGTGGCGAGCCGCCACCGGAGGGGGACGGGTCGCGGTAGTACTCGCCGACAATCGGCGGATTTGGCTGAGTAGTCTCTTGAGCTGAGAATGACGACGTCGTGGCGGCGCCGCCGGTTGTGGTGGCCCGGCTGGCCGACCAGTCGGGGTCGATCCGGGGGTGAGCCGGCTCACAAACCTGCGCAGAGCGCGTCTGGCGTACATGGACCTGACGATGCGGGTCACGGCAGTGGCCGGCGATGCCGGCGGCAAACTTCGTGTACACCGCACACTACTGAGGGGCAGTCGGACCCGCGTTCGGGCGACCCGGCACCGGCGATCCTGCTGTCGGCGGCGCGTCGCCGGCCACTGGCGCCCGCCGCGCACAGTCCAGGAAGCCGGGGAGACTGCTCAGCGGCATGAGCGGTCACTGGGAGCGGTAGACGTCGCCGCGATGGTCGATGCGCAGAACGACGACCTCATGGCGGTCGTCGTTGATCCGGTAGAGCCCGCGATAGGTGCCGCGACGTGCCGAGTGGATGCCCGCCAAGTCGCTGCGCAACGGCTTGCCGACGCGACCGGGGTTGTCCAGGAGCGCACCGGTGACGAACTCGATCACGGCTGCTGCCACCGCTTCGGGCAACCGTGACTGCACGGCCTGAACTGCCGGCGGAGTCAGGACCAGTTCGTAGGGCTCGGTCACGACCGCAGCGAACGCACCGCGTCGACACCGCGCACCACGTCACCGGACCCGTACGCCGCGTCGGCCTCCCGGATGTCCGCCAGAGCGTCCGGGTCGCTCAGCACCGCAAGGGTCTCCTCGAGCTCGGCCAGATCGTCCAGGCTGACGATGATCGCGGCAGCCCGCCCGTTGCGGGTCACCGTCACACGCTCGTGCTCGTGCTCGACACGATCGATGACCTCGCTGAAGTGATCCCGTACCTCGCGCAGCGGCTCCACACTCATGACCACAATTGTGGCGCTCACGGCCCTGCTTGGCAAAACGGCCCGGCGCGAACCCGGCAAGCGTGCCGCGTCCGGCTCAGTCGGGTCGGTGGTCCAGCCCGATATCCAGCACGCGCGTGCTGTGCGTGATCCAGCCTGCGGAGATCAGGTCGACGCCGGCCTCGGCGAGCCCCCGCGCAGACTCCGGGGTGATGCGTCCGGATGCCTCCGTGATCATCTGCCCGTCGACCAGTGCGACCGCGGCGCGCAGCGTCTCGCCGGCCATGTTGTCCAGCAGCACCGCGTCGGCGCCGTCACGGCGGGGGAGGGCGAGAAGCTCCCGCAGCTGCTCGAGCGTGTCGACTTCGACTTCGATCTTCACCAGGTGCCCGACGTGTGCGCGCGCCCGGCGTACCGCCTCGGTGATCGACCCCGCGAACGCGACGTGATTGTCTTTGATGAGCACCGCGTCGTCGAGGCCGAAGCGGTGATTCATGCCGCCGCCGGCGACGACTGCGGCCTTTTCCAGAGCACGCAGCCCCGGGGTGGTCTTGCGGGTGCAGCACACCCGCGCGGGTGTGCCCGCGACCGCCTCGGCCAGGACGGCGGTCGCCGTCGCCACCCCGGACAGGTGGCCCAGGAAGTTCAGCGCGACCCGCTCCCCGGTGAGCAGGGCACGCGCCGGGCCGCGCGCCGTGCCGATCACCGACCCCGGCGACACGCGCGACCCGTCGGGTAGGTCGACCCTGACCTCCACGCGGGGGTCGACCAGCGTCCAGGCCAGGCGCGCGCACGCGGAGCCTGCCACGACGCCGGCGTCGCGGGCCACGAGCGCCACGGAGCCGGTCAGATCCGCCGGTACGGTCGCGTCGGTGGTGAGGTCGCCGGCGCGCCCCAGATCCTCCAGCAGCGCGGCGCGGACGACGGGTTCGATCTGCAGGTCGAGCATCAGGCGCTCCTCATCCGGGAGTGTCGGTCGTCGATCGCGGCCAACGCCTCGTCGAGCGTGAACACGGTGTGGCCGCCGGCTCCGCAGCGGGGGTGGTCGGTGCGGTGGTGGCCGCCGCGGCTCTCGGTGCGACCGTACGCCGACCAGGCCACCAGCAGGGCCACCAGGCGCGCGTCGCGGGCCTGCGCGCCGGGGCGTAAGAGGTCGATCGCCTCGTCCAGGCGTGCCTCGTCGCGCAGCACTCCACAGCGCCGCTCGAGGGTCAGTCGGTCCTGTTGAGTCGGACGGCCCGGCCAGACGGGCAGGGGCTCTCCGAACGCGCCGCCGCTGTGCGGCTGCCGCGAACCCACCAGCGCGAGGGCAGGGGTGGTGGGTGCGAGGGCCCTGACGTCTCGAGCCACTTCGCGACCCACGGCCACGGCCTCTAACAGGGAATTGCTGGCCAGGCGATTCGCGCCGTGCAGTCCGGTGCTCGCCACCTCGCCGACGGCCCACAGGCCGTGCACCGTGGTCCGCCCACGGGCGTCGGTGAGCAGGCCGCCCATGTGGTAGTGCGCGGCAGGCCGTACCGGCAGCGGATCCACCGCCGGATCCAGACCGACGGCCGCGCACTTGGCGGTGATCGTGGGGAAGTGCCGCGCGAACGAGTCCCCGAACGCGCTCGGCGTGTCCAGGAACACCCGCCGTCCCGCGTCCAGCCGCGCCCAGACAGCCCGCGACACCACGTCGCGCGGGGCCAGATCGTCGGCCAGCACGCGCTCGCCGCGGTCGTCGACCAGGTGCGCGCCCTCACCCCGGACAGCCTCGCTGACCAGCGGCATCGGGTCCAAGCTCACGTCCAGGGCCGTCGGGTGGAATTGCACCATCTCCAGGTCGCGGACCGCAGCCCCGGCGCGTAGGCCGAGCGCGAGGCCGCTGCCCCACGAGCCCGACGGGTTGGTGGTGTGGGTGAACAGCGCGCCGGCCCCTCCGGTCGCGAGCACGACATACCCCGTACGTAGGGTGTGCGCCCCCTCAGTGGTGAGAAGCACGATGCCGGTGACCCCGTCGCGCGTCAGAATACGGCGGGCGAGGGTGTGCTCCAGGACCGTGACGTGCCCAGCGGATCGGACGGCCTCGACGGCGGCCCGAGTGATCTCGTGCCCGGACCCGTCGCCGGCGGCGTGCACGATCCGGCGGCGGGAATGGGCGCCCTCCAGGCCGAGATCGAGTGTCCCGTGCCGGGAGGTGTCGAAGCGGGCGCCCAGTTCGCGCAGGAAGTCCACGACCGAGGGGCCGGCGTCGACGATGCTCCGGGTGACCTCGGCGTCGCACAGACCCGCCCCGGCGGCGAGGCTGTCGGCGACGTGCGCAGCGATCGAGTCGTCTGGTCCGACCGCTGCGGCGAGGCCGCCCTGCGCCCAGTCGCTGGCGCAGTCGACGCCGAGCGCGCCGCCGGTGACGAGCACGCAGGGGGTGGGCGCGAGCTCGAGGGCGGTGACGAGCCCGGCGAGCCCGGCGCCGACGATGACGGGTCGTCCCGCGAGTGTGCCCAGATCGACGGTCACAGGGGTTCTCCTCACAGCTGGGTGCAGTGAATGGGTGAGGTGAGGTGCCCGCTCGTGGTCAGGAGAGGTCGAGCATCCGGGCGACCGCGGCTCGTGCGGCCTCGGCGACGTGCGCATCGACGGTGACCTCGTGCGTGCCGGTCTCCAGGGCGCGACGGATGGTGGCGAGAGTATTGCGCTTCATGTGCGGGCACAGGTTGCAGGGACGGATCATCTCCACGTCCGGAGCGGCGGCCGCGATGTTGTCGCTCATCGAGCACTCCGTGATCAGGGCGACGCGGGCCGGGCGCCGCTGCTCGACGTAGCTCTGCATCTGCGCCGTCGACCCGGCCAAGTCAGCCTCGGCCACGACCTCGGGCGGGCATTCGGGGTGAGCGAGGACGACGACGCCGGGGTGTTCGGCGCGGATCGTGCGGATGTCGGCCGGGGTGAAGCGCTCATGTACTTCGCACGCGCCCGGGAAGGCGAGGATCTCGATGCCGAGCGGCCTCACCTGCTCGGCGATGTTGCGGGCGAGGTACTGGTCGGGGATGAGCAGCACGCGATGCGTTCCGTGCTCTGCGGCGATGCGCTCGACGATGCGGGCCGCGTTGCCGCTGGTGCAGCAGACGTCCGAGGCCGCCTTGACCGCGGCAGAGGTGTTCACGTACGTCACGATGGGGACGCCCGGGTGCGCCTCGCGCAGAGCGGTGACGTCATCGGGTGTGATGCTCTCGGCGAGCGAGCAGCCGCTGCGCAGGTCAGGGATGAGGACGGTCTTGTCCGGGTTGAGCAGCTTGGCGGTCTCGGCCATGAAGTGCACCCCGGCGAGCACGATGACATCTGCCGTGGCCTGCTGGGCCTCGCGGGCGAGCGCGAGCGAGTCGCCGACCACGTCCGCGACGCCGTGGAAGATCTCCGGCGTCATGTAATTGTGCGCCAGCACGACCGCGTTCTTTTCACGTTTGAGACGCCAGATGGCCTCGACATCGTCGGTCATGGTGGCCCACTCCACCGGCGGGATCACCCGACGGACCCGCTCGTAGAGCTCACTCAGGGGCGGCATCAGCGAAGAGGCGGGGGCGGGGACGGCGGTGACGGTCATGGGGACCTCCCGTGTTTGGGCGCTCGCTCGAACCTTCGGTATTGCTACAGATGAGCATAAGGGCTGAGATGGCGCTGTCAACCCATCCCGCGTCTCGGCTCGCCTCGTCGACAGCGGGGGTTCAGCGGGTCCGCGACTGGGGCAAACGCAGCCCGGCTCCCGAGCGCTCGGCGAAGGCGTCGGTGCGAAAGCGCATCAGCCTGGCTGGGCGGCCTCCCGTGGCGGAGGTGGTCTGGCCGGTCTCCTCCACCAGTTCCTCGGTCTCCACCAACCGGCGGAAGTTCTGCTTGTGCAGACGGGTCCCTGAGAGGGCTTCCACGACCTGCTGGAGCTGGCCGAGCGTAAACGCGTCAGGCAGCAGCTCGAAGACCACGGGACGGTACTGGATCTTGGCCCGCAGCCGAGTCAGGCCGGTCGCGACGATCCGGCGGTGGTCGTGCAGCATCCGCTCTCCGGTGGCCGGTCGCGGCGAGTCCGAGGGACGTGGCGCGGTCCGGGATTCGGCGAGCAGGCCAGCCTCCCAGAGCAGCTCGTACCGCTTCAGGCAGTCCTCCGGGTGCCACGCCCTCCCGGAGTCTCCGAACGCCCTGTCCGCGCGAAGTCGTCGCTGCTCCGCGAGTTCCCCCGTCGCTGCAGCGCGCGCCCAGGCGTTGAGTCCTGCCTGGGCGACGTGGGCGCCCGGTGGGACGGCGAAACGCCGGTCCTCCCAGGGCAGCAGGTCATACCAGGCCCGCCACGTCGCCCCGTCGGGTTCGAGATGCTCAGGCCGCGTCAGACCCAGATACGACACCGAGATGACCCGCGAATGCGAGCCCGTCCGTTCGCGATCGGCGAACGTGTAGAGCTGCTCCACGTACCCCAACCGCAGTCCCGTCTGCGACTCGACCCAGTCGCGCAAGCCGGCCTGCAGCGAGCGGTGCCCGGCCAGCAGCGGGCCGCTCGGCAGCGCCGGAACCCCCGTGGGAGCGCCGACCGTCAACACCCTGGGCTCAGGCTCGGCGCCGCCCTCTCCGCCGGCCACCGCCACGATGACGGCGACCACCTCAGTACTCAACAGATCCACGGCCACGGCGTCAGCCTAGATCGGGGCCGCCGACCGTGACGAAATCGATGAGTTCCTCGACGGGGGCGAGGAGTTCGGGCTGCAGGTCGGTGTAGCTGCGCACTGTGCCCAGGATCCGCTGCCAGCCGCGAGCGACGTCGGCCACCGACTCGTGCGGCCACCCCAGGTGCGCGAGCACGCCCTCTTTCCAGGGCAGTCCGCGCGGGATGCGCGGCCACGCCTCCAGGCCCAGCCGCGCGGGACGGACGGCCTGCCAGACGTCCACGTACGGGTGCCCGCGCACCAGCACGAATCGCCCGTACGGCCTCAGCGCCGCCACGCCCGCGACGATCCGGGACTCCTTGGTCCCGGCGATCAGATGGTCCACGAGCACCCCAAGGCGTCGCGACGCGTCGGGCGCGAACTCACGGGCGTACGCCTCCAGGTGGTCCACGCCGTCGAGCAGCTCGACCACGACGCCCTCAACTCGCAGGTCATCGCCCCAGACCCTCTCGATGAGCTCGGCGTCGTGTCGACCCTCCACGAGCAGTCGGGACCCTCGGGCCACCCGGGCCGGCGCCCTGGGCACCGCGCGCGACCCGCTCGCCGTGCGCGACGCGGCCTGACGGGCCTGCGCGAGCGCGGCCTTCGTGGCGGCCGTCGGCCGCGTCAGCGTCACCGGCCGACCGTCCATCAAGAACCCAGGGCCCAAGGGGAAGGCGCGCCTGTCACCGCGCCGGTCTTCCAGGTGCACGACGATCATCCCGCCGGCCTTCTCCACGGCGACGATGGCGCCGCACCAGCCGGTCGCGACCTCCTCGACGACGAGTCCCAACTCGGCCTCCGCGGGGCGCGACCGCCCGCCTCGCGGCGCCCGCCAGTCACCAGCGAGGGGGTCGGTGGAGTATCGAGAGGTCACCGGGGCATCGTAGACTGGCACTCGGCCATCGAGAGTGCCAACGCGCCGGGACAAGAGCCAGAGGGAGGATGCGATGAGCAGCGAGAGCCGACGCATGGCCGTGTTGCGCGCCATCGTCCAGGACTACGTGCGCACCTCGGAGCCTGTCGGCAGCAAGTCCCTGCTGGAGCGGCACGCCCTCGGCGTGTCGGCCGCGACCGTCCGCAACGACATGGCCGCCCTGGAGGAGGAGGGGCTGATCATGGCCCCGCACACCAGCGCGGGGCGGATCCCGACCGACGCCGGCTACCGGCTCTTCGTCGACCGCCTCTCTGAGATCAAGCCGCTCTCGGTAGCGGAACGGGCGGCCGTGGAGAGCTTCCTGTCCGCCGCGGTCGATCTCGACGACATCGTGGATCGCACCGTCCGGCTGCTCAGCTCGCTCACGCACCAGGTGGCGGTCATGCAATACCCGTCGCTCACGCGCAGCCTCGTTCGGCACATCGAGCTGCTCCCACTCGGCGCCGACAAGGTGATGGTGATCCTGATCCTCGCGACCGGCCGCGTCGAGCAGCGGATCGTCTCCGGCGGAGGCGATGACCTGCGCACGCCGGCCGGCGAGGCGACTCTGGCGGACATTCGGGCCCGCATCACCTCGCAGAGCGTCGACCGCTCCCCGTCCGAAGCGGCCGCCGTCCTGCAGATGTTGCCCGACGAGCTAGCCCCCGAGGACCGCGACCTCGCCCGCGCGGTCGTGCAGGCGCTGCAGGACGCCCTGGTCGAGGAGCGCGAGGAGCGCGTCGTGTTCGCCGGCACCGCCAACCTCGCTCGCTTTTCCCCGGACTTCCCGTTGAGCATCGGGCCGGTCCTGGAGGCGCTGGAGGAGCACGTGGTGCTGTTGAAGCTCTTCGGCGCGCTCGCGGCAGAGGACCCCGCCCGCCATATCGCCGTGACCATCGGTCACGAGAACGACCACACCGGCCTGTTCGGCACATCGGTCGTGAGCACGAGCTACGCGGCGGGACGTGACGTGGTCGCCGGCCTCGGCGTCCTGGGCCCGACGCGCATGGATTACCCCTCGACCATGGCGAGCGTGCGCACCGTAGCCCGTTACGTCTCCCAGCTCCTCTCCGAATAGGGAAAGGCCCTTCGTGAACGACTACTACGGCGACCTCGGCGTGTCTCGCGACGCGAGCCCCGAGGAGATCAAGCGCGCCTACCGGCGGCTCGCCCGCAAGCTGCACCCGGACGTCAATGCGAGCCCGGAGGGGGAGGCCGAGTTCAAGAAGATCTCTCAGGCGTACGACGTGCTCGGCGACGCCGACAAGCGGCGCGCCTTTGACATGGGTTCCGACCCTTACGGGGGCGTGGCGGGCGGCTTCGGGCAGGGGTTCAGCTTCACCGACATCATGGACGCCTTCTTCGGGGGGGCGGCGAGCGCCCAACGCGGCCCGCGCTCCCGGCGGCAGCGCGGCCAGGACGCGCTCGTACCGCTCGAGGTCGACCTGCGCACGGCGGTCTTCGGCGCAGAGTGCGAGCTGGTCGTGGACACGGCCGTCACCTGCAGCACCTGCCACGGGGAGGGCGCCCAACCCGGCACCAACCCGCGGACCTGCGAGGTATGCCGCGGGCGGGGGGAAGTGCAGCAGGTACAACGCAGCTTCCTCGGCCAGGTGATGACCTCGCGGCCATGCACCGCGTGCCGGGGGTACGGCTCGACCATCCCCAGCCCCTGCTTCGAGTGCAGCGGGCACGGCCGCGTCCGGACCCGCCGCACGCTCACCCTCAAGGTGCCGGCCGGCGTCGACTCCGGCACCCGCATCCAACTCGCGGGCGAGGGTGAGGTCGGCCCCGGAGGCGGCCCGGCCGGTGACCTCTACGTGGAGGTGCACGTCGTGCCGCACGAGACGTTCAGCCGGCACGGCGACGACCTGCACTGCACGGTACGGCTGCCCATGACGGCGGCGGCCCTCGGGACGACGGTGACCCTGGAGACGTTGGACGGGCCCCAGGACGTCGACATCGAGGTGGGCGCGCAGCCCGCGGAGGTCCTGACGATCCGCGATCTCGGTGTGACTCACCTACGCGGCAGCGGGCGCGGCGACCTCCTCATCCACCTCGACATCCGCACCCCCACCCGCCTGACAACTGAGCAGGAGGACCTCGTGCGCCGCCTCGCCCAGCTGCGCGGGGAGGAGCAGCCGCAGGCGCGCCTCACGCACGCCAAGGACGGAGCGGGCCTCTTCGGACGGATGCGCGACGCGTTCCTCGGCAAGTGACCGCACCGCTGTTCCATCTCCCCGCGGGGGGGCTGACCGACCGGGCCTGCGGGGATCTCGTGGTGCTCGACGGCCCGGAAGGACACCATGCGAGCACCGTCACGCGGCTCCAGGTCGGCGAGGTCGTGCTGTGCGCCGACGGGTCGGGGCTCCTCGCCGAGGCGGTGGTGGACTCGGTCGGGCGGGGGGAGTTGACCGTGCGGGTCGTGACGATCCGCGAGGCGATCCCGCCGGCGCCCCGGCTGGTTCTGGCGCAGGCCCTGGTCAAGGACGGCCGCGACGAACGCGCCGTCGAGGCGGCCACGGAGCTGGGCGCCGACGAGATCGTGCCGTGGCAGGCGCAGCGGTGCGTGGTGCGATGGCGCGGCCCGCGGGGCGAGAAGGCGCGGGCGAAGTGGGCGGCCGTCGCCGATGCCGCCGCCAAGCAGGCCCGGCGCGCCACCGTCCCGACCGTGCCGCGAGCCGTGGACAGCGCGAGCCTGGCGCGGCGGGTCCAGGACTGCGTCGTGGCCGGGGGTCTCGCCGTGGTTCTCCACGAGGAGGCCGACGTGCCGCTCGCCGGACTGCCGCTCGAGCGCGCCTGGCGCCTCCCGGAGATCCTGCTGATCATCGGACCCGAAGGTGGCCTGGCCCCGGAGGAGCTCGACGTGCTGGTGGCTGCCGGCGCCGCCCCCGTACGCCTGGGCTCCGAGATCCTGCGCGCCGGCACCGCCGGGGCGGCCGCCCTCGCGGTGTGTCTCGCGGCGACACGCTGGCGCGGCGAACCCCCGCCCGTAGACTGTCTGGCGACATGAGTGACACCCCCGCAACCCACCCCACCGATTCCCCGGCAGTCGATGCCCAGTCCGCCTCCGACCTGTCGGGCGACCTCGCGTCGGGCGACGGCACACCCGATGACCTGACGCGCCGGACGGTGATCGTGCCGCCCAGCATCGCGATGGTCTCGCTGCTCGGACCGCGCGACGAGCTGCTCATGACGATGGAGCACAACCTGCCCGCCGTCGACATCATGGTGCGGGGCAACGAGATTCACCTGACGGGTCCGGACGTCGACGTCGACCTCACCGAACGGCTCCTCGACGAGCTGCTCGCGATCACCGCACAAGGCCAGCCGTTGAACCGCGACGCCGTCGAACGGTCGGTGCGGATGCTGCGCGACCAGGTGGCCGAGCGCCCTGCCGACGTGCTGACACAACAGATCGTGTCCAGTCGCGGGCGGACCGTGCGGCCCAAGACGTTGAACCAGAAGCGGTACGTGGATGCCATCGACGCGCACACCATCGTGTTCGGCATCGGCCCCGCGGGCACTGGCAAGACGTACCTGGCGATGGCCAAGGCCGTCGCGGCCTTGCAGTCCAAACAGGTCAACCGGATCATCCTGACGCGCCCCGCCGTCGAGGCGGGGGAGCGGCTGGGGTTTCTGCCCGGGACGCTGAACGACAAGATCGACCCGTACCTGCGGCCTCTCTACGACGCCCTTCACGACATGCTCGACCCGGGTTCCATCCCCCGCCTGATGGCGGCGGGCACGATCGAGGTCGCCCCGCTTGCCTACATGCGTGGTCGCAGCCTGAACGATGCGTTCATCATCCTGGACGAGGCACAGAACACCTCACCCGAGCAGATGAAGATGTTCCTCACCCGGCTCGGGTTCGGCTCCCAGATCGTCGTCACCGGCGACATCACCCAGGTCGACCTCCCCGGCGGCACCCAATCGGGGCTGCGAGTGGTCCGGGACATCCTCGCCGACGTCGAGGACATCCATTTCTCCGAGCTCACCTCCGTCGACGTGGTGCGGCACCGGCTGGTGGGGCACATCGTCGAGGCGTACGGGCGGTGGGATGACGCCCAGCAGCGGCCCACCCAAGCGGCCGGCCACCGCCCCGCCACCGGCACCCAGCGGTCCAGGAGGACGCCTCGGTGAGCATCGAGATCCTGAACGAAACGACCACCCAGGTTGACGCGGACGAGCTGATCGACCTGTCTCGTTACGTGCTCCACCAGCTCCACGTGAACCCGCAGGTCGAGTTGTGCATCTCGTGCGTCGACGTCGAGGCGATGACCAACCTGCACGTTCAGTGGATGGACCTCGACGGACCTACGGACGTCATGAGTTTCCCCATGGATGAGCTGCGGCCGGGTCGTGACGGCGAGGCCAGCCCCGGCGGCATCCTCGGCGACGTCGTGATCTGCCCCGAGGTGGCCGCGACGCAGGCTGCCGAAGCCGGCCACACGACGGCTGAAGAGCTGTTGCTGCTCGTCACCCACGGCATCTTGCATCTGCTCGGGTTCGACCACGCCGAGCCCGACGACAAGCGCGAGATGTTCGACCTGCAGCGCACCTTGCTGCTGACCTATCTCGCCGGTCGCGGCCGAGATCGCTGAGCTCGGCCCGTCGTGACCGGTCAACTCATCGTCGGCTTCCTCGGGTTCCTCGTCCTGACGTTCCTGCTGGTCGCCGCGGAGGCGGCACTGCAGCGGGTGAGCGTCAACGCGGCGGAGGACCTGGTCGAGGGTGGCCGCAAGGGCGCGGTCGAATTGCAGCGGATCCTCCAGGACAGCGCCGGTTACCTGTCGACGTTGGCTTTCTTCCGCATCCTCGCCGAGACCAGCGCGGCCGTGCTGGTCACGCTCGCCGTCGACGAGATGATCGACGGCATCGCCACGATCATGATCGTGGCGATCCTCGTGATGAGCGTCGTGTCGTTCGTCATCGTCGGTGTCAGTCCCCGGACTCTCGGCCGTCAGCACGCCGTCACCGTCTCTCTTGCCGCCGCCCCGGGCGTCGTCTGGCTGCGCCGCGTCGTCGGCCCCCTCGCGCGCCTGCTCGTCATCGTCGGCAACGCGGTGACGCCGGGTCGTGGCTACCGCGACGGCCCCTTCGAGACGGAGGCGGAGCTGCGCGACCTCGTCGACCTCGCGGGTGACACGCAGCTGATCGAGGCGGAGGAACGCGAGATGATCCACTCCGTCTTCGAGTTCGGCGACACGATCGTGCGCGAGGTGATGGTGCCGCGCACCGACATGGTCACGATCGACGCCGACCGGACACTGCGGCAGGCGATGAAGCTGTTCCTGCGCTCCGGCTACAGCCGCGTCCCGGTGATCGGGGATGACGCCGACGACCCAGTGGGCCTGCTCTACTTCAAGGACGTCACGGAACGCACGTACGACGTCCCCGAATCGATGTCGAGCCCGGTCATCGACGTGATGCGACCCCTCCCGTTCGTCCCTGAGAGCAAACCCGTCGACGACCTGCTGCGCGAGATGCAGCGCGACCAGACGCACCAGGCGATCGTGGTGGACGAGTACGGCGGCACGGCGGGCCTCGTCACGATCGAAGACCTTCTGGAGGAGATCGTCGGGGAGATCGCCGACGAATACGACCGGGAGGGACCCGGCGTCGAGAAGCTGGACGACGGCGGATACCGTCTGCCGGCCACCTGCCACATCGACGACCTGGCGGAACTGTTCGACGTCGACATCGACGAGGAGGACGTGGACACGGTCGGTGGCCTGCTCGCGAAGATCATGGGTCGGGTGCCGATCCTCGGGTCCGTCGGCGAGGTCGCGGGGCTGCGTCTCGTGGCCGAGGCGATGTCAGGGCGTCGGCATCGGATCGCCACGGTCCTCGTACACCGCTTGGATCCATCCTCCCCGGGATCGCCGGGTGCACCAGAGGAGCCCCGCGCCAAAGGAGACACCGCGTGACCGACGTCGTGAGTCAGACCGCCGTCCCCAAGGACTTCCGCGCCGGGTTCGCCTGCCTGGTGGGGCGGCCCAACACCGGCAAATCCACGCTGACCAACGCCCTTGTCGGGCGCAAGATCGCGATCACCTCGAGCCGCCCGCAAACCACGCGGCACGCCATCCGGGGAATCTCCACCACGGAGGACACCCAGTTGATCCTGGTCGACACCCCGGGGCTGCACAGGCCGCGCACGCTGCTCGGGCAACGCCTCAACGACGTCGTCCGGGAGACGCTGCTGGACGTCGACGTGGTGGGATTCTGCCTGCCTGCCGGCGAACGGCCGGGCCCCGGCGACCAGTTCATCGCCCGGGAGCTGGCCGACCTGAAGCGGGCCCGGCGGACTCCCGTCGTCGCCATCGCCACGAAGATCGACACGGTCGGGCGCCGACGGGTCGCAGAGCACCTCATCGCGATCGATCAGCTCGGCGAGTGGGACGCCATCGTCCCCTGCTCGGCGGTGGAGGGTACCCAGATCGACGTGGTGCGCGCTGAACTCGTCGCCCGCCTACCGTTGTCGCCGAAGCTCTACCCCGACGACATGATCACCGACGAACCCACCCTCGTGATGATCGCGGAATTGGTCCGAGAGGCGGCCCTCGAAGGCGTGCGCGAGGAACTGCCGCACAGCCTGGCCGTCGTCGTCGAGGAGATGCGGGACCGCGACGGCCGCCCGGCCGGCGACCCGCTGACCGACGTCCACGTCAACGTCTTCGTGGAGCGCGATTCCCAAAAGGCCATCGTGATCGGTCGCGGCGGCTCCCGGCTCAAGGACGTCGGGATGCGGGCGCGTGTGGAGATCGAGCAGCTCCTCGGCCACCGTATCCACTTGGATCTTCACGTCAAGGTGGCCAAGGACTGGCAGCGCGACCCGCGCCAGCTGCGCAAGCTCGGCTTCTGACACGCGAGCTCGTCGTAGACGCTTGGGACCGCGGCGTCCAGTCCTACACTTGCCGACACTTCGTCCGAGTGGGGCAGGGTCCGAAGCGGTGAGTGGCGCCAAAGTGTGCGGGTGCCGACTCGGAGTTTGAGAAGCAGCCGAAAGGCTGGATCTGGTCCGTTTGCGTCGCTAGCGACCACAACGCGGGATAGGTTCTCTTCAGCCCACACCGTTCAGCTCGTTGACCACCTTGAAAAGGTCGCCCTGGTCGAAGTAGTTGACCGCCACGTAGTTGGGGATCATGCCGCGTTCGCGCTGGCAGCGGACCATCCTCGGATGCAGGTTGTCATACCCGTTGACCTGTTTCGCGTCGGTGACGATCGAGTCGAAGTTGTTGAGCCAGTTGTTGATGAGCAGTAGCTGACTCTTGTCGGTGCCCCGGTTGCGTTTGCAACTGAAGTCCCCGGGGTCTTCGCGTCGTAGTTGGTGTCCTGCGCCTGATCCCAGCCCTGCATCAGCCAGGGGTCCCTTGCTCCGCCACCGTCTTCCTGCATGAGCACCACCAGCCGCTTGCCGCTGTCGACCATCTGACCCAGGGTCGGCCACGGCCGGCCGACCTGATGGGTCGCGACGTAGGGCAACAGCCCCGCCTTCTCGAAGAGCGCTGCCGTGTCCGCAGCGGAGACCGAGTCCTCGATGAAGAACGTCACCACCTCGCGAGGATGGGCCTTCATCCAGTCGTGGACATCGGCCATCACCGGTTCCCATGTGGTTGCTCCGATATCACACACGCCGTGGCAGAGGTAGGGCTCCACCGGGCCGGTCGGTTGACCCGACACGGCGTTACGTAGCCGCAACGCGCTCTCCACCGCACCCGGGCCGAAGTCGGCCTTGGCCTGCGCCAGTCCCTTGGCCTTGTCCTTCGCTGCGTTGGTGACGTGACCCGTCGTCGTGGCCTGCCCGTACCAGCTGTCGATCAGCAGGGTCCGGATGCCTGCGTCCAGTTGCCCGATCAGGCCGGTGGGCTGCTCGGCCAAGTACCACCCCGGCTGGTCTGCCGCCGACATCGAGTTGTGCGAGCTCGGATAGGCGACGTCGTTGTAGGCGCGGTCACAAAGCTGCGCGAAACCGTTGCACGCGGGCGTCCTGGACCCGGCGGGGAGTGCGGCTGCATCTGCGTCAGCCTCGGGCACGGTGTCTGAAGCCGGCCATGCCAGGGACAGCACCAGCGCCATCACCACCAGCACGGGGAGCGCCGCCAGCGCCCGCGTCGTCCAGAGCCATCTCCGCCCGGAGGATTCATGCGGCCCGCACTTCTCCTGCGAGTCGTGAACGTTCTCGGCCGCCTGCAGGAGCACCCGCGTCCCCTCGGCCAACCCGAC
>JBDTWM010000004.1:0-47135 GCA_040006675.1 Dermatophilaceae bacterium | reverse complement strand
CTGGACGCGGCCGCGGCCGAGTGTCAGGAGCTGGGCGCGAAAACGCTGGCGGTGCCGGTCGATGTCTCCGACGCCCAGGCCGTCTCGGATGCCGTTGATCGCATCGAGACCGAGCTCGGACCGATCGACGTCTGGGTGAATGTGGCGTTCACCTCGGTGTTCGCCAGGTTCGACGACATCACACCCGAGGAGTACCGCCGCGCCACGGAGGTCAGCTACCTCGGCTACGTCTACGCCACCATGGCCGTGCTGGCGCGGATGAAGGATCGGGGACACGGCACGATCGTGCACGTCGGTTCGGCGCTGGCGTACCGCGGCATCCCGCTGCAGACCGCGTACTGCGGCGCGAAGCACGCCATCCAGGGCTTCCATGAGGCGTTGCGGTGCGAGCTGCTGCACGAGCACAGCAACGTGCACGTGACCATGGTGCAAATGCCCGCGGTGAACACGCCACAATTCTCATGGGTGTTGTCCAGGTTGCCCAAGCACCCCCAGCCAGTGCCACCGATCTATCAGCCGGAGGTCGCCGCCCGGGCCGTCGTCTTTGCCGCTGACCATCCGAAGCGTCGGGAGTACTGGGTGGGCGCGAGCACGGTGGCGACCTTGCTGGCCAACGCGGTCGTGCCGGGGGTGCTGGATCGTTATCTCGGGCGCACCGGATTCGCCTCCCAACAGAGCGCGAAGTTGCGCGCTGAGGGTAACCCCGTCAACTTGTGGGAGCCGGCCGACGGCGAGGGTGGGCGTGACTTCGGGGCCCGGGGCGTCTTCGACGACCAAGCCAAGGCGAGCAGCCCGCAACAATGGCTGGCCCACCGCTACCCCCAGCTCGGTGCCGCCGCCGGCCTGACTGCGGTGGTCGGTGCCGCCGCCATCGTTCGCGCCGCAGGACGACGTCGGTGACCCGGGCCAGCCACGGCGACGACCGGCTCACACGCACCCTGGGGGTAGGCGGAATCATCTGGGGCACCACACTGCTCACCGTGGGGCCACCGATCTGGCGCTACCTCGACCATCGTGCCCCCACGGAACTCGATCAGGGCGCACTGAGGTTCCTCGGTGCTCGCCATGTCGCGACGGGCGCGACCCAGCTGTTCTTCCCCGACCGGTTCCAACGCCTGGAGATCGCGGTCGACCTGATCCACACCGCGACCATGGCGGGGCTGGCGGTCTTGGACCCGCCACGTCGCCGACCGGCGCTGGTCACCGCATCGGTGGCCCTGGCCAGCGGCACCGCCGGGATGGCCATCCGCGCCCGATCCGCACGGGGTGCTTCGTGAGCGCGCCCAACAACACCGACGCGTCGCCCGCCCACGGGTCCGCAGAGACCGGCGCCCCATTCGTACCGCCGCAGGTCTTGCGTGACTACGCCTTCCTCGGCGATGGCTACCGCGGTGCGATCCTGGGCCCCCGCGGCGACGTGTCGTGGCTGTGCGCTCCGAGCTGGGACTCACCGGCCGTGCTGTCAAACCTGATCGGCGGGCGGGGGTGCTACCAGGTGTCTCCGGCCGACACCTACGTGTGGGGCGGCTACTACGAACCGGGCTCGCTGATCTGGCGCAGCCGGTGGACCACGACCCAGGGCCGGGTCGAGTCCCGGGAGGCACTGGCCGTTCCTTCCGACCCGCACACCCTCACTCTGCTGCGACGCGTCGAAAACGTCGATAGAGCCGACGCACGCGTTGACGTGCGCCTGGACCTGCGGGCCGAGTTCGGTGCCGAACCCAGCCGGGTCCACTCCGACGGCGACGGTGTGTGGTCGATCACGACCGGCGACCTGCACTGTCGCTGGTCGGCGGGCGTCGGTGCCCGCCATGGCGGCGACGGCGTGCTGCGCCTGACCCTCGACCTGGCCCCCGGAGCGCACCACGACCTCATCCTGCAGATCAGCGACCGCCCGCTGGGTGACTTAGCCGACCCCGGCGGGTTGTGGTCCCAGACGCAGAACTACTGGCGCCAGCACGTCCCGGATTTCGCGCACTCCGCGGCACCCCGCGACAGTCGGCACGCGTACGCCGTGTTACGCGGCCTGACCGCGCCAGGCGGCGGCATGGTGGCCGCCGCCACCCTGGGCCTGCCCGAGCGGGCCGAACAGGGAAAGAACTACGACTACCGCTATGTGTGGCTGCGCGACCAGGCCTACGCCGGCCTCGCGGTCAGCGTCGTGGAGCCGCTGCCGCTGCTCGACGAAGCCGTCGCCTTCACCACCGCCCGCGTCCTGGAACACGGCGACCAGCTGGCGCCGGCCTACCGCCTCGACGGGACGCTCCCACCCTCCGAGCAACACCTCGACCTGCCCGGCTATCCCGGCGGCGCGGTCGTCACCGGCAACTGGGTCCGCGGACAGTTCCAGCTCGATGCCATGGGCGAACTGCTCCAGCTGTACGCCGCCGCCGGGCGACACGACCACCTAGGCATCCACGACGAGCGAGCCATCGCCACCATCGCGGACACCATCACCACCCGGTGGAACCAACCCGAGGCCGGCGTCTGGGAGCTCGACGACCACTGGTGGACCCAGTCCCGCCTGGCCTGCGTCGCCGGCCTGCGGGTCGCTGCCCGGGACGTGCCCGGCGCCGACACCACCCGCCTGCTCGGACTCGCCGACGCCATCATGGCCGAGACGTCCAGGCGTGGACTCGGCCCGGACGGCGCGTGGAAACAGGCCCCCGACCGGCCGGGAGTCGACGCCGCACTACTGCTCGCGCCGGTGCGAGGCGCCTTGTCCGCCAGCGATCCCCGCAGCCGGGCCACCCTGGCCGCCGTCGTCGACCAGCTCACCCAGGACGGCTACCTCTACCGCTACGCACCCGACGACCGCCCCCTGGGCACCAGCGAGGGAGCGTTCCTGATGTGCGGATTCGCCATGTGCCTGGCCCAACTCGCCGACGGCAACCGCATCGAGGCCTACCGCTGGTTCGAACGCCAACGCGCCGCCTGCGGCCCACCCGGCTTGCTCTCCGAAGAATTCGACGTACGACAACGCCAGCTCCGCGGCAACCTGCCCCAAGGCTTCGTCCACGCCCTCCTGCTCGAATGCAGCCAAACCCTGGGGAACACGAACAAACTGAACCACTAACCGATCAACAAGAATGAGGCATGTCGACGATGGACCGTTCGGCGACGGCCGGCCACACACCGAACCCGGTCAGCGGAAGGCGTCGAGCTTGCCGAACTTCTCCGCCAGCAGGTAGTAGACCGAGAGCCGCGTGTTGCGCGTGCCGTCCTTCATCGTCTTGCCGACCTCGGCGATGGCCGTGTCGAGCTCCTCGTCGGAAAGCG
This sequence comes from Dermatophilaceae bacterium, assembly GCA_040006675.1. GTDB lineage: Bacteria > Actinomycetota > Actinomycetes > Actinomycetales > Dermatophilaceae > Austwickia. Next base: position 43,856 of record JBDTWM010000004.1, on the reverse strand, counting down.
TCAGTCCCAGCTTCTTCTTGAGGAAGTTCTCGCGGACCGTGTGCAGCTCGGACGGGTCGCTGAACGACACGAGGGCCGAGTCGGCCTTGCTCAGGACGAGCCGATAGGTCTTCACCATGCTCGCGATGACGGCGTCGTCGGCGTGCGGTGCGTACTTCTTGACGTCAGCAGCCCAATCGGTGGCCATGACTTGCCTTCCTGAGGTGTCAGCGTCGACCGGTCGGTCGACTGTGTCCACGGTAGGGCCCGGGACGCGACCACGTGGACCCGACAGGCCGTCGCACGGCCACCGTCGGCGCGCCCGTGATCAGCGCCGCCTTGTTGACCCGTCAGGATTGCCGTTCGCGAACCCGCCCGGCGAGCCCTATCGGGTCTTCAGGACCGCTTCGCGGAACTCCGACGCCCGGGTGGGGAGACCCGCAGCCGACTAGGACACGTCGTCGGCGAAGCCGGGGAGCCAGCGGTAGGCCAACCCGCGGGCCGCGACAGTACCTCCGAGCTGGCACAGCACCCCGAGCCCACCGGCCCACACCCGGTGGATCAGCACGTAGTTGGGTGGGAGGTTGAGCCGCAGACCGAGCCCGAAGTCATCCTGCCGGGGGTCGCGCAGCCGTTGGCCCTGTCGCGCCATCCAGTCGCGGGTGAAGGTGAAGGTCTCCGCGCGGATCGGGTCGGTGAACGGTTCCAGATAGCCCAGCAGGCGCTCCGGGTCCAGATCGATGCCGTCCCGGACGAAACCATCGCGGCGCAGACCCGCCAAGAGCGCGTCGGCATCGCCGTCGAGCGCGTGGCGCAGCGCCTGGCCCATGCCCGGCGGCATGCCTTGGGGCAGGGCGCCGACGGCGCCGAAGTCCATCACGCCCAGCCGACCGTCGTCGAGCAGACGGAAGTTGCCCGGGTGCGGGTCGGCGTGCAGTAATCGCGCACGCGCTGGGGCGGAGAACAGGAACTCCAGGTAGCGGGCCGACGCCAGGTCGCGATCGGCGGGTTCGCCACGGACGATGACGTCCGCCAGCGGGCGCCCTGGCACCCACTCGCTGACCAGCACCGTGCCCTTCTGGTAGAGCACCTGTGGGACGAAGACGCGCTCGTCGCCGTCGTACGCCTCGGCGAACGCGTTCTGCCGACGCGCCTCCAGGCGATAGTCCAGCTCGTCGGCGAGCCGGTGTTCCAGCTCGCGCAGCACCGGCCCGATGTCGAGCCCGGGAACCAACCCCGCGGTGACCCGCGCGACGCGCGACAGCCGCCGCACGTCCCCGAGCAGCGCCGGACCGACGCCCGGGTACTGCAGCTTGACCGCGACCACCCGGCCGTCTTTCCAGGTGGCGCGGTGCACCTGCCCGATCGAAGCCGCCGCGACGGGCTGCTCGTCGAACTCCGCGAACTTGGCCCGCCACCGCACGCCGAGCTGCTCCGCAAGAAGGGCCCGCACGGAGTCGGCGGGCATCGGGGGCGCCGACTCCTGCAGGCGCGTGAGCGTGGCGCGATACGGCCCGGCCAGCTCTTCCGGCAGCGCCGGCTCCATGACCGACAGGGCCTGACCGACCTTCATCGCCCCGCCTTTGAGCTCGCCGAGCACCTGGAAGAGCTGCTCCGCGGTGCGGCGTTGCAGCTCCAGGGCGACGAGCTCCGCAGGCTGACCGCCGAGCCGCTTGCCCACCCCCACCGCGGCGCGGCCGGCCATTCCCAGGGGCAGGCTGGCGAGCTTCACGGTACGCGCGACGGCGCGGCGGGGCAGACGGGTCACACACCCATTGTCCCTGGCGGACTGGCGCACGCCGGGTCGGCGCGCAGTTCGGTCGCGCCGGTGCACCCGCAGGACGTGTGCACCGGCCACCTCCGGCGTACCACCAAGGGGTCGGGGAGAACCATCTCCAGGCTCACGCCTGGCAGGTGCAGACCGGCGTCGAGCAGCGGGCGTGCCAGGGCGGCGACGAGCCCGGCAGCGATCGCGGTCAGGGCGCTGTCGCAGGCCACGTCCGGCGCGTCGAGCTCATGGTCGGACTGGGCGAGCAAGAGCGGCCAGCTCGGATCCCAGTCCGCGCGGTGCAGGTCCAGGCAGCGCAGGCACGGGCCTCGTCCCGTGACGAGCGGGCCCACGACGACGCGGTGGGGATCCGCGACGACCGGCAGATGCGCCACCTCGCGGCGTCGCCACGGCTCGGCGCGAGCAGGGGGCAGGGCGCCGGAGGCGACGAGGACGACCAGGTCGGGCGGCGCCGCGTCCGCTCCGCAACGCAGTCCCATGTCGGCGTCGTCTCCCGCGATGGAGCCCTGCCGGACCGACCCGAACCCACCGTCGCGAAGGACCGCGGCGATGCGCTCGGGCAGCGGGCCGGCGCCCTCGACGACCAGCAGGCGTCGCTCTCGCGCGGAGACGTGCGCCTCGCCCGGAGGCCCGTGCACGTTACGCGCGGCGTCCGCGTCGGTCCGCAGTTGCGTGCCGTCCGCTCCGTCCGAGCTGTGCGCGGCGCCCGCGCCCCGGTCGGCCCGTCTACGCACCTCCAGGAATCCGCCCTCGGTGAGCACGTCGAGAATGGCGTCGAGACGTTCGACGGTGGCCCCTCGTCGCACGGCATGGGCGCAGGCCCTGTCGAGGCGGGCCTGCTCGGCACGTGCCCCCGGACTCGACGCCCCCCCCACCGTCGCGACGAAATGGCGTTCCGCCGCGCTGAGCTTCGACAGCACGATCCCGTCCCGCGGGCCTACCCCCACCTGGATGCTCCCGTCGGCGCGATCCCAGGACTGCACGCTGCGGTTCCACCGCGCCACCTCGACCACGACGACCTCCCGTTGTTGCGTCCGCGCCAGTCTGGCCGGATCGGGACGGTGGCAGCGTCCGTCATCCACAAGGGGCGCACGGGGGCGAGAGGCGCGACCGGGGTGTGGACCGCCCGGGCATCGGCGCGGGACACGTCGTGCTGTCGGTGTCGTGGCCTACTCTGCGATCCATGGGGCAGCAGGTCGTGGAGCAGACAATGGTGGGGACGTTGCCGGATGTGCCGGTGCGGGTGCGTCGATCAACGCGAAGGAGCCGCACCGTGGCCGCCCGCCTGGAGGCCGGAGAACTTCTGGTCATGATCCCCGCGACGTTCACGGATCACCAAGAGCGCGAATGGGTGGAGAGGATGACGGCGCGGGTGTTGCGTCGTGCCGGGCGCGGCCCGGCGGATACGGAGGAAGCGCTCGCGGAGCGGGGCCGGCGGTTGTCGCGCCGATACCTCGGGAGTCGAGCGGTGCCCGTCTCGGTGCGGTGGGTCGACAATCAGGTGACGCGGTGGGGGTCGGCGACACCGTCCCTCCGGACGATCAGATTGAGCCGCGCGCTGGCGCCCATGCCTTCGTACGTGGTCGATTACGTGCTGCTCCACGAGCTGGCTCACCTCATCGAGCCGGGCCACGGGCCGGACTTCTGGGCCCTCCTGCAGGGCTATCCCCAGCTCGAGCGGGCGCGGGGCTACCTGGAGGGGTACGCAGCGGCACGCGGCTGGCCTGCCGACGGGGAACCCCCGGACGTGGAGCCGGCCACGACTCCCGACGTGCGGGACAGCTGAGCTCGCCGAACGCTCACCAGGTCAGGGTCAACGCGAGGATTGCCACGGACGCCGCGATCTCCCCGAGCCCGACGAACAGGGGCCGCACGGATCGGCCGGCCAGCACGGCTGCTCGAACGGTGAGCACGGCGAATAGCGCCGTGAACCCGATCCTGGTCCCCACGCTGATCGGGACGCCGACGCTGCCCGACAGCGCCCACGCCACCGTCCATGCGGCGTGGTACGCGACGGACGCGCGGTGATAAGAGAGGTTGGTCCTCTCCCGGATCACCGTCTTGACGTAGAGGGCGGTGCCGAAGAAGTACGCGAACAGCGCGACGATCACCCAGGCCATCACCGCTCCGTCGGCGTTGCGCCACAGGTCCCCATCGCTCCACGCCGCCCAGCCTGTGCCGTCTCCCGCCGGGGCCGGTGTCCCCGCCTGGAACGCGACGCCGGCGAACAGGCACGCCGCGAGGATGGTGACCGCGTCGTTGAGCAGAGAGCGATCCGCCCGGCGCAGCGAGCAGCCGAGACTGACGAGCACGAGCGGGACGAACAGGGGAGCCCACAGCGCGAGATCGGGTCGGAGCAGCAGCAGCCATGCCCCGAGGCCGAGTGCGACGCTGCCGTACGTGACCAGCGGGAGAGGGTCCGGCCGGACCGCCCGGCGTCCGCCGTGCAGCATGGTGCCTGCGGCGGCGAACGCCAGGTAGCCCAGCAGCCAGGCCGCCAGCAGCGCCGCGTGGATGGGGGCCGGGCCGCCCCGGACCGTGCCGACGATCGCCGGGACGGCGAGCATGGCCCACACCCCGTGCTGGCGGGGCACCCACTCCCGACGGGTCACGCCGGCCGCCCGCAGGTCACGCCGAGTGCCCGGCGTCGCGTCGTCTGCGCGCCCGGCCGTTCGCCTCGCCGGGGTCGGAGGCGAGCCACGCCCGGGCCGCGGCGATCAGGGCCGCCAGGTCGCTCGCGGCCTCAGGCGGCAGATCCGACACCGCCCACCAGCGCACGTCGTGCGACTCCGCGCTGGTCACCGGCGTCGCGTCGGGGGGCGCGACCGCGGCGTACCGCACGTCCAGATGCCACCGGCACCCTTCGTAGGTCGCCGGCAACGAGTGCAGGTCGAGGTGGACCGGCGCCGCGGAAACGTCCAGTCCACCGACGCCCGACTCCTCGGCCAGCTCGCGCGCTGCCGCCGCGTGCAGTGTGCGGTCGCGGGCCTCCGCGTGGCCGCCGAACTGGTACCAGCCGTCCGTCTTCGCATGGTGCGTGAGCAGCACGCGCTCGCCGCGAGGGTCGAGCACGAGGCAGCCGACGGTGAGGTGCGCCGGCGGGCCGGCCTTGGCGACGCCGTCAGGGTGGTCGCGCAGATGCCTCACGAACGACGCGCGCAGGGCGTCCTGGGCGTCGTCGGGGGCACCCCAGCCGGTGAGGACCGCGAGCGCGTCACGATGGACCGTCGCGAACCGGCCGGCGACCCCGGAGGCGTGGCTGTCGAAGGGATGAACGCGGGAGGGCAGGCTCATGCCCTCCCGCCCGGCGTACCGTCCGACGCGTCAGGGTCGGACGGCTCAGGACCCTCGCCGTCTGAGGGGCCGTTGCCGGCGCCGGGGGAGTCCTCCCGCTGGCTGCGCGGCTTCCATGAGCCGGGCCAGGGCCCGGCGTCGATCGGGCCGTCCTCGATAGTGGCGCGCTGCTCGGCGTCGCGCGACCGTGCCTCGTCGGCCCGGTTCAGGATCTGCTCCAGGGCTGCGTCGAGTTCGCTGACGACCGCGGCCCCTTCGCCCCCTTCGGCCGTGGCCGCCCCGGACCGCTCCACGTAGCCCAGAACGTCGTCGAGGTCGGTGGCGTCGGGCATCAGATCGGGGTGCGCCCAGGCGCCGTCGCGCGCCGCGGCACCGCCGTCGCTGTCCAGCGCAGCGAAGAGGTTGGCGGCGTCCCGCAGGCGTCGCGGCCTCAGCTGCAGGCCCACGAGCTCGCCGAAAACCGCCTCCGCGGGCCCGCCGGTGGCGCGGCGGCGCCGCACCACCTCGCCGAGCGCGCTCGCTTGGGGTAGCCGGCCGGCGCACGCGCGGTCTGCGACCACGTCGACCCAGCCCTCGACCAGTGCGAGCATCGTCTCCATGCGGGCCCGGGCAGCGCGTTGAGCAGGGCTGGGCTCGGGGGAGAAGAGGTCGCTGGCGAGCGCCGCCTGCAGCGCCTCAGGATCGGCCGTGTCGATCTCGGCGAGCTTGCGCTCGATGGCGTCGGTGTCGAACGTGATGTCCTGCGCGTATGTCCGCACCGCCGCGAGCAGCTGCGGTCCGAGCCACGGGACGCCCGCAAACAGCCGGATCCGGGCGCTCTCCCGTAAGGCCAGGTAGAGGCGTACGCCCGCCGGGTCCAGCTCCAGGCCCTCGGCGAAGGCGGCCACGTTGGCGGGCAGCAGCACCACGACCGGGTCGGTCAGCAGCGGGAGGCCCACCTCGGTCGCGGACACTACCTCCCCCGCGAGCGTCCCGATCGCCTGCCCGATCTGGGCGCCGAACATCGAGCTCGACATGCGGGCCAGCGTCGGCTCCAGCTGGCCGATCATGCCCGCGAGGTCGATCCCCGGGGGCAGGCCCGGCACGGCGGGCAGCTCGCTCGGGTCCAGCTGGCCGAGCTGGTCCATCTGCTTGCGCAGGGCCGAGCCGACGGCGTCGGTGACCCCCTGGGCGATCGGGTCCACGAGTCGGACCCACGTGCCCATCGTCCGCGACGCCCATTCGGCGCGGCTCCAGGCCTGCGCCGGCGCGGCCGGTGCCCCGAACGCGGTGATCTCGTCGAGCCACAGGTCGGCGACGCGAGCCGCCTCGGTGACCTCACGCCGTTCGGCGTCGCCCACGCTGCGGTCGCCCGTCGAGGCGACGGTCTTGCGCGCCACCTCCTCACACAGCGAGGCGTTGATCCCGTCGGCCGGCGCGTCGTCGAACAGCGCCCGAAGTTGCGCCGTGAGCATGCTCATCGTGGCGGGATTGCTCATGTCGATCCCCATCGCCTTGAGGGCGTCCTTCATCGCAGGATTGCCCGCGCCGCCCAGGAACTGCTGGAGCATGGCGGAGAAGTCCGGGATGTTCGACGGGCCCCGCTGGTCGTCGGGATCCGGGTCGTCGCCGCGAGGGAGTTCGGACACGTTGTCTCCTTGCTGAAAGAATGCCTGCATCCAGATAACCACGTCGAGCGCCCCAGGGTTCCTGGCGGGGCGCGCGGGAGGAGCCTGCCGTGACGCGAGCGCAAGGCCCGGCGAAGATCGCCTACGCCGTCGTGAGCCCTGACCCGTCGCTGCAGCAGGCTGTCGAGGCGGTGGACGACCCCCGCGCGGGCTGTGTGGCCACTTTTCTCGGGCTGGTGCGCGACCACGACCGCGGCCGATCGGTCGCCTCCCTCGAATACTCGGCCCACCCGCGAGCTAGCGAGGGGCTCGCCCAGATCGCCCGGGAGGTCGCCGCGATGGAGGGTGTCACGGGTGTCGCCGTGCACCACGCGACCGGCGACCTCCGGATCGGCGATATCGCGGTGGTCGCGGCCGTCGCTGCGCAACATCGGGGACAGGCGTTCGACGCCTGCCGGGAACTCGTGGAGCGCCTCAAGCAGGAGGTGCCCATCTGGAAGCACCAGGTTTTCACGGACGGCGACGACGAGTGGGTGGGGGTGCCGTGACGTGGGCGGGCGGTGAACATCCGTCCGCCGCCGGTGACTCCTCCACCATGGCGGCCGAGGGCGCCGGCCGCGCGCCCGGGGGCGGCGCTCCTCGCCGGTGGCGCGTGAGGCTGAGGCCGTACCGTCAACTGATCACGGCCGTCGCCGTGCTCACCCTGGTCGTGCTCGCGGGGATGCTCGTGCATCCCGCCTACGTCGTGCTGCGGGCGGGCCCGGCCTACAACACGCTCGGTGAGCTGGGCGGCGAGAAGATTCTGCAGATCAAGGGGGCGACCACCTACCCGACCGAGGGAGAGCTGACGTTCACGACCGTGGCGGTCTATGGCGGCCCCGGACGCGAGCTGACGTTGTGGGACTACCTCGTCGCACGTGCGCAGCCCGGCTCCGACATCCGGCCCCGCGCCGAGTACTACCCGCAGGACGCCACCCGGGACCAGATCGACCAGCAGAACCAGGTGCAGATGGCCACGTCCCAGCAGGAGGCGGTCGCCATCGCCCTGCGCGCCGCCGGCCACGAGGTCCCCGAAAAGGTCACCGTGGGCCAGGTCACCCCCGGTGGGCCGTCCGACGGGCGGCTCAAGGCCGGCGACGTCGTCGTCTCGGTGAACGGGACGCCGATCACGCGCAGTGACACGCTGCGCGGGACCATCTCCGCCAGCGCCGAGGGCGCCACCGTGCATCTCGTCGTCACCCGCGACGGGAGGCAGGTCCCGGTTCAGGTGGGGACGACGCTCTCTCAGGGGCGCCGGGTGATCGGCGTCCTGCTCGGCACGTCGTTCACCTTCCCGTTCGAGGTGACGATCCACGCGACGGACGTGGGTGGCCCGTCGGCGGGTCTGATGTTCGCCCTGGGGGTGTACGACGAGATCACGCCCGGCTCCCTCACCGGTGGCCAGGACATCGCGGGGACCGGCACGATCGCCGACGACGGCTCGGTAGGCCCGATCGGGGGGATCGAGCACAAGATGGTCGGGGCCCGCGCGTCCGGCGCGGCCTGGTTCCTCGCACCCGCCGACAACTGCTCCGAGGTGCCCGGGCGCGCGCCCGATGGACTACGCGTGGTCAAGGTCGACACGTTCGATGTGGCGCAACACGCCGTCGAGGAGATCGCCGCGGGCCGCGGCGCGGCGCTGCCGACCTGTTGAGTCCGCGGCCATCGTTCGGGGCCCTCGGACGGTCAGGGTTGCGGTGCCGTCATTCCGTCAGGGTGGCGGCGAGGGCCGTGAGCAGCCCGGGTGCGATGTCGTGGCCGACGGCGACCGCCTCGTCGCTGTCGTGGGTTCGCTGGCGCAGCAGGCAGGTGGACTCGCCGTCGCGGGTGACCGCCGCGAAGAGCCGTACGTCGACCCGGTCCGGATGCGCGACGAGGGCCTGGGCCGCTTCTTCCGGGTCGTCGGGTAGGCCGGCCTCAGCCTCCGGGGGGACCACGATCCGTTCGACCGCGAGTGCGAGGCCGTCGACCTCCGCCGGCCAGGACAGCCACGCCAGGAAGTCGTCCAGCGGGTCGGTCGGCGGCAGGTCCTCCTGTTCCACTGCGGACAAAGCGCCAGGGAGCGTGTCGTCGAGACGGTCGGCCAGGGCCGGCTCCGCGGCGATCAGCTTGGCGGTCTCGACGAGGGCGAAGAGCCGGACGGGCTGGTCCCACCCGGCGGCCGCGACGTGGCGCTCCGTCAGCAGCGCGCAGGCGACGAGCCGGGGGTGCTCGATGTGCGGTCGGTCGGGGGAGTCGGCGTCAGTCACGCTCTCATCCTGCCTCACGCTGATCTCGCCCCAGGCGGTCGGCGGACGGCGTCGGTCCCCGCCCTGCGCGGGCTCGCGACGTCTGGTCGGGCGGTCGATGCGCCATGGAACCCCTCGGAGTGGGAAACTCGCGCGACGCTGACTACGGTGGTCCTTACAGCGGAGCCTCAGGGCGAGCCGGCGGCACAGGCAGGGGAGCGTAGTGAGTCAGCAGGGGTACGACGGCCACACCCGCACATCCGTCGAGGCGGAGCGCTGCGAGGCAAGCCAGTCCGGGTCGCCGCGGCGACCCGCCTGGCGCACACGCGCCCGGTCCTGGATCGCCTCGACCTCCGATTCTGGTGGCGGCTCCTCGGGGCCCGGGTCGTCCGGACCCGGCTCTGGCGGATCGGGATCCTCAGGCCCAGGTTCTTCCGGTGGCGCCGGGGGAGCGGGTGGCGGGTTCCCGTTCGGTCTGGGGGGCTTCGCGGGGAGGTTCGGGCCGGGCGGTCCCGGCGGCGGACGACCCGGCGGCGGACGACCCGGTGGTCCTGGGGGCGGCGGCCCACATCCGTTCGGGATGCGCCCGGCGGGACCCGGCGGGCGGCGGGCCAAGCCGTCACCGCTCGCGATCACGATCGCGGTGGTGGCAATCGTCATCTTCGCGGCGTCGGTGCTGTCCTTCACCTGGACCGAGATCCTGTGGTTCAACGCGGTCGGCTACAGCAAAGTCTTCTGGACCCAGGTGTGGGCGCAGGTAGCCCTCTTCGTCGTAGCCGCCCTGTTCGCGGCCGCCGTGGTGGCCTCGAGCATGATCATCGCCTACCGGACGCGTCCCGTGTACGCGCCGACCACGCCGGCCGAGCAGGCGTTGGACAAGTACCGCGAGATGCTCGACCCCATCAGGCGCGCGTCGGTCATCGGCATCCCTGCTGTCTTCGGCATCTTCGGCGGCCTCGCGGCCGCGAGCCAGTGGAAGACCCTGTTGCTGTGGTTGCACGGCAGCGACTTCGGTCGCACCGACCCGACGTTCGGCAAGGACGTCGGCTTCTTCGTGTTCGACCTGCCCTGGTATGTGTTCCTCGAGTCGTACGTGACGATGACGCTGGTCCTGGCGTTGATCGCGGCCGTGGTGACCCACTACGTGTACGGGGGCCTGCAGGTGGGCTCCGGCGGCCCGCGGACCTCCCCGACGGCGCGCGTGCACCTGTCTCTGCTCGCGGCGGCGTTCGTCTTGGTCCGCGCGGTCGGCTTCTGGCTCGACCGGTTCTCACTGTCGGTGCAGTCGTCCCGGCTCATCACCGGTCTGCAGTACACGGACGCGAATGCGGTGTTGCCGACCAAGCAGATCCTGGCGGCCGCGTCGCTGGTGTGCGTCGTGCTGTTCATCTCGACGATCTGGACCCGAAGCTGGCGGCTGCCTATTTTTGGGGTGATCCTGTTGATCGTGACCTCGCTGGTCGCCGGCACTCTCTACCCGGCTGCGGTCCAGAGCCTGAAGGTGAGCCCGAGCGAGCAGGCGTTGGAGTCCCCGTACATTCGCAACAACCTCGAGGCGACCCGCGCCGCGTACGGCCTGGACGACATCGACCGGCAGCCGTACGACGCGAAGAAGATCCCCGAGCCGGGAGACCTGCGGCGCGACGCCGAGACCGCGGCGAGCATCCGCATCGTCGACCCGATGATCGTCTCCCCGACGTTCCAGCAGCTCCAGGGCCTGCGGCAGTACTACGAGTTCCCCGAGCCGCTCGACGTGGACCGCTACGTGGTGGACGGCACGATGCAGGACACGGTCATCGCCGCGCGGGAGCTCGACGTCACCAACACCCCGAGCCGGACGTGGGTGACCGACCACACGGTGTACACCCACGGCTACGGCCTCGTGGCGGCGTACGGCACGCGCAAGGACTCCCGCGGTGAGCCGGTGTTCTTCGAAAAGGACATCCCGACGACGGGAGCCCTGGGCTCCTACGAGCCGCGGATCTACTTCGGGGAAAAGACCGACCAGTACTCGATCGTGGGCGCCGAGCCCGACGCGGCCCCCCGTGAGATCGACTACCAGTCCGACCAGGGCGAATCGCGCACGACGTTCAGCGGCACGGGCGGCGTGAAGATGGACAACATCATCAAGCGCCTCGCCTACGCGACGAAGTACCGCGAATACAACATCCTGCTGTCCTCCGAGGTCGGCGACTATTCGACGATGCTCGACTATCGCGCCCCGAAGGAGCGCGTCGAGCGGGTGGCGCCGTGGCTGACCCTCGACGGCAACCCCTACCCGGCCGTCGTCGACGGGCGCGTGCAGTGGATCGTCGACGCCTACACGACCAGCGCGAACTACCCGTACAGCCAGCTGCAGTCGATCGACAGCGCGACCACCGACGCCGTGACCCAGCGGGGCCGCAGTGTGCAGGAGATCCGCGCCGGCCAGGTCAACTACATCCGCAACTCGGTGAAGGCGACGGTTGACGCGTACGACGGGTCGGTCAAGCTCTACACGTGGGACGAAACCGATCCGGTCCTCAAGGCCTGGTCGGGGATCTTCGAGAACACGGTGCGTCCGATGAGCGAGATCAGCGGCAGCCTGATGAGCCACGTGCGCTACCCGGAGGACCTGTTCAAGGTGCAGCGTCAGCTGCTCTCGCGGTACCACGTGACCGATCCGGAGGCGTTCTACTCCGGCGGTGATTACTGGAAGGTGCCGAACGACCCGACGGTCGGCGGCAACGTACAGTCGGGGCAGCCGCCGTACTACCTGTCCATCCAGATGCCGGGCCAGTCCGCGTCCTCGTTCTCGCTCACCACGTCCTTCACCCCCGCGGGCGAAAACCGTCAGTTCCTCACCGGCTTCCTCGCGGTCAACGCCGACGCAGGCAAAAAAGCAGGGGAGCGCCAGGACGGGTACGGGAAAATGCGGCTGCTCGAATTGCCGAGCGCGACCAACGTGATGGGCCCGGCGCAGGTGCAGAACCAGATCAACAGCTCCAACGCCAACAGCCCGCAGTTCTCGGCGACACTGAACAACTTCATCAACATCAACAGTCAGGGTGGATCTCAGCTGTTGCGAGGCAACCTGCTGACCTTGCCGGTGGGTGGCGGCCTGCTCTACGTGCAGCCGATCTACGTGCAAGGCACGGGCGGCACGTCCTACCCACTGAACCAGGCCGTGGTCGTCTACTTCGGCGAGAAACTCGCCTGGGGTGCGACCTTGGGCTCGGCGCTCGACCAGCTCTTCGGGGGCAACTCCGGAGCGGGCGCCACCACGCCTCCGTCCTCGGGGCAGGCGCCGTCGCCACCGCCGACACAGACACCAGAAGCGGAGTTGAAAGCGGACCTTGCGGAGGCTCAGAAGCAGTACGCCGCAGGGCAGGAAGCGCTGAAGAACGGCGACTTCGCCGCGTACGGGGAGGCCCAGAAAGCGCTGCAGGCGGCGATCGACAAGGCAGCACGACTGTCCGGCCAGACGCCGACGGGCACGGCCACGTCGACGCCGACCGCGACGACCCCCTCCGGACCGCCACCGGCCTCCAGCTGACCTGCGGCGGCCCCGCCCGGGCAATTGGACGCCTGCTCCAGGAGTTGTTAACCTTGTGTCAGCGACGCGGGGTGGAGCAGCTCGGTAGCTCGCCGGGCTCATAACCCGGAGGTCGCAGGTTCAAATCCTGCCCCCGCTACCACGAGGTGAAAACCCCCGGCCACACCAGGCCGGGGGTTTTCACGTGACCCGAGTCCACGGGTCACGCGGCCACGCGGGCTCCTTCGCGGCGACGCGGAGCGTGTCGGGGGCGGAGATGGCGACCTGTCTGGCTAGGCTTGCAGCGTGCACAGCGTGCCCAGCGGCGAGGACAGCCCGTCCACGTCCGACCCGGTGGGCCGTGCCCTCCGGGTCGCGCGCGCACTCATCCCGCTCGTCGTGGCCGTTTACCTGGTGCGCTTCGCCCTGGAGGTTCAGGCCGCGGGCGGTCAGGACTTCCTGGTCTACAAGCATGCGGGGGTCGATGTCGCCGCGGGGCGTGACCCGTACGAGCTCCGGGAGGCGCTGCCCTACACCTACCCTCCGGCGCTCGGGCTGCTGTTCGCGGCGTGCGCGCGGGTTCCCGACCAGGTCGCCATCGCCGCGTTCCTCGCGCTGAACGTCGCCCTCGCGTTCTGGCTCGTGCACCGCCTGTTGATCACGAGGCCACCGGGTGCCGACCAGCCCGGCACTGGCGCGCCCGGCGCGCCGGATCGCCACGAGGTGCTCCTGCTGGGCGCGATACTGCTGTGCAGCGCTCCTTTCGGTCGTTCGATCGCGCTAGGGCAGTTCAACCTCGTCCTGTTCGCGCTGCTCGCCTGGGACCATCTGTGGCCCGGTCGGACCGCAGGCGTCTGGACCGGGGTCGCCGCCGCGATCAAAGTGACCCCGATGGCGATGGTCCTCTCACACGTGGCAGAACGCCGCTGGCGGGCTGCCGTCCTCACCGTGGGAGCGTTCCTCGCGGTCGGCGTGATCACGTTCGTGGCAGCGCGCGAGTCGTTCGTCACCTACTGGGGTCACCTGCTGTGGGACTCCAGCCGAGTGGGCGGGCTCGGCTACGCCGACAACCAGAGCCTCACGGGGCTGTTGGCCCGTCTCGCCGGGGAGTCGAGCCCGCCGCGCCTGTCGGTCCTCGCGCTGCTGGTGCCGGTGATCGCGGTGACGTTCACGGCGGCATGGTGGGGTGGGCGCGGCCCGGACCGCTGGATCGCGCCCATGTCGATCGGCCTGTTCGGCCTGTTCTTCTCGCCAGTTTCGTGGAGCCACCACTGGTTCTGGCTGCCCGTCTTCATCGTGTGGCGCTGGCATCGCGGGCACCGCACGGAGGCGCTGTGGCTCGCGCTGGTCCTCGCCGTCGAGCCGCTGCTCCTGGTCGGGCCCAGCAACGGCTGGCCGGCGCCGCTCGCAGGGCTCGTCACCTCGACGTACACCCTGGTCGGGTTCTACGCAGCGATACGACTGCTGATGGTCGCCCGCGCCCTGACTCACGGTCGAGGGCGAGCCCTGGCGCGTCGGAGCCGTTGCGGCACCGCTGAGGCTGGCGGCGTGCCCCGCGGATAGAGTCCCGCGGATAGAGTGTGGAGATGCCGCTGGCGTACGACATCCGCGACCACACGCTCGACAACGGGTTGCGGGTCCTGGTCAGCGAGGACCACCACACCCCGACCGCGGCGATCAACCTGTGGGTGCGGGTGGGCTCCGGTCACGAGCCGGAGGGTACGACGGGTTTCGCGCACCTCTTCGAGCATCTGATGTTCCAGGGGTCCCGCAACGTCGCAAGCGGTGAGCACTTTGCGGCGCTGATGGCCCACGGCGCACGGCTCAACGCGACGACCTGGTTCGATCGCACCAACTTCTTCGAGACCGTCCCGACGGGTGCTTTCGAGCTGGCCCTATGGATGGAGGCGGACCGGCACGGCTACCTGCTCGACGCGGTGACGCAGGAGAATCTCGACAACCAGCGCGACGTGGTCAAAGAGGAGAAGCGCCAAAGGTACGACAACGCCCCGTACGGCAACGCGCTCAACGACCTCTACCAGCTCGTGTTCCCGCCCGGCCACCCCTACCGGCATCCCACGATCGGGTCGATGGCCGACCTCGACGCGGCGACCCTCGAGGACGTGCACACGTTCTATCGACGTTGGTACGTACCCTCGAACACCGTGTTGACGATCGCGGGAGCTGTCCGGGCTGACGAGGCCATTCGCGCCGCGGAGAGATACTTCGGACCGTTGCCGGCCGTGCCACCGCCCGCACAGCTCAAGACTGCGCCGTTGCCGGCCCTGGACGCGCCCGTTCGGCTGGATCGGACCGAGAAGGTCCCGGCCTCGCGCGTCTACATGGGTTTCCGCCTGCCTCGCGACCACACACCGGACTTCCTCGCCGCGTCGTGCGCGCTCGACTGCCTCGGTGGGCTCACGATCTCCCGGTTGGAGCGCGCCTTGGTCCGCGGCGAAGAGCTCGCGGACCACGTCTCGGCGGGCGCGATGGGCCTCGCCGCGGGGGTATCGCTCGGGTACGTCATCCTGCAGGCCGCCGACGGGGTCGACCCGGTCCGGCTGGAGGAGCGCGCGTGCGAGTTGCTCGCGGACTTCGCGCAGCAGGGGCCGACGCCGATCGACATGGAGGCTGCCCTCGCGCAGGCGGAGCGGGCCTGGCTGCACGCGCTCGCGAGCCTCGACGAGCGAGCCGACGCGATCAGCCACTCCGCGAGCCTGTACGACGACCCGGGCGCGGTCAACACGTTCCTGGACCGTCTCGGCGCCGTCACCGCCGAGCAGGTGGGGCAGGCATCCAGAGACTGGTTGCGGACCGAGAATCGCGCGGTCGTCGCGATCACCCCGAATGCGGGGGAGTGACGGTGACCGCCGTGCACCCCCGCCCTCCAGTGCGCCCGGCGCCGCCGTGGGCTTTCCCCGAGCCAGGCGAGGTACGGCTCGGCAACGGCCTGCGAATCCTGTCCTATGACACCCCCGGCCAGCACATTCTGTCGGTGCGGATCGCCGTGCCCGCGCCACTGTCCGCCGAGCCTCGCGGCCGCGAGGGCGTCGGTGCGCTCATGGCGCGGCTGCTCGATGAGGGCAGCGACGGTCACACCGCCGACGACATGGCCGAGCTGCTGCAACGACACGGGATCGCGTTCGGGGCGGGGGTCGTGGAACGCGGGTTGCTCATCGACCTGGACGTCCCGCGACGCCACTACGGGCGTGCGCTCGAGCTTCTTCGCGAGATGGTGTTGGAGCCCGCGTTCGAGGAGCAGGAGGTGCGTCGGCACATCCGGACCCGAATCGCCGATATCGACCAAGAGCACGCCAACCCCGCCTCGCGCGCCGCGATCGCCTTCGTGGCCTCCTTTTACGACGACGCCGAACGACTGTCGCAGCCGACAGGGGGCACCGCGCCGTCCGTCGAGGCGATCACGCGGGACGATCTGGTCGCGCACCACGCCGCTGTGCTGCGCCCGGGGCCGACGGTGCTCACCGTCGCCGGTGACCTGCAAGGTCTCGACGCGTCGGGCCTTGCGACGCAGGCCTTCGACGGCTGGACGGGGGCGGACGAGCTGCTGTCGGCCCCCGACGTGCGTCGCCGCGAGGGTGGCAGCCGGATCGTCCTCGTCGACCGTCCGGGCAGTTCGCAGAGCGAGCTCTACATCGGGTGCGCGGGGCCGGACCGGGTGGCGGCGGCGCAGTGGGCGCCGTTCCCGGTGCTCGGGTTCATCCTCGGTGGCAGCCCGACGGCGCGACTCGACGCGGTGCTGCGGGAACAGCGAGGCTACACGTACGGGATGCGTTGCGGCTTCCGCCCGCGCCGCGGCCAGGGCTTGTTCCTGACGAGCGGCTCCGTGCGCGCGGACGTGACGGCTGACGCGCTCGCAATCGCGATCGACATCCTCGATTCGGGCCGTGACGGGTTCACCGACGAGGAGGTGGCCTCGGGAGTGGAGTATCTGCGCGAGACCGCGCCGGGGCGGTACGCGACCGCCGACGCCGTCGCGGACGAGGCTGCGGCCCGCGCCTTGGAGGGGCTCACCACGGCCCACACGACGAACACGTTGGACGAGATGCGCGCGCTGTCATCGGAGCGGCTCCAGGTGGCGTATCGCGAGTACGTCGACGGGGAGTGGGTCAGCGTGGTCGTCGGTGACGCCGCGTCGTTGGAGGCCCCGTTGGCGGCCTTGGGCCGCGGCCGCGTCGACGTGCTCCCGGCGTGAGAAGCTCCCCTCAGCCCGAGCCGTCGCGTGGAGCCGTCGCGGTCATGGGCCGGACCGCCAAGGCGCCAGGCGCAGGTCGCCCAGGTCGTGTCCGCCGTCCTGCGTCCGATCGCCGCTGACGAGGACCATCGGGGTCAGGTGGCTGCCCGCGTGGCGCACCACCACGCGTACCTCGAAGGTTCCCCACAGGTGGTCCGTGCCCGGCAGGGTGACGGTGTCCTGCACGGAGCCGGAGTCCTTCGTGATCTCTCGCAGGTCGAGCCGCGAGTCGCCCTGGGCCACGATGTCGCCCCGCCAGTCCACGAGTTCATACGTGATGTTCCAGACGTCGTATGTCGGCGCCGAGCCGTCGTTGGCCCACTCGGCAGTGAGGGCGACGTCGCGGGACGGCCCTGCGAGCGCGCTCGCCGTGGGGACCCGGTAGCGGAAGCCCGCCGCCCGCGACGCTCGGACGAACGCCTGCTGGTCGGCGGAGGAGTAGTCGCCGTACGAGCCCTGGAAGTTGGCGTTGCTGACCAGCGAGACGTGGAGGTCGGGTACCTGGTCGGCGCCCTGTCCGAAGCCGCCGCCGGAGTCCGCGGCACCTCCGGTCGGCGCGATGTTGTCACACCATTCGGTGACGAAGGGAGCCGCCTTCCACCGGCCGAGCGGCGTATCCCTTGGGTCGCGAGCGGCCGCCTCCGACAGCTTCTGGGACGACTGCAGCGACGTGAGCGCGGGAGCTTGCACGCTGCCGCCGCCGAGGCAGTCGTTGCGCAGCCCGAGGTTGCGCCGAGCCGTGAGCGCCTGGTCCAGCGCCTGCCAGGACGGATCCTGCTGGACGGTGCCGGTCCCGTCGCCGAGCTGGGGCGGGGTGAGGACGACGCGAGCGGTGGGGAACGCGTCGGTGACCGCACGCACGATCGTCAGGTAGCTGGCGACGGTCGCCTCGCGCTGCCCCTGGGGTCCGGGATAGTCGCCGGAGTACGGGTAGTTGTGACCCTCGCCCCAGTTGCCGTACCCCCCGACGTCGACGAACGCCACCCGGGGGTCCTGGTCGTACCGCGTGCCGAGCTCGCTCATCAGGCGTCGCCACGCCGCCTGGAAGGAGGCGTCGTTCCAGTCCGGCAGCACTACCGACGCGCCGTCGGGGAGAGATGCTTGCCACGACGTGCTCGCGGAGCGCAGGTAGCCCGGCAGGGTGGGCGTCGTGCACGCTTGGCAGACGGCCATCACCCGGAACGCGAACCGTGACGTCGTCCCCTCCGTAGCCTTCAGGGCCGTGTCGATCGTGGAGAAGTCGTACGACCCTGGAGAGGGTTCCAGCTCGGCCCACGCGAACCGCTGGTAGGCGTCCACCGCCGCCGTCCCGTCGGGCACCCCGACCGGGTGATCGTCCGGGAACCACCTGTATTGGCCCCGCAGCGAGTTGGCCGGGTCGTCGTTCGACACCGGCGGGGTCCATGTGTGCACCGGGCCGCGCTCCCACACGAACGCGATACGGGGGACCACGACCACGATCATCGCCACGACGAGAATCGTGATGATCCATCTGACCCAACGCAACGATCGGCGAGAGTCTGCGGGCACCCCCAGCCCCCTCACCTGTCGGTCCCCCCGCGCCTAGGCGTGCAGCCTACGGCGGTTGTACGCACGAGGTAGTACGTCGGACGAGCCCTCGCTCCGGCGATTCTACGTCAGCGGGCGGGAGCCGCGAGGCGGGCCAACACCTCGCGGTGCAGCAAGCCGTTGGTCGCGATGGCGCCGGGCCCCCACGGGCCGGGGGTGCCGTCGATCGACGTGAACATCCCGCCTGCTTCCGTGACGATCGGGACAAGCGCGGCCATGTCGTACAGCGCCAGCTCGGGCTCCGCCGCAATGTCGCAGGCGCCCTCGGCGACCAGCATGTACGACCAG
Source organism: Dermatophilaceae bacterium (assembly GCA_040006675.1). GTDB lineage: Bacteria > Actinomycetota > Actinomycetes > Actinomycetales > Dermatophilaceae > Austwickia. The sequence goes on along the minus strand of JBDTWM010000004.1, from coordinate 25,297 downwards.
AAGTCGCCGAAGCCGCGCTCCCGCCAGCAATCCTCGGTGAGCTTCGTGAACGCGTCGTACCGGTCCACCGCGCGCCACGCCGACAGGGTGGCGTGAGAGACCGAGGCATCGGACAGGGACCGCAGGCTGGACACCCGCATCCGGCTGGCCTTCAGAATGCTGCGGCCCGTCCAGGCGCCGGTGCCGATCCCGGCCCACCAGCGTCGTCCGAGCGCCGGCGCCGCCACGAGCCCCAGTACCACCTGGTCGCCGTCGATGAGCGCGACCAGCGTGGCCCAGACGGGGACGCCGCGCACGAAGTTCTTGGTGCCGTCGATCGGGTCGATCACCCAGCGCCTGGGCGAGTGGCCCGTCTCGCCGAACTCCTCACCGATGATCCCGTCGCGCGGGCGGCTCCGGGCGAGCGAGCCGCGTAGCAGCTCTTCGACCGTCCGATCGGCGTCGCTGACCGGCGTCAGGTCCGGCTTCGTCTCGACATGCAGGTCCACAGCCTTGAAGCGCTCCATCGTCACCCGCTCGGCGGCATCCGCGAGGACATGGGCGAGGCGCAGATCGTCGTCGTAGGCCGGCATGGCCCTCAACCTATCTCGCCGAAGGTGCGGCGGCGGGCGGGGACCAGGGCGCCGGAGCTGCTCCTGGGTCTCCGGCGCGGTGGACGATCAGTCCTCAGGGTCCACGTACCCTGGGCCGCCTTTGAGGAGCCGCGACGCGTAGTCCGGCACCTCCTGCTGCAGGCTGCGGTCGGTGCGCTGATAGCCCGTCGACGCCGGCCGTTCCGGCAATGCCAGGTCGGGGGGTTCTACGTGCTCGTACGGGATCGAGTGCAACAGGTGCGCGATCATGTTGATCCGGGCCCGCTTCTTGTCGTCGGACTCCACCACGAACCAGGGGGCCTCCGGGATATCCGTGTGCACGAACATCTCGTCCTTGGCGCGGCTGTAGTACTCCCACCGGGTCAGCGACTCCATGTCGGTGGGGGAGAGTTTCCAGCGCCGCATCGGGTCGGTGAGCCGGCTCGCGAAGCGCCGTTCCTGCTCGGCGTCCGACACCGAGAACCAGTACTTGCGCAGAATGATCCCGTCTTCCACCAGCATCCGCTCGAAGATGGGGCATTGATGCAGGAATCGGCGGTGCTCCGCCGACGTGCAATACCCCATCACGCGTTCGACGCCGGCCCGGTTGTACCAGGACCGATCGAACAACCGGATTTCGCCGGCGGCCGGTAGGTGCTCCACGTAGCGCTGGAAATACCACTGCGTCGTCTGCCGCTCCGTCGGGGCCGGCAGCGCGACGATGCGCGCGACGCGCGGGTTGAGGAACTCCATCACCCGCTTGATCGCGCCGCCCTTGCCGGCCGCATCCCGCCCCTCGAATACGACGACGACCCGCTGGCCGGTGGTGCGAACCCATTCCTGGAGCTCGACCAGCTCCTTTTGCAGGCGGTGCAGTTCGACCTCGTACAGCTCCTTCTTGAGCTTCGGTGGCCGACCGTTCTTGCCCTGGCCGTTCTTGCCGTGGGCCGTCTTGCCGTGGCCGTTCTTGGTATCGCTGCCTTTGGTGTGGCTGCCCTTGGTGTCGCTGCCCTTGGTGTCGCTGTCCTTGGTGTCGCTGTCCTTGGTGTGGCTGTTCTTGACGGAGGCGTGCTGAGCCGAGTCGGTGCCGGATTTCGCGTGCGCGCTGGCCATGGCGCCAGGCTAGCCGCAGCGGGCGCGCGCGGACATCCCGGTGCGCAGACCTGCGGCGCGCGTTCGCGACGGGGACAGCGGCGGTGGGGTCAACGATCGGCGCGCGCGCGCAGGAGGCGCCGCAGCGAGTCAAGACGCTCCGCGCCATATGCACCGGCTGCGTGCGACGCGACGTACGCGTCCAACGCGCATTCCGGCTCGTCGTGCGAACAACCGCGCGGGCAGCCCTGCGCGCCGGGTTCGAGGTCGGGAAAACAGGCCAGCAGCTTCGTCACGTCCACGTGGGCCAGCCCGAACGAGCGCACCCCCGGCGTGTCCACCACCCAGCCCCCGCCGGGCAGGGCCAGCGCGACGGCGGACGCCGAGGTGTGTCTCCCCCGTCCGGTCACCTCGTTCACGACGCCGACGGCCCGGTCCGTCCCGGGGATCAGCGCGTTCACGAGCGTCGATTTGCCCACTCCGGAGTGTCCCACCAGCACCGTCACGCGATCGGCCAGGTGGGCGCGGACGGCGTCCAGCGCGTCGATACGGCCCGTGTCCTCGTCGCCGCGCCGAGTCACCACCGAGGGGACCCCCAGGGCTTCGTACCCCGAGAGCAGGTCGCTCGGATCTCTCAAGTCGGCCTTCGTCAGGAGGAGAAGCGGGTCGAGTCCCGCGTCGTACGCCGCCACCAGGCACCGGTCGATCATCCGCGGCCGAGGCTCCGGGTCGGCGCACGCGGTCACGATGGCGAGTTGGTCCGCGTTCGCCACGATCACGCGCTCCACCAGATCGGTATCGTCGGCGGTCCGCCGCAGGACGCTTCGCCGGTACGCGACGCGGACCATCCGGGCCAGGGCGTCGGGCGAGCCGGCGACGTCGCCGACGAGCTCGACCTCGTCGCCGACGACGATGCTCTTACGGCCCAGCTCGCGGGCCCTCATGGCCACGACGGTACGGTCGCCGACGAGCACCGTGTAGCGGCCGCGGTCCACCGCGACCACGCGTCCGGGCACCGCGTCCTCGTGCCGCGGGCGGTCCTTCGTGCGGGGCCGTGAGCCGCGCCGGTTCGGCCGGGCGCGGAAATGGTCCTCGTAGTCTTCGTAGCGCTTCGGGCCGGGCGCCATCACCGCGCCTGGCGCGGCGAGTCCGGGGCCGGCGCGAGGCCTATGTCCTGGGTCAGCATCTCGGTCCAGCGCTGGACGAAGTCGGGCATGGTCTTATCGGTGGTCGCGACATCGTCCAGGACCACGCCGTCCACAGCGAGGCCCAGCACGGCCGCGGCCATCGCCATCCGGTGATCGGCGTAGGTGTGCAGCCGGGCACCGCGCAGCGGACGCGGCATGATGCCCAGGCCGTCCTCGCGGACCTCGACCTGGCCGCCGAGCGCCTCGATCTCGGTGGCCAGGGCGGCGAGCCGGTCGGTCTCATGGCCGCGAAGGTGCGTGATGCCGCGCAGGCGCGACGGGGATGCCGCGAGGGCGGCTACCGCCGCGACGACCGGCGTGAGTTCGCCGACATCGTGCAGGTCCACATCAAGGCCCTCGGGGCGCTCGGGGCCGGCCACGACCAGGCCCTCACGGGTGAGAGTCACCTCACCGCCCATGGCGTCGAAGATGTCGCGGATGGCGTCGCCGGCCTGCGTCGTACGGTGCGGCCAGCCCGGGACCTCGACTTTGCCGCCGGTCACCATGGCGGCGGCGAGGAATGCTGCCGCGTTGGACAGGTCGGGCTCGACCTGAACGTCGAGCGCGTGCAGCTCGGTGGGTTCCAGCTGCCAACGGTCCGGTTGGGAGTCGTCGACGTCGACCCCGGCGTCCCGCAGTACCTCCACCGTCATGGTGACGTGCGGTGCCGACGGAATCGGCGGACCGTCATGGACGACGGTGACCCCGCGGTCGTACCGGGCCCCCGACAGGAGCAGACCGGAGACGAACTGCGAACTGGCCGACGCGTCGATGGAGACCTCACCGCCGCGGACGGAACCCTCGCCGAGGACCGTGAACGGAAGGGCGTCACCGTCCACGCGCACGCCCAGCGCGCGCAAGCCTGCCAGGCCGGGTCCCAGCGGTCGCCCACGGGCCTGGGCGTCCCCGTCGAAGCGGACCGGGCCGTCTGCGAGCGCGGCCAGGGGCGGGACGAAGCGCATCACCGTGCCGGCCAGGCCGCAGTCCACGCTCGCCCTGCCCCGGATCGGGCCCGGGGTGACCACCCAGTCGGGAGTTTCGGGCTCCGCGCCGGGCACGTCTTCGATCCCTGCCCCCAGCGCACGCAGCGCGTCGGCCATGAGCCGGGTGTCGCGGCTGCGCAGCGGTCGACGAAGCCGGGAGGGCGCGCTGGCGAGGGTGGCCAGGATCAGGTAGCGGTTGGTCAACGACTTGCTGCCGGGCAGGACGACGCGGGCACAGACGGGGCGCCGCGCGTACGGCGCCGCCCAATCGCCTGCGGGAGCGGAGCCGGTCGCGACAGGAAAGGACACGCCCGGGTATCCGTCAGGAGACCTTCAGCCGCGCCTGCGCGCCGGCGAGCCGCGCCTCGCGCTTGGCGGCGTGGGCCGCGCTGCGTGCGCGCCACGCGAGGCCCGGCTTGCCGCTGGTGTCGACCGCGGCCAGCAGCACGCCTCCGAGGAGGCCGAGGTTCTTCTGGAACTGGATCTGCTGCTCCCTGCGGCGCGTCGGGTCGGACTCGGACCAGAAGGCGTGTCCGGTGAAGGTGGCCGGCAGCAGCGACGCCGCCAGCAGCCCACTCGCCACGCGAGGCAGGCGCCCGGTCGCCAGAGCCAGTCCCGCGATCGCCATGGCGGCGCCGTTGGCCCGCACCATCAGTTCTGGGTCGTTGGGGAGGCCGGTCAGCTCGGACACCTTGTCGACCAGCGGCGCGGCCTCTTCGGTCCGGTGCGCCGGGTGGCGCAGCGCGTCGAGCCCGCCGGTGATGAAGACGGCGGCGAGGGCCGGTCGGGCAAAGCGACGGACAAGCGACATGAATCCTCCTGGGGGTCTGCGGGGGTGCGACCGTTCTTCGCGCCTGAACTTCGTTCTACGCGTCTGGACTACCGTAGCCGCCGTCCTAGAGCGCGCAAACGGTGGCGATACGCGCCCGCACGGCTCGCACGGCCCGCGCGTCCGGCGGCGACACACGAGTGGGCACGTAAGCTGACGCCATGTGCGGGAGGTACGCCGCCTCGCGGTCCACCGACGAGCTCCTCGAGGAGCTCGAGATCGAGGCGGACCACACCGCTGAACAGGTTCGTTCGCTCCTGGTGACCCCCCAGGACCCGCCGCCGACCGCCGGCGACCGCAACGTCGCGCCCCGCAAGAACGCCAGGGTGGCACTGACGCGTGCCCCCCGCGGCCCGGCCGGCCTGGTCGGCGATCCCGTACGCCAGCTGCGGCTCATGACCTGGGGACTCGTGCCGCCTTGGGCCAAAGACCCGCGGGCGGGTTCACGCGCCACCAACGCGCGCGCCGAGACCGTCCTGGACAAGCCGACCTTTCGTAGGGCCGCGCGGGCGCGGCGGCTGATCGTGCCCGCGGACGGCTGGTACGAGTGGCAGGTCAGTCCGACGGCCCTGGACGACAAGGGCACCCCCCGCAAGCAGCCGTTCTTCGTGTCGCGCTCCGACGGCGACGTGATGGCTCTCGCCGGGCTGTACGAGTTCTGGAAGGACCCCGCGATGGCGGACGACGACCCGCTGACGTGGCTCGCCACCTTCACGATCGTGACCACGGCTGCCGAGCCCGGGCTGGACCGCATCCACGACCGCCAACCGGTGGTGCTCGAGCGCGCCGACTGGCGGGCGTGGCTCGACCCCGAGCTGACCGATCCCACGCAGGTCGCGGCCCTGCTCGCTCCCGCCACGCCCGGACGGTTCGACGCATGGCCGGTGGACCGCCGCGTCGGGTCGTCGAGGGCCCAGGGCGCGGACCTGACGCGCCCGTTGCCTCGCGAGGAGCTCGTCGGCGTGGTCGACCCGGTCACCGGGGAGGTGATCGGCGGATGAGGGGTGGGACAATGCGTCGCGACCCGGGCCCCCCGTCGAAGCGCACCGTCGCCACGCCGTACGGCCCTGCGCGGGCCCACCTGTGGACCCCGGCCGGCGCGATCGGCGCACTTGTGCTCGGGCACGGCGCGGGCGGATCGTCCTGGTCCGCAGACCTGCTGGCGCTCACGTCGCTGGCTTCCCGGACAGGTGGGACGGCGTGGCAGGTGGTGCTCGTGGAGCAGCCCTGGCGGGTCGCCGGACGCCGAGTCGCCGCGCCGCCGCCGCACCTCGACGCGGCGTGGCTGGCTGTCCTCGCCTCCCTGACCCGCGGTCCGCGCCGCATCGCCGCACCGCGGGTGCTCGGCGGGCGTAGCGCAGGAGCGCGGGTCGCCTGCCGCACGGCCCGGCACGCAGGCGCTGATGCGGTGCTGGCGCTGGCCTTCCCGCTCCATCCGCCCGGCAAGCCCGGACGCAGCCGCGGCACCGAGCTGGCCGGAGCGCTGATCGGACCTCCGCCTCTGCCCACGCTCGTCGTCCAGGGCCGTCGGGATCCGTTCGGGACCCCCGATGAGATCGCCGCGGCGGTGCCGGGCGTACCGATCGTCGAGGTGGCCGGTACGCATTCTTTCGCCGCGCCGCAGGACGACGTCATTCCCGCGGTGACCGGGTGGCTAGACGGCCTGGGGCGCTGACGCGCGGGAATGCGGGAATGGAGAGGGCGGCCACCGCGTTGCAGCGACCACGTGGCAGCCGCTTGGCAGCCCGCGAGGAGGATCTGTGTTCGTGACCCCTGTGAGCCCTCTCGAGCCGGGGGCCATCACGCTCGGCTCCGGGAGTGGGTCGAGTACCGCCCCAGTAGGGTGGGCCCCGATGAGCGATCACCAGCCTCTCGCGACCGAAGAGGATGAGCGGCGCGGCATCGCGGCGTCGGACGTCGTGGACGTGAACCGGGAGACACCCCAGGAGCGTGCCGCGCGTTTCGAGGTCGAGGCGTTGCCGTTTCTTGACCAGCTCTATTCGGCCGCGCTCCGGACGACCCGCAACCCGGCTGACGCCGAGGATCTCGTCCAGGAGACCTACGCCAAGGCGTTCGCCGCGTTCCATCAGTACAAGCCCGGCACCAACCTCAAGGCGTGGCTCTACCGGATCCTCACGAACACCTACATCAACGGCTATCGCAAGAAGCAACGCCAACCGCAAGAGTCCGACGCTGCCGAGATTCAGGATTACCAGCTGGCGCGGGCTGAATCGCACGCCTCGCGGGGGCTGCGTTCGGCCGAGATGGAGGCGCTGGATCACCTGCCCGACACGGATGTGAAGCGGGCACTCGCCGAGATCAGCGAGGACTTCCGCCTCGCGGTCTATCTGGCGGACGTGGAGGGGTTCTCCTACAAGGAGATCGCCGAGATCATGGAGACCCCGATCGGCACGGTCATGTCGCGGCTGCACCGGGGACGGCGCCAACTGCGCCACCTGCTCACCGACTATGCGCGCGAGCGCGGGTTCTCGCTGCAGGAGGAGTCGTGAGCCACGATCACAGCGACTGCTCCGAGGTCCTCCTGCGGGTTTTTGAATACATCGACGAGGAGATGGGTCCCGACGACTGCGCGCGGATTCGCGCCCACCTCGACGAGTGCGAGGACTGCATGAGCGAGTACGAACGCGACCTCCTGCTCAAGGCGCTGGTGCGACGCTCGTGCGGCAGGGTCTCCGCACCGGACACCTTACGGTTGCGCATCGTGTCGAGATTCACGACGATCCATGTGGAGATCGAGGAGCGCCGCGCCGCCGACGAGCGCTGAAGCATCGACGGCCGGGAGGGCGGCACATGGCGCCGTCCCGGCCGATCCGTCCCTCAGGCGTTGGGCCGACGGCCGTGATTCGCCTTGTTGGTCTTGCGCGTGCGGCGCTTGCGGGCGCGCTTGCTCATGGATGCTCCCTCATCGGGGGATGCCCACCGCGGCGCGAGCGCCGGGCGAACGGGACAGGGAGAGCAGTCTCTCACAGCGCGGCCGGTGCCGGTGCGGCGTGTGGGACGCCCGCGACGCGCCGCGCGCCGTCTCGTGGAGGCCGCCGAGTTGACGCGACGGTCGGCGAAGCAGGTGAGTCGTGCGATGGTCTGGCACTCCAGCGATGCCCGACGTCCACCGTGTCGTGAGGCAACGAAGGCCGTCGGCAACAGCCGGCCCCTCTTTAGTACAATTTGATCACGAACCAGTCAAGAATGACGGTGTATTGGCCAACGCCTGGCATGCTGAAGGTAGGGAAAGGTCATCCCTGGGACGTTGTTCGCCGAGTCACATCGGCATCGCGTCGGTCACTCGGTCCCGCCAATCAGCAGGAGGCGGGGCCCCCCCTCGAGTACCCCAGCTGTCCCGTGAACCACGGGACGACAAGGAGACGATGATGCCCGCCACCACACTTCCCCAGATCTGGGCATGGAACCCGATTTCCGCCTGATAGGAACGCAACTCACCGCTTTCACACTCCAGCGAAGCGCCGTGGACGGGCGGCTTCGCGAAGTACAGTGAGGCGCGTGTCAGAACGAGCCGCAGGTCGGTCCCCACGGGTTTCATGGGGGCCGTTCCTGTACACGGGGGCGCTCGCCATCGTGTGGTTCCTGCTCGCCGCTGTCGCGGTTCGCAACGTCGGCTACCCCCGTCCCGAGGACGCGGCTGCCCTCCTCGTGATGACTGCGATGGGCATCATCAGCGTGCACGTGCACGATGACATCGGTCGGGCCCGTGCCTCGTTTCTCATGGTGGTGCTGCTGTCCTGCCTTCCGCTCTTCGGTCCGCTGGTCGCCGGGATTCTGGGGCTTCTGTGGGCTGTGGGCGAGCGCAGGCCCCAACGCCTGATCGCGCCGATCTTCAACGGCCTGATGAGCGGTGTCACGGCACTTGTCGGCGGCTTCGCGTACTACCTGTCCGGCGGCCTGGTGCCGATCACGGCCGATCTGCCACCGAACACCCTCCTTCTCAAGGTCGGGCTACCACTCGTTGTCGCTGATCTGGTGATGACCTGCACGAACGCGGCCCTGCTCACGGCAATGATCGCCATGACCGGTGGAAAGCCGCGGACCGTCCTCATGGGCGCGGTACGGGAGCTTCTGCCGCTCTACCTGACGTACGCCGTCATTGCCTTCGTCTTCGTCGTCCTGTGGGTGCCCGCCGGGACGGGGCCGCTGAGCGCGGTGCTCATCGCTGTGCCGCTCGTGATCGCTCGGTTCGTCTACACCCTGTACGGAGACAAGGTGCGGGCGCACGCCCGCATTTTGTCTCTCTTCGCCCAGGCGGGCGACGGTCCCGGCGGATCCGTCGCAAGGCACGCCGCCCGCGTCGACACCCTCTGCCAGGGCATGGCCGCTGGGCTGGGTCTGTCCGAGACCGACCGGCGGCTGTTGGAGTACGCGGCCGCATTGCACGACGTGGCCATGAAGGGCGTCCTGCGGGAGACCGACCAGGCCCGCACCGCGGGCGCCTACGCCACCAACATCCTCGCGCTGTTGCCCCACCCCGGGTTGGCCGAAGAGGTCATGACGGGCGTGGACTTCCTCCAAGGGGCAGCTGGTGTGGTGCGTGCCCATCACGAACGGATGGATGGCCGCGGATATCCCGACGGTCTCGTGGGAGATGAGATCCCCATCACCGCCCGCGTCCTGGCGGTCGCAGACGCATTCGACGCCCTCACGACCACGCGAGGGGAGGTCGACGCGCTCGGCAAGGAGGACGCGTACGGTGAACTCGATGCCGCAGTGGGCAACGGGCACCTCGACCAACGCGTTGTGCAAGCGTTGCGGTCCTTCTTGCAGAACCAGACCTGGGACTCGTGCTCCGACCCCGCCAGCGAAGGCAGCTGGCTCTGGGACCACCATGCTCTACCGGCGATGTCCGAAGTCATCGCGGATGAGATCGACGCGGGCAGGACCACGCGATGACGCCGCGCCGCACGACGGCCGCCATCGTGGCCTTCATCGCCGTGACGGTCGTCCTGACCCTGGCCACGCCGGGCGAGAGCTTGCGGGGGCTGCACAGCGGCGCCTGGCCCGTGCTGGCCACCTTCCTCGTCGTCAACACCGTCGGAGAGATGTTCCGAATCCAGTTGCCCGGGCGACTTCCGACCGCCCCCATGTCCACAGCCGGTGGTCTCGCGTTGGCCGCGACCGTGCGCCTCCCCGACGGCTACGTCATGCTGTCCAGCGCGGAGATCGTGTTGACCCAGGCCGTCGCTCAGGTCCTCGGCGTGCTGTTTCGTCGTGGCGTGGACCTGAACGATCCTGACAAGCTGCTCGACGGCGCCGTACGTCTCTTCAGTGTGGTGCTCGCCGCAGTGCTCATCCGCGAGGTGCCACTGGTCGGGGGGACCACCATCGAGCTGGCCAGTCGGGCCTGGCCGGGCTGGTTGTTCGCGCTGTGCCTGATCGCGGTGAACGCCACCACCGCGTTCATCGAGGCCCCGCTGCGCTCCGCTCGCCGGTCTGCGACGGAACACCGCAGCTGGCGGCAGGCCACCGGCGACGAGGTGCGCGGCAGCTTTCTGCTGGGTGCCGCGGAGGTGTCCACGGCGGTTGTCGTGTCGCTGACGGTGGCCGTGCTGGGTCTGGTCGCCGTCCCGCTCGTGATCATGTTCCTCGGCCTCACCCAGTTCGCGCTGCACCGGTTCGTGCACGTCCGGGAGACGTACCGGCAATCTCTGCGCGCCCTGGCGAGCATGCCCGAGGTGGTCGGGTACGTCACCCGCGGGCACGGCCAGCGCGTCGCGCGCACCGCCCGTCTCATGGCGCGCGAACTCCGACAGGCCGAACGCGAGATCGAAATACTGTCGACCGCGTCCATCATTCACGACATCGGGCAGCTGGGGCTCCACCGGCCGCTACCGCGGGGGGCGACGGTGCAGGCGGCGCCTTCCGACCAGCAGCGCATCGCCGACATGGGGGCCCGACTCGTCCGCGACGCCGCGCCGCCCGAGCCGATCGCCGACGTGATCTCCCAGCAGGCCGTGCCATACCACCGGGTCATGGAGGGACGCACCGACGTGCCGCTGGGGGCTCGAATCCTCAAGGTTGCCAACGCGTTCGACGACTACGGTGGCCGGCTCGGCGCGGCCGACGCGGAGGTCGGGCGGATCGCGGTGGAGCGGCTCTACCTGGGGTTGGGCTACGAGTACGACCCACGCGCCGTCGAGGCGCTGGAGCGCGTGCTGGAGCGCGAGTTCCCCGACGGCTCGTGGCGACCCGGCGCGTGAGCGGGGACGGTGACTCGGCCCACGGGACGGGGACTCTCGGTCCCCGCGCGCGAGCTTCGGGCCTTGCGCGGCCGTGCGCGATCGTGCGCACTCGTCGTCGGGTCCGCGGTCCCGCGCGCCGGGAGTTGGGGGTGCGGGCCCTAAGATCGGGCGGTGGGCCGGTGCGGTTCCGCGCCGCCGAGGTCGCCTCCCCGTGATGCCCCGCGACCCGGTCGTGAACCCCGCGCCGACACAACGATGCTCAGCAACGAAGAAGCGAGGTCCGCTGGTGAAGATCGCCGTCGTGGGGTTGGGCAAGATCGGCCTGCCTTTGGCGGTGCAGTTCGCCACCAAGGGACACGAGGTGATCGGGGCCGACGTGCTGCCCTCGACCGTCGATCTCGTGAACGCCGGGACCGCGCCTTTCCCGAACGAGGCCCACCTGGCGGATTACCTCGCGGACGCGGTCGGCGGGGGTCGGCTGCGCGCCACGACGGACACCTCGGCCGCGGTCGCCGAAAGTGGGGCGGTTGTGGTGGTGGTGCCGCTGTTCGTGGACGAGCGGGGTGTGCCGGATTTCCGGGCGATGGAGGCGGCGACGCGGGATGTCGGGCGGGGGCTGAGGCCCGGGACGCTGGTGGCGTACGAGACCACGCTGCCGGTGGGGACGACGCGGGAGCGGTGGAAGCCGCTGCTGGAGTCGATCAGCGGACTCGTCGAGGGGACGGACTTCCATCTGGTCTTTTCGCCCGAGCGGGTGCTGACGGGTCGTGTGTTCGCGGATCTGCGCACGTACCCGAAGCTCATTGGGGGCCTGTCCCCGGCGGGAGCCGAGGCCGCCCAACGCTTCTACGAGGCGGTGTTGGATTTCGACGACCGGCCCGACCTGGCGCGACCCAACGGCGTGTGGGATCTCGGCACCGCGGAGGCGGCGGAGCTGGCCAAGCTCGCCGAAACCACGTATCGCGATGTCAATATCGGCCTGGCCAATCAGTTCGGTCGGTTCGCGGCGGGCCGGGGGATCGACATCTATCAGGTGATCGAGGCGTGCAATTCGCAGCCGTACAGCCACATCCATCGACCCGGGATCGCGGTGGGCGGACACTGCATCCCGATCTATCCGATGCTTTACCTGCACACCGATCCCGACGCGACAGTGGTGCGGGCCGCGCGCGAAGCCAATGTCGCGATGCCCGCATATACGGTCGGGCTCGCCGAGGCGGCTCTCGGCGGCCTGGCGGGACGGCGGGTCGTCGTGCTCGGCGCGTCGTATCGCGGCGGCGTCAAGGAGGTCGCCTTCTCCGGGGTGTACCCGACGGTGGACGCCCTGCACGCTGCCGGGGCACAGGCCGTCGTTCATGACCCGCTCTACAGCGCATCGGAACTGAGCGAGCTCGGCTTCACGCCGTATGAGATGGGTACGCCGGTGGCGGTGGCGATCCTGCAGGCCGACCACCCCGAGTACGCGGCGCTGGGCGCGAAGGACCTGCCTGGCCTTCAGGTCGTCGTCGACGGGCGGCGAGCCCTGGACTCGGCACGTTTCGAGGGCGTCGACTTCTTGGTCGTCGGCCGCGGCCGCGGGTGACCCGCGCCTGACCCCGGCCGGCCGCGCGGGACCCGACCCTGACCCTCGCCGGCCGCAGCGTCTCGGAGTCGGTCGTCGGACGCGCCCCGACGGTCCCCAAGAGCCGCACACCCTTTCGGTAGCATCGGGTGCGTCGTCGACGTGTCGCGCCGAGACGAAGCACGCCACCGGCACATCGTGTACGGGCACATCTCGTACGCACATGTGCGCGCCCACCCTGCGAAGGAAGTGTCCCCTTTCATGAACGACTTCATCCCGCCGGCCAGACCGATCATCGGGGACGACGAGCGCGCGGCAGTGGACCGGGTGTTGCGCAGCGGGATGCTGGCGCAGGGTCCGGAGGTGAAGGCGTTCGAGGAGGAGTTCGCCGCGCACTTCCGTCTGGGACGGCCCTGTGTCGCGGTGAATTCCGGGACGTCGGGTCTGCACCTGGGGTTGCTTGCCTCGGGGATCGGGCCTGGGGATGAGGTGATCGTGCCGTCGTTCACTTTCGCCGCGACCGCCAACTCGGTGGCCCTGAGCGGGGCGACGCCGGTGTTCGCCGACATCGACCCCGACACGTTCTGTCTGGGGCGCAGGGCGGTGGAGGCCGCGATCACGGAGCGCACGGCGGGGATCATGCCGGTGCACCTGTACGGGCACCCGGCGGACATGACCGCGTTGGGCGAGCTCGCGACGGCGCGGGGGTTGAGGATTTTCGAGGACGCCGCGCAGGCTCATGGTGCGACCTGGCAGGGCGCGCCGGTTGGTTCGTTCGGGGCGTTCGGGATGTTCTCCCTGTACCCGACGAAGAACATGACCTCCGGCGAGGGCGGCATGGTCTCCTGCGAGAGCGAACAGATCGCCCGCGGGGTGCGGCTGTACCGCAATCAGGGGATGGAGAAGCAGTACCACAACGAGGTCGTCGGCTTTAACTGCCGAATGACCGACATCCACGCGGCGATCGGGCGGGTGCAGCTGACCAAGGTCGACGCGTGGACCGTCAAGCGCCAGGAGAACGCGGCGTTCCTCTCGGCGAACCTACGCGGGGTGACCCCGCCGACGGTCGCAGACGGTGCGACGCACGTTTACCACCAGTACACGATCCGGGTGTCGCACGACCGCGACGGGTTCGCGGCGGCGCTGCGGGAGGAGTACGCGATCGGGTCGGGCATGTTCTATCCGGTGCCGAATCATCGGCTCGCGCCTTTCCGGGCGGTCGTCGACCTCCCCGAGACGGACCGGGCCGCCGAGGAGTGTCTGTCGCTGCCGGTGCACCCGAGCCTGTCCCAGGGTGATCTGGAGCGGATCGTGGAAGCGGTCAATACGCTCGCGGCGGCGGGTGCGTGATGGCCAACCTGCGCGCGGGCCTGATCGGCCTGGGGATGATGGGACGCCACCACGGGCGGGTCCTGGCGGGCTTGGAGGGCGTCGATCTCGTCGCCGCCGCCGACGCCGCGGGCGATCCGCACGGCGTGGCCAAGGGACGCCCTCTCGTCGACAGCGTCGAGGAGCTTCTGTCCCACCGCCTGGACTACTGCGTGGTGGCGGTGCCGACGGCCTTCCACGAGGACGTCGCTCTCAAGCTCGCCGCCGCCGGTGTACACGCGATGATCGAGAAGCCGCTGGCGCCGAACGTGGCGGCGGCGACGCGGATCGCTGAGGCGTTCGACGTGGCCGGGCTGGTGGGCGCGGTCGGACACATCGAGCGGTTCAACCCCGCGCTGCAGCAGGCGCGTCGGCGCTTGGAGCAGGGGGAGCTGGGAAAGGTCTATCAGGTGGTGACGCGGCGGCAGGGGCCCTATCCGGCGCGCATCTCCGACGTGGGTGTGGTGATGGATTTGGCCACCCATGACATCGATCTGACCGCGTGGGTCACGCAACAGGACTTCGTGCAGGTGGCGGCGCACACGGCGTACCAGTCGGGACGTCAGCACGAGGATTTGGTGGCCGTGACCGGGCTGCTGGCGGACGGCACGGTGACGAGCCACCTGGTGAACTGGCTGACTCCGTTCAAGGAGCGGGTCACGGTGATCACGGGGGAGCGGGGCGCGTTCGTGGCGGACACGCTGACGGCGGATCTGACGTTCCACGCGAACGGGATCGTGCAGAACACGTGGGTCGATGTCGCGCACTTCCGGGGGGTGTCGGAGGGCGACATGATCCGGTACGGCTTCGCCAAGAAGGAGCCGCTTCAGCTGGAGCACGAGGCGTTGCGGGACGCGGTGCGGGCACGGGTGGATGGCACCGACGTCGCGGGCGAGGCGCCTGACGTCGTGACCCTGGCGCAGGGCCTCGCCACGGTCCTGGTCGCCGAGGCGGTGCTGACCTCAGCGCGGACGGGTCGCGGCATGGACCTGACCTGACCTAGGGACTCCATCCCCGCCGAGTGCGCCCGCGCGCCGTCAGAGGATCCAGCGGAAGCCGTCGAATTGCGTCCCCGTCAACACTCGGGAGCCCCACCGTGCCCCGCCCAGGACCGGGTAGGTCCACAAGCGTCCGGAGGAATCCCGGGCCACCACATCGGGATAGGTGTCGCGGTTGAAGCTGCCCGGAGCTGTCACGGAGTCGAAGAACCACCCGTTACCGATCCGGTAGCCCCGCCCGTACAGGCGGCCGTCGGCGAGCGTGTTGTACGCATTCATGTCGCCGTTGCTCAGGATGCCGACCACATCCCAACGGTTGTCGCCGTTTAGGTCGCCGATCGAGAGGAGCTGCTTGAATGCGTCGAACGAGGTGCCGACGATGACGCCGCCCGTCAGGCCCTTGCCGGGCCCGCTGAACCAGTACCGCCGCAGGTCGCCCTTCGTGTCGCAGGCGAGCACGTCGATCAGGCCGTCCCCGCTGATGTCGCCCATCGGGACGATGCTGGTCATGCTCTGCCAGCCGGTGCCGACGACCATGGACCCTGACGTGAACCCGCCCGCGCCATCGCCCCAATAGGCGTACAGGGTGCCGTTTGCGGCACGCGCCATGAGGTCTGCGCGGCCGTCACCGTTGAGGTCGCCCGGCGAGCCGAGCCAGGTCATGCTGGACCAGCCGTGACCGGCCGACAGCGGCGACGTCCGGACATGGAGGTCACCGGTCCCGGGCCAGAGCCTGAGGGAGCCATCGTTGTCGATCGTGAGGACGTCGGCGATGCCGTCGCCGTCGAAGTCCCCGCGCACGTTCGACCGGGGGGTACA
Organism: Dermatophilaceae bacterium; assembly: GCA_040006675.1. GTDB lineage: Bacteria > Actinomycetota > Actinomycetes > Actinomycetales > Dermatophilaceae > Austwickia. Next base: position 9,679 of record JBDTWM010000004.1, on the reverse strand, counting down.
CGTGTAGATCTCTACGTCGTCGATGCCGATCGTCGAGTCGGGCATGGGCTGGCCCGGGTCCGGATAGTTCGCGAAGCGCACGTCGAGCCATCCGTCGTCGGAGGCCTGCAGCGCGGCGGTCACGTCCATCGTGACGGTTCCCCACGCGGGGGAGGGCTCGATCCAGCCGTCCTCGCGGTTGATGCCGACGTAGGACGTGCGGTCCTTGTAGGTCCCCTTGATGGCGAAGCGCAGGATCGTACGTCCTGCCGGCACCTGGACCATCGGGATCGCCATGGACCAGTAGGGGAGCGCACCGGAGGGGTGCGTGCGCTTGTCCGCGGCGCTGATCACCGAACGGGCGGAGAAGGTTCCGGTCTTCGCCTGTCCACTCACGATGCTCCAGCCGGTGGTGTTGCTCGGCTCCGGGAGGGTGCCCTTCTCGAACGACTCGGTGAGTTGGGTGCTGAGTCTTGAGGTGCCGGGGGGACAGTCGCTGCCGGCCGGCACATTCGGGAAGTCGACGGCGGGCAGGCCCCTCGCCGTCTGGGGCGTGTCCGCGCCGGAAGGGCCCCCCGGACGGGATGCCCCGAGTCCCTGAGGTGCGGTAACCGTGCGGCGCGACCCCTGCAGCGTGCGATCCGCCTCGGGCAGGACGCGCACGCCGCCCCCGCTCCCCGGGGCCGTCGTCGAGGTGGGGGCAGGCGCGGTGGCGGCCGCCGGTCCGCTCGCGACCGAAGCGCCGGCCGGTCGCGGTGCGGCCCCCGCGGAAACTGCGGAGGTCAACGCCAGCAACAGCGCACTGGTCAGGGAACAGGCTGCGGCCGCGCGGGTACGGCGGGCAGAGCGTCTCATGTGACACCCTTTCGATCACTCGAGTCGTCACTTGAGCCTATCGCGACGAATTCGATTGGGGCGCAAGCGCGGCCGATGAGCAGCGCGTGTCGCTCCGATGACGGAAGGGTATCGACAAAGGCAGTGACATAACATTTCCCTCGCGTCGGGCGCCTCAACCCCTGGCGGCGCCCGCCGAAAGGAACGAACGTGAGCTCCCCTATGCGTCGCAGGCTCGTCGCCGCCTGCCTGTCCCCCCTCGTGGCCGCCATCCTGCCCGCCGCCCCCGCGGGCGCGGAAGAAGTCACCCCCCGCCCGTCCACGGGATCCCTGACGTTCACCGGCCACGGCTTCGGACACGGTCGTGGCATGAGCCAGTACGGCGCGTACGGGGCCGCGACCAAGGGTCTGAGCTACTCCGCCATCCTGGCGTTCTACTACCCAGGCACAGTGCGCTCCCAGATTCCCGACGACACGATCCGCGTGTCGATCTCCGCGGACAACGATGGCGACACCATCGTCGAGCCCAGCCCCGGACTGCGCGTCCAGGGTGCGGGGAACGCCGTCCCCCTGCCCGCGGGCGCCGCCTACACCCGCTGGCGGGTCGTCGCCGGATCCGGTTCGCTCACACTGCAGTACCGCGACGCCGCCGGCGTGTGGAAACCGTACACGCTCAACTTCGCGGCGGGTACCGACCTGACCTTCACCAGCTCCGGCGGCACCGTCACCGTGGTCTTGCCGAGCGGCAACCGTCAGGAGTTGCGAGGCGCCGTGCGCGCTGTCCTCACGGGGGGGACCGTCCGCACCGTCCTGTACTCCTCCATGGAGTCCTACCTACGCGGCGTCGTCCCCAACGAGATGCCCGCGTCGTGGCATGCTCAGGCGTTGTCGGCCCAGTCGGTCGCGGCGCGCACGTACGCCGCCGCGTACCGCCAGCGCCAGCAGGCGGTCGGTTCGTGGTACGACATCTGCGACACCGTCTCGTGCCAGGTGTTCAGCGGCGTGGCCCAGACCGGCTCGGGGCCCCGCGTTCCCAAAGAGGACGGGCGGACCGACGCGGCCATCGCCGCGACCTCCGGCGTGGTGCTGCGCACCAGCACCTCGGGTCCCCTCGTCAACGCCGAGTTCAGCTCCAGCAACGGCGGCTGGACAGCGGCCGGCCCCGTGCCGTACCAGGTATCCAAACCCGACCCGTACGACGAAGTCATCCCTGGTTCCCCGCACGATTGGACCCTCTCGGTTCCACTGGGCTCCCTTGATAACGCTTTCGGCATCGGCACGTTCCGCCGATTGGTCGTCCTCAAGCGCGACGGGAAGGGGGACATGGGCGGACGGGTGCTGCAGGCGCGACTCGACGGCGATACCCGCAGCGTGACGGTCACCGGCGCGCAGATCCGCGCCCAGCTAGGGCTGCGTTCGGACTGGTTCTCGCTGCCGACCTCGGCCGCCGGAACGTTCGACTGGAACGGCGACGGCACGGCCGACGTGATGATGCGCGACCAGCAGGGCCTGCTGCGCTACTACGCCGGTAACGGAAAGACCTTCGCCTCCTGGACCGCGATCGGGCACGGCTGGGCGGGGATGGTCGACATCGTCGCCGCGGGAGACTTCGACGGCGCGGGCGGCCCGGACATCATCGGCCGTCTCGGCGACGGCGGGGTCTATCTGTACGGCAGCGACGGCAAGGGCAATTGGACGACTCAGAAGCAGATCGGTCGCGGCTGGACCGACTACCGCGCCCTGGTCTCGCCCGGCGACTGGAACGGCGACGGCCGTGCCGACCTCCTCGCGATCCGGAGCTCCACCGGGGAGCTCGTGCTTTCGGGCGGCCAGATCGGCGGCGGCCTCGGTGGCGTGGCTCGGATCGGCACCGGATGGGGAAACATGGTCACGCTCATCACTGCCGGCGACGTCAGCAACGACGGGCGGGCAGACCTCCTGGCCATCGACCGGCAGGGCGATTTGTGGCTCTACTCCGGTGACGGGGCGGGGAGCTTCTCAGGCCAACGCAAGGTCGGTCACGGTTGGAGCGGGATGCAACAGGTGTGGTCCGTCGGCGACGTGAACGGCGACGACCGTCCCGACCTGCTGGCGATCACGAGCGACGGCACGCTGATGCTGTACGCGGGCAACGCCGGTCTCGGTTGGGATTCGCGGACGCTCGGCGCGGGGTGGTCGGGCCTGACCCCCGTGCGTTGAGTCCTGCCAGTGCCGCTACGCATTGCGCGAATCCGCCTCGCTCGAGGTCAGGGAGCGAGGCGGATTCGCGGCGCGAGAGGTCAGGCGAACTGGGTGTCAGTCGGTCAGATCAACTGTGAGGTCGCACCCGGTCTTCTCGCGGATCTCTGCCTCGGTGACCCCTGGGGCGAGCTCCCGCAGGACCAGGCCAGAGTCCGTCACGTCGATGACCGCGAGGTCGGTGATGATCCGCTGCACGACCCGCCGCCCGGTGAGGGGCAGCTCGCACGTCTTGAGGATCTTGTGGGTGCCGTCCCTGGCGGTGTGCTCCATGAGCACGATGACCTTCTTGGCGCCGTGGACGAGGTCCATCGCGCCGCCCATGCCCTTGACCATCTTGCCGGGGATCATCCAGTTGGCGATGTCGCCGTCCTCGCTGACCTGCATCGCACCGAGGATTGCCGCGTCGACCTTGCCGCCACGGATCATCCCGAAGCTTGTGGCCGAGTCGAAGTAGGAGGCGCCCTTGCGGACGGTGACAGTCTCCTTGCCTGCGTTGATCAGGTCGGCATCGACCTCTTCTTCGAACGGGTAGGCGCCGACGCCGAGGATGCCGTTCTCCGACTGCAGGACCAGCTCGACGTCCTCGGGGACGTAGTTGGGGACGAGGGTGGGCAGGCCGATGCCGAGGTTGACGTAGTCGCCGTCCTTCAGCTCGGAGGCGGCGCGGGCCGCCATCTCCTGACGAGACAGTGGCATGTCAGTTGTTCCTTTCCTCGTCCTGGCCGAACAGCGGCGTCGGGGTGATGGTCAGCTTCTCGATCCGCTTCTCGTGGCGTTCCACGTCGTCGAGGTGTACCACCCGCTGCACGTAGATGCCCGGCAGGTGGATCTCGTCAGGGGGGAGGTCACCGGGGTCGTAGAGGTGTTCCACCTCGGCGACCGTGATGCGGCCGGCCATCGCGGCGAGCGGGTTGAAGTTGCGCGCCGACTTGCGGAAGATGAGATTGCCGTGCCGGTCCCCCTTCCACGCCCGCACGAGCCCGAAATCGCACTTGATCGACGGCTCGAGCACGAAGGTCTCGGCCGTGCCGTCGACGTCGAACTCGCGAGTCTCCTTGGCCGTCGAGGACTTCTCGATAGAGCCGTCCGCGGCGTACTTCAGCGGGAGCCCGCCCTCGGCCACCTGGGTGCCCACGCCGGTGCGGGTGAAGAACGCCGCAATCCCTGCGCCGCCGGCGCGCAGCTTTTCGGCGAGCGTGCCCTGCGGGGTGAGCTCGACCTCCAGCTCGCCCTCCAGGTACTGCCGGGCGAACTCCTTGTTCTCGCCCACGTACGACGCCTGGATCCGTGAGAGCCGCCTGTCGGCGAGGAGGATGCCGAGCCCCCAGTCGTCCACGCCGCAGTTGTTGCTCACGACGCTGAGATCCGTGGTGCCCTGGGCGTGGAGGGCCTGGATCAGGATGCTCGGGATACCGCAGAGGCCGAAGCCGCCCACGGCCAACGAGGCCCCACTCGGGATGTCCTTGACCGCTTCGGCGGCACTGGCGACGACTTTGTCCATGGCTCCGAACCTACCGGCCGGACGGTCCTGATACCGGCGAGCGTCGCTTCGCAGGCTGTGGCAGCCCTCACCTCGCCTCGTGGGCGGTCGATGGGAACCCGTGCTCTCCCGACTCGCCTCCGCTCTCGCGCTCTGCTCCCTCGCGTGCTCCGCAGCCGTGCTGCCTGGGGCCGCCATGACGTCCGCGCACGCAGCGGACGCGCTCAGGCCGGTCGGGGCGGGAGCGGGCGTGACGACGACGGCGCCGGCGGTAGCGGTCCACCCGGGCGGAGCGAACGGCAAGTCGCTGGCGGATTCGCGTCGACCCCGCCCTGGCGGGAACGTGGGGAACGGCGGCTCCGGCGGCGCCGGCGGGGGTCTGGTGGGCCTCGCGCGACCACCGGTCGCTCTGCCGGCCCAGCTCGACGTGCAGGCGGGCTACGCCGGTCAGAACTCGTGCGACCCGACCGACAAGCCCGGCTCGGTCGCGTACGGCCAACTGCTGACGTCCATCTACCCTGCCGGCGTATACGGCATCTCCCGTTCTTGCACCGAGTACGGGACGAGCGAGCACAAGGACGGCAGGGCGATCGATTTCATGATCAACGCCAAGGATCCGGCCCAACGGGCGGCGGGCGATGCGATCGTGAATTGGATCACCGCTGACAACGGCGCCATCGCGCGGCGCCTCGGGGTGATGTACCTCATCTGGAATGGCAAGTTCTGGGGCGGCTACGCGCCCAAAGACGGTTGGATCCCTTACCAGGGATCCAACCCGCACACCGACCACATACACACGTCGTTGACCTGGGACGGGGCGATGCGGCGCACGTCGTGGTGGACCGGTGTCGCGCTGCCGGCCTGGGACCGGGGACCATGCCTGGTCGCCGTCGGTGAGTACGCCCCGATCTACCTGGCCCCGCGTACATCGCCATGCCCGAGTCCGCTCGCCGCGTCACGGACCACGCACGCGACGACCGTGCTGGGCGCCTCCGGCGCGGAGGTGACCTTTGCGCAGAAGCTGCTGGTGGGCTCGTCCACCGGCACGTTCACCTCGTCGTTCTGGCTTGTGGTGCGGGATTGGCAGGCACGCAAAGGCCTGCCGGTGACCGGCGTCCTCGACCAGGCGACCTGGGCGCTGCTGGATCCGGCTTCGCGACGCTGAGCCGATGCGATCCGAGGTTGCGGGTCAGTCGGTCCAATCGACCCCTTCGGTCGCCAGGGTCCGCTCGAGCGTGTCGAGGGAGCCTGCGGAGGTGACCACGACGGAACCGCGGGTCGACCACGCGGCGAGCATCGCACGTAGGGCGGCGGCGGCGTCGAGACGGGCGGCGTCCACGTGTCGGCGGGCACCCTCGACCTGATCGGGGTCGGTCAGCGAACCGACGTTCCAGCTCACACCGTCCGGCCCGACCAGCGCGACCGCGGACTCGGAGCTGCCGGAGGTCACATGTCGCGGGAACTGGTCGGCGTACGTAGCTAACTCGGCCGCCTCGTCGATGACCCCGGAGGGAACGTCAGCGTACGCGCTGCGCGCCAACGCAGGAAGCGCGACCAGTATCCGCACGCCTGCGCGCGAGGTGGCGACGCGCCCCGGATCCGCCGTGACGAGCGTGTCGACGTCGGCGCCGTCGTCGAGGCGGACCGTGGCGCCGCAGGACCACGCCGCAAGAGCCCAGTAGGCGGCGCGCCAGTGCCCTGGGGGTAGGTCGATCCCGACCGAGTCGCCCGGTTGGGAGTCGGCTTCGTCGATCAAGAGATTCGCCGCCTTGTTGACCCAGTTGTCGAGCACTCGCGCGGACAGCTCCACGCGCTCGCCGTCCCGTCCGTACCAGGTGAGGCGGGGAGTGGTCGCGTCGTCGCGGCTGAGGCCCTGCAGGATGTCCCGGATGCTCACCTGGGCCACGCTACCGGGCCACGACGGCACGTCCGGGAGCGCGCGATGACGCGGCGCTCACGGGGCGGCGTCCTCCAAGAAGAGCACCAGCGAGCACGCTTGGGCGACATCGGAGCGCGGCCAAGTGCGGGCCAGCGCGGACGGGACGTCCTCGCCGGCGAGCGCGACGAGGAGCCGTGCGGTCACGACGCCCAGGGTCACGTCGTCGGGCGCCTCGACGCGCACGCCGTGCTGGATGACGTCTACGCGGGCGTCGGCCGGGTCCGGACGTGGGCCGGCCAGCCGCGCGTGCGGGTGGCCGTCGGGCAGACGACCAAGCCCGTCGTGCCGCGCGAGCGCCACGGCACGCTCGACGCGATCGGCGAGTTCTTCTGTGCCCACGGGTCGCAGACCGACGTCCAAGGCGTCGTGCGTGCCTGCCCGGACCCCGAGGGCGGCGCGCACGGCCTCGTGATGGCCCACGGCGAACCAGTCCTGCGCGTCATCGCGCACCAGCGCACTCGCCCCACGCGAGACGGCGTCGGCAGCGGATGCGTCATCGGGCGGCCAACGCCAACCGCGCACCAGCGCGGCGGGAGCCCGCTCCGCTTTACCTGTGACGAGATCTGCGGCACAAGCAAGCTCGTCCGCCACAGCCCGCACCGTGACCGTCAGCGGCCGGGCGTCGTCATCCGCCGACCCACGCAGGTCGTCGATCACCGGCAGGCCGGCCGCGCCCAGCGCGAAGTCGACGACCCCCTCCCGCCAGGCACGTCCCGACGTGTCGCTGATGATCAGCCCGAACCGGTCGGGAGCGGTCATGCCCCTCGCTGCGGCAGCCTCCAGGAGCGCGTCGCGCAGGCGAGCGGCCGATCCGTCCGGATCGGAGGGAAGCAGCAGGAGCTGCCCGGAAGGGCCGGTGTTCGACGCGTCGATGCCGCTCCCGGCGAGGACCGGACCGGCGATCGTCCGGGTGATGCGGATGACCCCCGTAGCCGTGAGTCGTTCGGCGACGACGCGGCGAGCCTGCGCCAGCACGTGAGCGGCGCGGTGGGTGGGGTCCGCGCGCAGCCCGTCGGCCTTGCTCACCACCTTGCTGGTCACCACGAGCACGTCGCCGTCCTTCAGCCGGTCGCCGCCCCGCTCCACGGCGTCGAGGAGCAGGCCTGCCAGGTCGTCGTTGTCGGCGATCTCGGGCAACCCGCGCAGGGGACGGATGAGGAGGTCCGCAGGCGTCATGGCCGATCCGCGCCCTTCTCGCGGCGCAGCTCCAGCGCGAAGCTGAGTGCCTCGCCCGCGAGGCGGGCCGCTCCTGCGCGGTCCCGCATCAGCAGGTCGGTGCGTCGCACCACGTATCGCGCGGGGGAGACCACCTCGTCCGCCTCCGGGGCTTCGCCCGCGTCGATGAGCCAGCCGTCAAGGAAGTCGGCGTAGAGGCCGCCGACTCCGCGGGCGCTCACCTCGACGCCGAGAGGGGCCAAGCATGCGTCGGCATGCCCGCGGACGGGGGCCCCGTCGATGAGGGGGCACACGCCCACGACCGGGGCGGCCGTCTCGCGCAGGGCCTCGCGCACCCCCGGAATCAGCAACACGATGCCGATCGAGACGACGGGGTTCGACGGCGGCAAGAGGACGACGTCGGCCTCGACGATCGCCTCGACGACCCCGGGTGCGGGGCGGGCGCGCTCCAGCCCGACGGCGGCGAAGCGCACGGCCGGGAGCGCTGCACGATAGCGGACCCACCACTCCTGGAAGTGGATCGCGGTGGGACCGTCGTCGAGGTCGACCACGACATGCGTTTCGACCGGCTCGTCGGACATGGGCAGGATGCGCACCCCCCGGGAGGGAAGATCCCAGCGCCGCGCCAGACGGTCCGTCACCTCGGACAAGGTCAGGCCCTGGCCGAGCCACTGGCTACGGGCGATGTGGGTCGCGAAGTCCTTGTCGCCCAGCGTGAACCACTGCGGCTGGGTGCCGTACGAGGCGAGTTCGGCCTGCACGGCGGTCGTCTCCTCGGCGCGTCCCCAGCCCTGCTCCTCGTGGACGGCTTCCCCGAACGTGTAAAGAAGTGTGTCGATATCCGGGCAGACGCGCAGTCCGAAGAGGGTGAGATCGTCGCCGGTGTTGCCGACGACGGTGAGTTTGGCTTGACTCAGGGCGGCGTCGGTGTCGAGGTGGTGACGCAGGCCGCGCAGGAACCTGGCCCCGCCCACCCCGCCGGCGAGGGCAGTAATGCGCATGCGGTCAGTCAAGCGCATCGGCCTCGACCGGCGCGCGGCGGCGGCGAGCCGTCCTCACGATCACGTCGAGAGAGTCGTTCGTTCAGAACGAAAGCCCTGGTCCACTACCAGATACCCAGCTTGACGAACGGGGACGACACGCGTGTAATTCCATTGTTGTCGCGATCGCAATTCATCCGGCCTCACCTGTCTTCACGGGCCTTCGAGGCCATCCCGTGGGGCTCTCGCTGTGCACAGGCTTGCCGACCCACCACCGGGCGGAGGGCGTCTGGGAGGGCAGAAGCAGGCTCGGGCGGACGGATGGCCTGCGAGCGGGGTGAGTCGAGCAGCGAGGAGGGGCCATGGAAGAACTGGTGCTGGTGCAAGGCCTAGGGCTGTCGGTCGAGGAGGGCGAACTGTCCTGGCAGGACAGGGCCCTGTGCGCCCAGACCGATCCTGAAGCGTTCTTCCCTGAGAAGGGCGGCTCCACCCGCGAGGCCAAGCGGGTCTGCGTCGGCTGCGAGGTGCGGATGGAGTGCCTGGAGTACGCGCTGGCGCACGACGAGCGCTTCGGCATCTGGGGCGGCTTGTCCGAGCGCGAACGCCGCAAGCTCAAGCGTCGCGCGGTGTGAGGTGTGCTCGCCACGAGCCGTTGTCGGCTCGTTGTCGCAGTTCCTTTTGCCGAACGCGCTCCCAGGGGGAAGACTGTCGGCACTGCAACCGACCCTTCGAAGGAGCCTTAGATGAGCCCTCTGGATGACGAACTTGACCCGACCGCAGGCCGCGGTGGTGCCGACAAGGGCGCCGATGGTGGCGCGGATGGTGGTGCCGACAAGGGCGCGGACGGTGGTGCCGATGGTGGCGCGGACGGTGGTGCCGACAAGGGTGCCGATGGTGGCGACAAGGGCGCCGATGGTGGCGCGGACGGTGGTGCCGACGGTGGTGCCGACAAGGGTGCCGACGGTGGTGGCGACAAGGGCGCCGATGGTGGCGCGGACGGTGGTGCCGACAAGGGCGCCGACGGGGGAGCGGACAGCAGCGCCGGCTGAT
>JBDTWM010000003.1:0-63852 GCA_040006675.1 Dermatophilaceae bacterium | reverse complement strand
GCCGAAGTCGATCAGCACGTCCAACCGTTCCGCCGGGGCGATCGAAAGCTGGTCCAGGGTCACCGGTGCGGGCAGCAGGCCGCCATCGGTGCCGATCTGCCGGAACACCCCGGGGATGGACGCGCCGTCCTCCCCGTGCAACGCCAATTGGTAGGCGCGGGCGTTCGACGCGTTGAGGATCCGGAACCGATACCAACGGTTTCGCACCTGGATGTGGGGCCAGATCTTGCCATTGACCACCGTGTACGGGCCGACGAACGGGAACGTGATGGGCGGGGTACCCGCCTCGAATACGTCGACCTTGTGCAGCAGCGTGCCGGTCAGGAATCCGTCGTCGTCCGTGTCCAGATTCCGGTCGCAGATCACCAGCGGGATCTCGCGCGACCCATGCGGCAGCGAGAGAGCGTCCTCCTCCTCGTCGCGGATGAGATACATCCCCGCCAGCCCGGCCATCACGTTGTACGCCGTCACACCCATCGCGTGGTCGTGATACCAGAGGGCGGTCGCCCGCTGGTCGTTCAGGTACTCCGCCAGTTGGGCCCGGCCCGGCAGCACGGCGTTCTGAGTCCACCCGTCGTTGCCCCCATCCGTCAACGCGCCATGCAGGTGCACGACCGCCCAGGGCGGGATCGCCGCCACCAGGGGATCGGGGGCGATATTCTGCCGCCCGGGCCCGCCGTCCACGGTCGGGACGACCACGTGGGACACCGGGAAGTCGCCGTTGATGCGGTTCTGCCAGGCCACCCGGATCCGCTGGCCGCGTCGGACCTCGATCGTCGGCCCGGGGACGGTGCCCTCATAGGTCCACACCGGCGATGGTGGCAGCTGATGGTGGAAGCGGTGGGACGCCTGCACCATCGCCACGGTGGTCAGGCAATCCCGGCCGCGCACCGGCCGAAGAGTCCGCGGGATCGGCAGCGGGTCGAGAAACTTCGTCAGCGAGCGCACCCGGCGGTCGATCGCTGAGCCTTTTCGTGCAGTCGTTTGGGTCATCGTGTTCTCCTCCGGGCTCGGGACCGGCGTCGGCCGCGAGCAATCAGGTGTGCCTAGCAAGAGGCATGACCAATCGCGTTGATACGTAAACGGATTCCGGTATCAGCGCGCTTCGCGTTCCGCTCTTGGTTGGCATCACCCGCCGAGCGGCCGATCCCGGCTCTCGGCCCGAACGGAAGGAACGCCCATGGACACTTGCTCCACGGGGACGGCGCTGACCACCCGTCGTACCTCACCCTCCCACTGGGACATCGCCATCCCCGATGGCCATGCTCGACGCGCGCTGCTGGAGGCCGTCGATGATGTCGTCCGACGCCTTGGTTGCGACCATTGGCGCCGACGCGCGGCGGACGCGCCCGACTCCTTCACCGCCGCCCGGCCCTGGGCGCCCCCGTCCGCCGGCGGTCTTGCCGACATTGCCGCCCGAGTGATCGGCCGCGCCACGGCACTGCAGTCGGTGGCCCCCGGCCTGAGCGTCCACCTGAGTCGTCTCGTGGCTGTCATCAACGCCGTCGTCGACCCACAGCGTCAGCCGGGACGCGGGTACGCGGCCTTCATCCATGCGGTCACCGCGGTGGGGGACATCCTGCCGGTCGGTCGCGACGAGGGATGCACCGTCATCGACGGAGTGCACGGACTGAGTATCGTCGTCGACCTGCCCGACGCCCTGGACGTTCTCGAGCTCGCCTACGCGCTGCGTCGCCGGGCCCGCCAGGGTGGTCGCCCGCTCGGGCCGGCCGAGTTCTTCGCGGTCGCGGCAGCCCATGTCGTCCTCGGTGACGGAGGCAGGCTGCAGACGGCGTACCGGCATTGGGTCAGCCCTGGCTTCCGAGACCACCAGACGTACATGTCGGTGACCGATCCCGGCGAGGGCCATCTCGACGGCACCGTGGCCACGTCGCGCCGGCTCGACGGCGTGATCGTGCACGTCGAACACCTGGAACGCGCGGGAGGAGCCAGCCGGGACGACATCGAGCCGTACCGCATCCCCCATCCGCCGATCGTCGGCCGCGTCCGGCTGGCGGTCGGTGAGGACGCCCCCGTCAGCTCGTACGTCGGACGGCCCGTGTTCGAGGGCGACGTCGAGTCCGGGCTGCTCAAGACCGCCCACACGGTCGGCGCGGCATGCTCGGAACTGTTCGGGCAGGGACTAGCCGAATGCAAGATCGCCGTCGAGGGGACCACGCTCACGCAGGCGATCCGCTACCTGGGCATGCTGACCGGGGCGGTCCGCCGGGAAAGGCACCGCCAGGTGCTATCCGCGGCATTCAACCTCAACGTCCCCATCGTCGACGACCGCGGTGGTCGCCGCGTCACCGTGAGCGATCGGCTCGGCATCGGGCGGCTCGGCATCGAGATCGCCGTTGCGGCCGGATTCGACAAAGTCACCTGGGACGGAGCGGGTAATGCCTACCCCAGCGGATGCGTTTTGGACCAGGTCGGTCACCGGGAGGCGCTCACCCTCGTCCACGAGGCTCACGAGCAGGGCTTGTTGACGTACTTCTCCGCAGGCTTCCGGTTCCAGCACCTGCACGAGGCGGTGTACACGGGAGCTGACGGAATCGGCATCGGAGGCGCCCAGATCCTGCGGTTGATGGACGCCGACACGGGCCACCACGGGCCGTTCCTGCCGGAGAACATCGACCGCATCCTCGACGAGCGCGACCTGGCGGAACGGCACGTTCTGGGCCGCGGCGCCGCGCTACTGGCCCGGCTCGACCGGATGCGTTACGAACTGACCATCACCCCCGGGGACGACCGACTCCGGCAGCGACTGTTCCACGCACTGGCCGACCGGGACGAGCCTGGTGTCGAGGACGTGTTGTCCCGGCTGACCCGCGTCGCCGCCTTGCCGGTCGAGGATGTCCCGCCGCTGGCGGGCTGGGTGACCCGGCTGACCGGCGAAGGCACGCTCTTCAGCCACGTCACTCCCGGCGCGGACACTCTGCGGGCGAGGCTGTTCGCCGCGGTCGCAGACGGGGACCTGGACTATCTGGCCGAACAGCTCGACGCCGCCCGAGGCCGCCTCGCCGGGCATTCCCTGGGCTTGGGCATCACCATGGATCCGGACGCGGTCTTCGGCCGCACCGCCTGAAACGCTTCGGCCGAGAAGGAGATCAACCGATGGAGACCATGCGTGTCGTTACCCAGACCGAGTACGGCGGCCCGGAGGTGCTTGTCGTCCAGCACACGGACATCCCCGATGTTCCCCCGACCCAGATCCGGGTGCGCGTGCAGGCCGCCGGGGTCAACCCGGTCGACTGGAAGACCCGGGCCGGGCACGGGATCGCCGGGTTGCTCGGCGAGCCCCCCTTCGTCCTGGGCTGGGACATCGCCGGGGTGGTGGACCAGGTCGGGTACGGCGTCACCCGCTTCGCGGTCGGTGATCGCGTCGTCGGCATGCCGCTGTTCCCGGCCGCGGCAGGTGGGTACGGCGAGTACGTCGTAGCACCGTCCCGGCAGTGGGCCCACGCGCCGCAGCGCGCGAGTGTCTTCGAGGCGGCCGGATTGCCGCTCGCCGGCCTGACCGCCTGGCAGGCACTGGTCGACACCGCCGGGATCGGATCACAGAGTTCGGTGTTGATCCACGCGGCGGCAGGCGGGGTGGGCCACCTCGCCGTCCAAATCGCCCGGGCCCGGGGATGCTACGTCGTAGGCACCGCCCGTTCCGAGAAACACGCGCTCCTGGCCGGCCTCGGGGCCCACGAGACGGTCGACGTCCGCACCAGGCAGCCGCAGGTCACCGACGTCGACGTCGTCCTGGACCTCATCGGCGACGCCGAATCGGCGGCACTCGTAGACCTCTGCCGGCCGGGTGGTTGGTACATCGGGGTGCCGTCCGGGGTCCCTCGGGAGGCCGCGGCGCGGGCGGCGCGGCGCGAGGTCCGCACCAGCGCGATCCTGGTCGAACCCGACGGACACGCGCTGGGCGAGCTGGTCAGCCTCGTTGATGCCGGCCGGCTTCGGGTCCTGGTGGAGGAGGTGTTCCCGTTGGCGGACGCCGCCGACGCGCACCGGCACGGGGAGCGTGGACGAACGGTCGGCAAGCTCATCCTGGACGTCGCGTCCTGACGGCTCCGTCGGTGTCGGTGGTCACGCGCGCGAGGTCAGCGCTCGTTTTAAGACTTACCAGTGACGCGCCGCGGACCCATAAGCAAAAAGACAGAAGCATTCTCGATCGCCGAAAAGGGAGTGAAACGTGATTCATTGTTTCGTCGAAACAAAGGACCCGAGCCGGCCGAACAATGTGCACTGTCGAGCCTTAACCTTCGGGTGTCGCGCCGCCGCGAGCACGCCGACCGAGCCGCTCAACAGGGCACGATTCGGTGATCATCACGGGTCACCATTTCGCCCGGGCTCATCCGTGCGATATCCTGGACGATACGCCACGCTAGGAGGACACCATGGATTTATTGACCCGCGCCGATATCCGCACCTTGACTGCTGACGCTGGTGAAGGTCCGCATGTGTGTTTGTTCATGCCGACTCACCGGTTCGGTATCGAAGTCGCCGGAGATCGGCTGCGTTGGAAGTCGCTCGTGCGTGCCGCCGAGGCGGCGCTCAGGGGCGACCTGCGTCGCCCGGACGTTGAGACTCTCCTCGCGCCGGCCTGGGAATTGGAGCGCGATGGCCTGGCCTGGCAATACATGAGCGACGGCCTGGCGATGTTCCTCAGTCCCGATGCGCAGCACACGTTCCGCGTCCCGGTCCGGCTGCCTGAGCTTGTGACGATCGGGGACCACCGGGTCGTGGGCCCGCTGTTGCCCATGTACGGAGAGGAAGAGAACTTCTGGCTGCTCGCGGTCAGCCAACGCGACGTGCGGCTCATGGAGGGGACGCGGCACACCGTCGAGCAGGTCGACCTGGGGCAGATGCCGACGTCGTTGCGCGACGTCGTCGACCCGCCCGATTCGCGCACCGATACGATGGCGCGCCCGGCCAGCCTGGCGGGGCGAGGCGGACCGGCCATCTTCTACGGACACGGGGCCGCCCGGGAGAACCTCACGCAGGAAGATGTCCATCGCTTTCTGCGCCAGGTGGCCGACGGGTTGGGGCAGGTCCTTGCTGGTGAGCGCGCTCCGATGGTGCTGGTGGGACTCGACGCTCTCGTGGGCGCCTTCCGCACGGTCAACGGCTACCCGCACGTGCTTGACGATGCGGTCCTGCGCAACCCCGACGACCTCACCGCGGAGCAGTTGCACACCCTCGCGCGGCCGATCGTCGACGAGCGGATCCGTGCGGAGCTCGCGGAAGTCGTCGACCAGTTCCACGCGCTCAACGGCACCGGCCGCGCCTCGGCCAACCCGGACCTCGTGAGCACGGCAGCAGAGCAGGGTCGCGTGCAGACCCTGTTCGTCACCGCGCGTCCCTCCTGCTGGGACAAGCTGGCCACCGAGGAGTCGGACGTCGTTCGCCTCGGGGTCGGGGGCCCGGCAGCAGCGTGCGAGCGGGTCGACGACATCGTCGTGGACACCTTGGCCGCCGGTGGCCAGGTGTACATGACGTCCGGGCCTCTCGCTCCCGGTGAGGACGTGGCCGCGATCTTCCGCTACTGATCGGGCCGCAACTGATCGAACGAGGGCTCGTCCGGGCACAGAACAACGAGCCCGTGCCGCGGCACGACGTCACCGCGGCACTGATGCAGCGTCAGCGCAGGAGATTCGGCCACCGCCCCCGTCACCGGGCGGCGGTGCCCTCCGTATAGTCGCTGTCCGCGTCCTTCACCCACGCCATCAGCTTGCGCAGCTCGCGGCCGGTCGCCTCGATCGGGTGCTTCTCGCCCTGGGCGCGCAGCGACGTGAACTCCGGCGCGCCCGCGTCCTGATCGGCGATAAACCGCCGCGCGAACGCCCCCGACTGGATGTCGGCCAGCACCGCCTTCATGTTCTCCTTCACCTGCGGAGAGATGACCCGCGGCCCGGAGACGTAATCGCCGTACTCCGCCGTGTCCGAGACCGACCACCGCTGCTTGGCGATGCCGCCCTCGATCATGAGGTCGACGATCAGCTTCAGCTCGTGCAGCACCTCGAAGTACGCGATCTCCGGCTGGTAGCCCGCCTCCGTGAGCGTCTCGAACCCGTACATGACCAGCTGCGACGCCCCACCGCAGAGCACGGCCTGCTCGCCGAACAGGTCCGACTCGGCCTCCTCGGTGAACGTCGACTTGATGCCGCCGGCGCGCAGGCCACCGATCGCCTTCGCGTACGACGTCGCCAGGGCCAGCGCCTGCCCGGACGCGTCCTTCTCAACGCAGATCAGGACCGGGACCCCACGACCGTCCACGTACTCGCGTCGCACGATGTGACCCGGGCCCTTGGGCGCGACCATGATCACGTCGGCGTCGTCCTCCGGGGTGATGTACCCGAACCGGATGTTGAACCCGTGGGCGAACAGCAGCGCCGTGCCCGGCTTGAGGTTCGGCTTGATCTGGTCGGCGTAGACGCTGCGCTGGTGCTGGTCCGGCACCAGGATCACCACCACGTCGGACTCCGCGACCGCCTCGCCCACCGGCAGGACCCGCAGGCCTTCCGACTCGGCCTTCGCTCGGCTGCGGCTGCCCTCGGCCAGTCCGATCCGGACGTCGACCCCGGAGTCGCGCAGGTTCAGCGCGTGCGCGTGCCCCTGGCTGCCATATCCGATCACCGCGACCTTGCGACCCTGGATCAGCGACAGGTCCGCGTCGTCGTCGTAGAACATCTCCGCCATGTCTCGTTCCTTCTCATCCGTGAAAGCATGCGTGTACGTGTGAGCCGTCCCGCCCGAGCGGGGGCGTGTGCGGGCGATCGGTCAGCGTCGTCGACTCAATGCCGACCCGAACGATCGGTGATCGAGCGGGGTCCGCGGCCGATGGCGACCATGCCCGACTGGACCAGCTCCTTGACCCCGAACGACTCCAGAATCGCCAGCAGCGCTTCCAGCTTCTCCACTTTGCCGGTCGCCTCGATCGTGACCGACTCGTTCGCGACGTCGACCACCTTGGCCCGGAACAGCAGCGCTGTGTCGACGACCTGACCGCGCGTGGTGGCGTCGGCGCGCACCTTGACGAGCAGAATGCGGCGCTCCACCGTCTGCGTCTGGTCCAACTCCACGACCTTCAGGACTTCGACGAGCTTGTTGAGCTGCTTGGTGACCTGCTCCAGGGGCAGCGTCTCGGCGTCGACCAGCACCGTCATCCGGGAGACTTCCGGATGCTCAGTCTCGCCGACGGCCAGGGAGCTGATGTTGAAGCCGCGACGGCTGAACAAGGCGGCGATGCGGGTCAGGACCCCGGGCTTGTTCTCCACCAGAACGGACAGGGTGTGCCTGCTCATCGGGTCCTCCACTCGGCGGCGCCGGCCTGAGGCACGGGCGCCTCCTCCTCGCCGCGGTCCCACGTCGGGGACAGCCCCCGCGCGTACAAGATTTCGTCATTGCCGACGCCGGCCGGCACCATCGGCCACACCATCGCGTCGCGGCACACCACGAAGTCCACGACCACCGGTCGGTCGTTGATCTCGTTGGCCTGGCGGATCACATCGTCGACGTCCTCCGCCCGTTCGCAGCGCAGGCCGGCGCACCCGTACGCCTCGGCGAGCTTCACGAAGTCCGGCACACGCACGCTCTCGTGGCCGGTGTGCAGATCGGTGGCGGAGTACCGCTCGTTGTAGAACAGCGTCTGCCACTGGCGCACCATGCCGAGGCTGGAGTTGTTGATGACCGCCACCTTGATCGGGATGTTCTCGATCACGCAGGTGGCGAGCTCCTGGTTGGTCATCTGGAAGCAGCCGTCACCGTCGATCGCCCAGACGACCCGGTCGGGCTCGGCCGCCTTGGCGCCCATCGCCGCCGGGACGGCGTACCCCATCGTGCCGAGGCCGCCGGAGTTGAGCCAGCTGTTGGGGCGCGAGTACTTGATGAACTGGGCCGCCCACATCTGGTGTTGGCCGACGCCCGCGGCGTACGTCGCGTCAGGGCCGTTGATCGCGCCGATACGCTCGATCACGTATTGCGGCGACAGCAGACCGGACGTGGGGATGGAGTAGCCGAGCGGGTACGTCTCCTTGAACTGCCCGGTCTCGGCGTGCCAGGCCGTGTAGTCCCCGATCTTGTCCTCCCCGGACAACTCCTCGATCAGCGCCTCGATGACCTCCAGGCAGTCGCCTACGATGGGCACCTGGACGTCTCGGTTCTTGCCGATCTCGGCGGGGTCGATGTCCGCGTGGATCACCTTCGCCAGGGGCGCGAACGTCGACAGCTTGCCGGTCACCCGGTCGTCGAAGCGCGTCCCGAGCGCGATGATCAGGTCGGCTCGTTGCAGTGCGGTCACCGCGGACACCGAGCCGTGCATCCCGGGCATCCCGAGGTGCATCGGGTGCTCGTCCGGCACGGCTCCGCGCGCCATGAGCGTCGTCACCAGCGGGATCTGGGTCAGGTCCACCAGCTCGCGCAGCTTGTCGCTCGCGCGCGCCCGGATGACACCCCCACCGATGTAGAACACCGGCCGCCGCGCCGCGGCCATGAGCCGCGCCGCCTCCCGGATCTGCTTGCCGTGCGGGCGGGTGTTCGGACGGTAGCCGGGCAGGTGCATCTTCGGCGGCCAGCTGAACGTCGTCGCCGCCTGCAGGGCGTCCTTGGTGATGTCGACCAGCACCGGCCCGGGTCGGCCGGTGGAGGCGATGTGGAAGGCCTCGGCGATCGCCTGCGGGATGACGTCGGGGTCGGTGATCAGGTAGTTGTGCTTCGTGATCGGCATCGTGATGCCTCGGATGTCGGCCTCTTGGAACGCGTCGGTGCCGATGGCGGAGCTGCCGACCTGGCCGGTGATGGCCACGATCGGCACGGAGTCCATCATCGCGTCCGCGATCGGGGTCACCAGATTGGTCGCGCCCGGGCCCGAGGTCGCCATGCAGACGCCGACCTTGCCGGTCGCTGCCGCGTAACCCTCCGCCGCGTGGCCCGCGCCCTGCTCGTGCCGCACGAGGATGTGCCGCACCTTCGTGGAGTCCATGAGCGGGTCGTACGCGGGCAAGATGGCGCCCCCGGGAAGCCCGAAGACGATGTCGACGCCCATTTCTTCGAGCGAACGGATGAGACTCTCCGCGCCGCTGACATGTTCGACGGTCGGCGTCGGCGCGTTCCTGGGCATCAGATCCGATGGGCTGGGTGCCGTGACTGCGGTCCCGCCGGGGGGACGGGATCGCGGTTCTGAGGCGGGAGCCGACGGCTTGGCCTGGGTCTCCTTCACTGCTGTCACCACTTTCACTGCGCGAGCGTCCCCCGGCACCAACCGCCGGGGGTCGGGCCGGCGTGGCAGACGCCGACCAACAAAAAACCCCTCGGCCCGGGTAGGGCTTGAGGGGTGGCGCAACGGGCCCGGGTGCGGGTCGTTGCGCTCAACTGATTACGAGGAGGGTGCTCACGAGCGACAGCCTGTCGTGAGCTGCCCCGCCCCGTCAAAGACGCTCCCGCCCGATCTCGCATCGCGGGCATGTGACCGCCCCACCACGGGCGTGTGCCGCGGCGGGGTCCGTGCTGGCGGGCGCGTGCGCTGCCGTGGCGTCAGCGAACGCGATACGCGTCCAGGGCGAGCGTGTTGCGGCTGCCCCAGAGCAGAGCCACCACGCTCACGGTGTGCTTGCCGGCGGGGACGTTGATGGTGCGCAGCGACTGCCCGTACGGGGTTGCGCCGCCCGCGCGGTAGCTGTCGAAATCGGCCCAGGCGCGACCGTCGACGAAGAGGCGCCCCTTGGCGCCGCTTGCGAACGCCGTGCCCAGCAGCTCGAAGTTCCGGCCCGTGGCGCCGCCGTCGACGGTGACCGTCCAGCTCGCGCCGGAAGCGTACGTCACGAGGGCTGTCTTGAACAGGTACATCGGGCTGTTGACCTGCGTCCACCCCGCCGCGCCGAGGCTGTTCACCTTCCCGGTGGCCGTGGTCAGGTCGACCAACCCGCCCGAGGTCGTGGGCGGGGGCGCGGGGGCGGCGCTGGGTTTCGTCGAGGGGCTCGAGGTGCTCGTCGGAGCCGTGGGGGTTGCGCCGACGGTGACGCTGACCCGGGCGGACGACGATCCCGCGGACGCGACGTTGATGACGACACCACCCCCGTACGTGCGCAGCGACTGCCCGACCGGGATCCCCCAGGTGTAGTCGGAGGCCCTACCCGTCGGAGACGCGTCGAGCGCGAGGGTGGCAAGGCTGGAGGCGGACTCTCGGATCACCCGCACGCCGTCGGTCATGGGCGCGTAAAGCAGGAAGTCGCGACCCGAGCGCGCGCGGTACTCGATGTAGTACGTCTGGGACGTCGTGGGGTCGACGATCTTGATCAACCGGGTCCCCGTGAGGGTGGCCACGGGAGACAGGTCCACCGTCGTGGTCCCGCCCCGAGCCTCAGCGACCTCACTCGCGCCGAGCAACCCGATCCGGTACGCCTGAGGCATGGACAGCGAGCCGCTGTTGTTGGGCGGTGAGGCGGCCATCACGTCCCAGGGATCGCCGTACTCCTTGACCGCGCACGACGCGCCCTGAAGGTTGGCCAGCGAGACGTCGGCGGTCCTCGGGCAGCTCAGCGCACCGGCGTGATGTAGCCCCAAGTTATGGCCGAGCTCATGGGCCAAGACCGGCCAGGCGGTGTCGGCGACGAGGACCACGCCGCCGGCGTTGACGCCAGACCCGACCGAACCCAGCCCGTAGCTGCAGCCGGCGTTGGTGGCGTTCCAGGGGACCACCACGACGAGGTGCTTGTCGGCGCCCTGGGTGAAGCCGGTTTTCGCCTGCGCTTCCGACCACAGACCGAACGGGTCGGAGCACGTCGAGCGTGCCGCGAACGGGGAGCTTACCGACGCGACCGCCAGGATGATGCCGCCACGGGACTGGTCCTTCCAGTACGCGCCGGCCTGCTGCACCTGCGCGCGGATCTGCGTGGGCGTCGGCACAGTGCCGCTCGCGCCCGCTGGGGTCGCGACGGCGACGGTCAGCTGGTGGGTCACAGCGGTGTACGACGTCGTGGCGGCGGCGAGCACCTTCACGGACTCCAGCGACACGGGCTTGTCGGTGGGGCCGGCGGCGCGACGCTGGGAGCCGGCCAGGCGCTGGGACGGCTCGGCGGTCACGTGGACGGTCGAGCCGGGGACGATCTTTTCGACGCCGGCGCCCTCGACCGGGACGTACTCCCCGGCGGGGGTCCGCAGCCGGGTGCCCTCTTGGGGACCGTCCAGCACGCGTACGATCTCGCCGGTTTCGCTGTCGGCGGCGTCGGGCGGTAAAGGAGACGCCTCGACGGTCCCCCCGAGCACGAGGGAGGCGGACAGCGCGCCGGAGAGGATCGAGATGGCCCGCCAGCGGCTGAGGGCGTGCGTGGCGCGCGGCATGCGTCGTGTCCGGGGCATCGCTGAACTGCCTTTTCCATCCTTGGGTCTCGGTGCGCTTCCGTGCGCACCGCGTCGTTGCCCTGCTCATCGGCAGGTCAGGCCGAGCCGTCAAGAACGGTCGACCATCACGACTGGGCTCGACGTGGATGGGCATCCTGGCTCGGCGCGAATCTGCGTGGGCACGCGGACGTCCCGCCCTGCGAGTGCCCATCGTGTGATATTTGTCACATCTGGTGGGCCATGACCCTTGAGGAAGAGGCAGAGATGGGCTCTCCGGCGCGAAACAGGCGCTGGTTCAGTCGCCGGGGGCGTAATGAGCGACGAGCACGGACGAACCGTCGGGGAAGCGGGTCCACGAGCCGCCGTGCGCCACGACGCCTACGCCGGCCGTCGGCCAGCCACCACGATGCCCGCTGACGGCGAGACCGCTCGCTTCGCCGGCTCGGTGCTCTGCCGTCTCATCGCCCGCGCAGCCGGCGGCCACGAGCGGGACGCCCGGCGCGTGGCCGACAAGGACCAGCGTGGTCACAACATCGGGGACCTCGCGGATGCACGCGACGATGCCGTCCGCGTCGGCGTTGTAGATGCGGTCCTCGCTGCACACGCCCGAGACGCGCAGGCCGCCGCGGATCAGCTCGTCGGCGGTCTGCCGCGCCCGCGCCGCGCTGCTCACCAGCAGCAGGTCGGCGCTCACCCCCTGCTCGGCCAGCCACTCGCCGACAGCTCGGGCGTCCTCGTGGCCGTCGGCAGTCAGTTGCCTCGAGTGATCACCGCCGCGGGCGCTGCCGCAGGCCTCGGCGTGCCGCATCAGGACGAGCACGCGCGCGGACACCGGCGACGGCACGGAACCGACTCCGTCGCCCGCGGCGTCACTCACGGCGCCACGTCCAGCCTCGACAGGATCAGCTCTCGGACCTTGGCCGCGTCGGCCTGGCCCTTCATCTGCTTCATCACCTGGCCGATGAGCGCGCCGGCGGCCTGGACCTTGCCGCCGCGCACCTTGTCGACGATGTCGACGTTGCGGGCGATCACCGCGTCCACCGCCTCCTGGAGGGCGCCGTCGTCGCAGACCTTCGCCAGCCCCCGCGCGTCCGCGACCGCGGTCGGCGTCCCCTCCCCCGCGAGCACCCCGTCGAGCACCTGGCGGGCCATGCCGTCGTTGAGGCGGCCCGAGGCGACCAGTCCGTCGAGCTCCGCGACCGTGGCTGGTGCCACGCCCATCTCGTCGAGATCGCGGCCCTCGGCGTTGGCGCGCCGGGCCACCTCGCCGAGCCACCACTTCTTCGCGGCGGCGGCGCTCGCGCCCGCGGCCACGGTCGACTCGATGAGGTCGAGTGCCGCTCCGCCCGCACCCAGCACGTCGCGCATCTCCAGGTCGGTGAATCCCCAGTCGTCTTGCAGGCGGCGACGTCTGCGCGTCGGGGGCTCGGGCAGGGTGGTGCGCAGTTCCTCGATCCGCTCGCGCGACGGCGCGACCGGGACCAGGTCCGGCTCGGGAAAATACCGGTAGTCGTCCGCGTCGGACTTGGCTCGACCCGCCGTCGTCATGGCGGTGTCCTCGTGCCAGTGGCGGGTTTCCTGGGTCACCGAGCCGTCCGCGTCCAGGGTCGCCGCGTGCCGGCGGATCTCGTACACGCACGCCCCCTCGACGCTGCGCAGCGAGTTCACGTTTTTGGTCTCCGTGCGGGTGCCGAGCGGCACCGCCGCCTGCTCCGAGCCGACCCGGTCGGCCCCCGCGCGGGGACGCAGCGACAGATTGACGTCGCAGCGCATCGACCCCTGCTCCATGCGGGCGTCGGACACCTTGAGCGCCCGCATGAGGTCGCGCAGCGCCCCAACGGTCGCGCGGGCGACCTCCCCGGCCCGTTCCCCCGTCCCGCCGATCGGCTTGGTGACGATTTCCACCAGGGGAATCCCCGCGCGGTTGTAGTCGATCAACGAGTGGTCGGCACCCGTGATGCGACTGTTGCGGCCGCCGGTAGCGACATGGGTGAGCTTGCCGGCGTCCTCCTCCATGTGCGCTCGTTCGATGTCGACCCGGAATGTCGAGCCGTCGTCGAGTTCGACGCCGAGCCACCCCCCGTGGGCGATCGGCTCGTCGTACTGGCTCGTCTGGAAGTTTTTCGTCATGTCCGGGTAGAAGTAGTTCTTCCGGGCGAAGCGGCACCGCTGGGCGATCTCGCAGTTCAGCGCCAGTCCGATGCGGATGGCCCCGTCGATCGCGGCGGCGTTGACGACGGGTAGGGCGCCCGGCAGGCCGAGACACACCGGGCACACCTGGGTGTTCGGTTCTGCGCCGAAGTCGGTCGCGCAGCCGCAGAACATCTTGGTCCGGGTGCTGAGCTCGACATGCACCTCGAGCCCCAGGACCGGGTCGTACGTGGCCAGTGCCGCGTCCAGGTCGGCGAGCGCCTCGGAGTCGACCACGTGCGAACGCGAAGTGTCCACGGTTCATGCCTCCCGGCGGGACGGGGCGGGTGAGGGCAGCGGCAGGCTCAACACGTCCGGGATGCGAGCGAGCAGTGGTCCGCCCCAACGCTCCTCCAGCGCCGTCTCGAGCGCTGCTCCGACGCGGTACATCCTCTCGTCGGCCATCGCCGGGGCGAGGATCTGCAGACCCACCGGGAGTCCGTCCTCGTCGGCAAGCCCTGCGGGAAGGGACATGCCGGGGGTCCCGGCCAGGTTGGCGGGAATCGTCGCGATGTCGTTGAGGTACATGGCCATCGGGTCGTCGACCTTCTCCCCTATGCGGAACGCCGTCGTCGGCGTCGACGGGCTCACCAGCACATCGGCACGCTCACACGCGGACACCAGGTCGCGGGCGATGAGCGTGCGCACCTTCTGCGCCTGGCCGTAGTAGGCGTCGTAGTGGCCCGAGGACAGTGCGTACGTGCCGAGGATGACGCGCCGCTTCACCTCCGGGCCGAAACCCAGCTCGCGGGTGGTGCTCATCACCTGCTCGACCGTGGGGTTCTCGACACCGTCAGGGTAGACCCGCAGGCCGTACCGCACCGCGTCGTACCGGGCCAGGTTCGAGCTCGCCTCGCTCGTCATGATGAGGTAGTACGCGGCCAGCGCGTACGTGAACGAGGGGCAGGACACCTCCACGATGTCCGCGCCGAGGTCGCGCAGCAGTTCCAGCGCCTCCTCGAAGCGGGCCCGCACCCCCGCCTGGTACCCGTGGCCGGTCAGCTCGCTGACCACCCCGACCCGGACGCCGGTCAGGTCTCCGGTCTGGCCGTGACGGGCCGCCGCGACAACCTGCGGGACCGGGGCGTCGAGCGAGGTCGAGTCGCGAGCGTCGTGGCCGCCCAGCACCTCATGCAGCAAGGCCGCGTCGAGGACGCTGCGCGCGCAGGGGCCGATCTGGTCGAGGCTGCTGGCGAGCGCGATTACGCCGTAGCGCGACACCCCCCCGTACGTGGGTTTGACCCCGACCGTCCCCGTGACGGCGGCCGGTTGACGGATCGACCCCCCCGTGTCCGAACCGATCGCGAGCGGCGCCTGGAAGCTGGCGAGCGCCGAGGACGATCCTCCGCCGGATCCGCCCGGGATGCGGTCGAGATCCCACGGGTTGCGAGACGGCCCGAACGCCGAGAACTCCGTCGAGGAACCCATGGCGAACTCGTCCATGTTGGTCTTGCCGAGGATCGGCAACCGTGCCGCGCGCAACCGGCGCACGATCGTGGCGTCGTAGGGCGGCATCCAGCCGTCGAGGATGCGGCTGCCGGCCGTCGTGGGCTGGCCGATCGTGCACGCGATGTCCTTGACGGCGATCGGCACGCCGGCGAGCGGGCCCAGCTCCTCGCCGCGGGCCCGGGCGTCGTCGACCTCGTGAGCCACCGCTAGGGCCTGCTCATCGTTGCGATGCAGGTAGGAATGGACGCGCTCGGCGACGACGGTCATCCGGTCGAGATGGGCGCGGGTCACCTCCACGGAGCTGACGTCGCCGCGCGCGAGGGCGTCGGCGAGGTCGGCGGCGTCCAGGCGGGTGAGGTCGGTCATCGCGGTCAGTCCTCGTCGAGGATGCGGGGGACGCTGAAACGATGGCCCTCTGCCTCGGGGGCGCCCGCGAGGGCCTGCTCCGGGGAGAGCCCCGCTCGGGGGACATCCTGTCGCAGCACGTTGTGCAACGGCAGGGGGTGGCTCATGCCGGGCACGTCCACGTCTTTGAGCTCACCGACGGTCGCGAACGCGTCGAGGATGACGGCGAGTTCGCCGGCCATCCGGTCACGTTCCACCCCGGAGAGATCGATCCTGGCGAGCATCGCCAGGTGTGCGACCTGGTCACGGGAGATCGTGGACATGGCCGTCATTCTAGGGCGCCCCCGCGCCCGCCCTCGGCCACCCGGGCCGCCACCCGGGCCGCCACCCGGGCCGCCACCCGGGCCGCCGCACGGTCACGCGGAGGCGTTCGCCAGGCGCCGGTTCATCGCGGTCGCGTACTGTGCCGCCTCCAGGCCCGCGACCAGGTGCCACACGGTCGGGCCGACCCGCACCGCACCGGCGAGACCGGCCCGCTCCAGCGCGGACTGGTCGACCACGTCCGGGTCCTTCACCTGGACCCGCAGCCGGGTCTCGGCGACGAGGTCCACCGCATCGACGTTGTCCCGGCCACCCATCGCCGCGAGCCATTGCTTGGCCTGGTTCGCTTCCTCGTCGCCCACGACGATAACGATGGGAGCGGGCTCCTCGTCGTCCAGGTCGGCCCTCGCCGCCGCCTTCTGCTCCGGGGTGCGGTAGTCGAACATGACCACGAGGGCCATCGTGGTGAAGAACGCCGCCGTGATCGCGATGAGGTAGAGCGGGATGTTGCTGAACGCCGGGATGGTCAACAGGGAGGTGAACACGAAGGCGCTCGTCTTGAGGCCGCCGCCCAACCCGATGATCAGGCCGCCGACGAGGCACCCGACGAGCAGTCGCGGGTAGATCCGCTTGAAGCGCAGATGGATACCGTAGAGGGACGGTTCGGAGATGCCCCCGAGCAGACCCGCCGCGAGCGCGCCGGTGGCCGTCTGGCGCATCTGCACGTCCCGGTCGCGCATCGCCAGCACGAGCACGCCGGCGGTGGCCCCGAAGCAGGAGAAGTTCCACGCGCCCATGGGGCCCTGGATGTAGTCGTACCCGAGCGTTTGGATGTTGAGCAGCATGATCGCGTTGATCGGCCAGTGCAGGCCCAGCGGAACCATGAACGGGTACGCCAAGGGGATCACCACGGCGAAGATGAACGGAGAGACGTCGTTGATGGTCTTGAGCACGTTGGCCAGGCCGGCGCCCGCGTAGACGCCGATCGGGCCGATGAGGAAGGCCGTCAGAGGAAGCATGATCAGCATGGCGAGGAACGGTACGAAGATGAGCTGCAGATTCTCCGGGATGATGCGGCGCAGGCCCTTGTAGAGCGGGCCGAGAACCCCCGCCATCAGCAGCGGCGGGAACACCTGCGAGCTGTAGTTGAAGACCGTCAGGGGCACCCCGAAGATCGGGACGACCGAGACCTCGCTGCCGAAGACCGTGGTCTTTTCGGCCTGCGACATGAGCGCGGCGAAGCCCGGCAACATGACGATCGCCATGATCGCAAAGCCCACCCACGGATCGGCCTTGAGCTTCTTCGTCGCGTTGTACGCGACCATCAGCGGCAGGAACACGAACACCGTCTGCCAACACAGGTTCACGAACTGCCAGGACGGCGACAGCTCGGTGCGCGGGTCGGCCCAGTTGCCGATGACCCCGATGGTGCTCATCAGCGACATGAAGGTGATGAACAGGGAGGCGCCCAGCAGCGCCCCGAGGATCGGGCGGAACGAGTCGGACAGGAACTCGAAGAAGGAGTCCAGCCAGGCGGCGTTACCCCGAGGGCCGGCCGCGCGAGCCGCGGCCTTGACGGCGTCGTCGGAGGACGTGCCGTGGTCCGCCATCTCCGGCAGCGCCAAGATGTCGTTGTAGACGTTCTGGACCGCCCCGCCCATGATCACCTGATAGCGATTGCCCGCTTGTGGGACGGCGCCCATCACCCCTTTGACGCTCTCGACGACGTTCTCGTGGACGTCCGTGGAGTCGCGAAGCTGGAAGCGCAGACGGGTGGCGCAGTGGCTGAGCCCCGCGATGTTCTCTGCCCCGCCGACGCTCTTGACGATGTCGCTTGCTGTGCTGGTCATGTTCGCGGTCCTTCGTGGGAGAGGCCGGTCGGGGGTGTCAGTCCGCGTCCACCGGGACGAGGGCGCGGACGTCGCCGGGCGTGCCACAGGCCAGGGCGCGCCCGGCAAGTTCGCGACAGTGCTCGTACGAGTACGCCCGCACCGCCGCCTTGACCGATGGGATCGCGGGAATCGAACAGCTGAGCTCGTCGATGCCGAGCCCGACGAGGAGGGGGACGGCCTGGGGGTCAGACGCGATGCCGCCGCAGACCCCGATCCACTTGCCGCGCTCGTGCAGCGCCGTGGCGGCGGATCCGATGAGCGCGAGGACGGCCGGGTTGCAGGGGTCCACCTGGGCGGCGAGCTTCGGGTGGCCGCGGTCCATCGCGAGGGTGTACGACGTGAGGTCGTTGGTGCCCACGCTGAAGAAGTCGCATCCCGGCTCGGCCGCGAACTGGCGGGCCAGCACAGCGACCGACGGGACCTCCATCATGATCCCGACCGGCACCTGCGCGCTGGTCCCCCCGCGTGCGCGCTCCTCGTCGTAGATGGCCTTGGCCGCCCGCCAGTCGTCGAGGGTGGCGATCATCGGGAACATGACGTGCAGGTGGGCACCGGCGTCGGCGGCGGCGAGGATGGCGCGGATCTGGGTGCGCAGGATGTCCGGCGTCTCCAGTCCGACGCGGATGCCGCGCACGCCGAGAAACGGGTTCTCCTCCACGGGCAGGGGAAGGTACGGCAACGGTTTGTCCCCACCCACGTCGAGGGTGCGGATGACCAGCGGCTGCCCGGGCATCAGGGCGCGGGCGCAGTCGGCGTAGCTGTGGGCCTGCTCGTCTTCCGTCGGCGCGGTCGTCCGGCCCTGGAAGATGAACTCGCTGCGCAGCAGCCCGACACCCTCGGCTCCCCTGGTCATCGCTTCCTCGGCGTCCCGCGCGCCGCCGATGTTGGCCACCACGGTGATCCGGTGCCCGTCCGTGGTAACGGCAGGCTCGTCCTTGCGGGCGTCGTCGAGGGCCTTGCGTTCGGCGAGGCGCCGCTGGCGCCCCTGGACCCGCTCGATCTCCTCCTCGCTGAGGTTGAGCTGCAGGGTGCCCCTGGACCCGTCCAGGACCACTCGAGTTCCCTCGGGGATGTCGAGAGCGCGGCTTTCGATGCCGGCGACGGCCGGGATGTCCAGCGAGCGGGCGATGATGGCCACGTGCGAGGAGGCTCCCCCGCCCGTGGTGGCGAAGCCGATCACCTTGTCGCGGTCGAGCTGCGCGGTGTCGCTCGGCGTGAGGTCCTCGGCGATCACGATCGTGCCCGCAGGGATCTCCGGCTTCTCGCTGCGCTGGCCGGTCAGCTCCTCCAGGACCCGGCGGCCTGCGTCGCGGACGTCGGTCGCACGCCCGGCCAGGATCTCGTTGGACAGCCCGGCGAGGCGGTCTGCATACGTGGTGTAGGCGGCGCGCCAAGCGAAGGGCGCGCTTTTGCCCTTGTCGATCGCGCTCACCGCGACGTCCAGCAGGTCGGGGTCGGCCAGGATCTCCTGGTGAGCGACGAAGATCGCCGCCTTGGCGCGGTCGGATTCCTTCTCGAGCCGGTGCCGAAGCGCGGACAGATCGAGCAGCGCCCGGTCGATCGCGGCATTGAGCTTGCGCCGTTCGGTGTGGTGGTCCTCCGCGTACTCTTCGACGCGGATGTCCTCGTGCCGCAGTTGCATGACGGCTCCGATGCCGAGGCCGGGGGAAGCCGACGCCCCGAGCAGCAGGTTCGGGTCGCCGGAGCGGGGGGCGACGGGCTCCTGCGGAGCGGCGACCGCGGGCACTGCCCCGGTGTCGGCGGTGCCGCTGATCGGCGGGCAGTCCTCGCCCAGACCTTCCCGGATCTCACGAGTGAGCCGCTCGACGGCCTCCTGCGCGTCGACCCCGTGGGCGGTGACGGTGACTTTTTCTCCCCACGCCACCGCCAGGCCCATGACCGCCATGATGCTCTTGGCGTTGGCTGAGTCGTCGCCGCGCCGCAGCCGGATGTCGGAGGTGAAGGACTTCGCCGTGCCCGCCAGCGTGGCCGCCGGTCGCGCGTGCAGGCCGGTGGGGTTGGGAATGAGGATCGCCTCCGAGGTGACGGCGCGGCCGCCCTCGGGCGCCGCGTCCGCCTCGCTCGTCGGCGCGGCGAGGTCCACCTCGGCCGCCACGTCCCGGCCCGCGGTGACGAGTCCTGTCGCCGGCGTCAGCGCGGCCACCAGCTCAGAGTTGGTGATCACGACCTGGGTGAGCAGGCTCTTGGCGGCCAGGGCCACCGCGTCCAGGTCGATGTCGATCAGTGGATCGCCCACCTCGACCCGCTGGCCCTCCACCACGAGGGGGCTGAAGCCCTTCCCTTGCATCTTCACCGTGTCGAGGCCGACGTGCAGCAGCACCTCGAGGCCCTCGGCGGAGCGAATGGTGACGGCGTGCCCGGAGGGCTGGAGATCGGCCACCTCGCCGGCGATCGGCGCGAGCAGCCGGTCGCTCAGCGGGTCGATCGAGAAGCCCTCGCCCACCATCTTCAGCGCGAACACGGGGTCGGGGATGCGCTCGATGGGCACCATGATGCCGGTCAGCGGCGCGGCGAGCGTGATCCGCGTGCCGGTGGGTGTCGTGTCCACGGTGACCTCCTGCGCGCGGTCTTCCACGCGCAAACTCTCGTGGCCCGTCGGATGGAACGGTGTTGGGATCGTAGCTGACGCCCGCTGCCCCGGCAGCCTTTTTCGCCCGCAGTCGCAGCGGACTTTTCCGCCCGCCTACCCGGCGTCGTCGTCTTCGGGGAGTTCCTCCGCCAGCCCCGTGTCGAGGGCCTTCTCCTGGGGTGCGTCGCCGACGCCTGCCGGACCACCGTCGAGCAAGGCGACGAACCCCGACTCGTCGAGGATCCGCACACCCAGCTCCTCGGCTTTGGCGGCCTTGGTCCCCGCGTTCGCCCCGATCACCAGGTAGTCCGTCTTCTTGCTCACCGACCCCGCGGCCTTCCCGCCGCGGGCCACGATGGCCTCCTTCGCCTCGTCGCGGCTGAACCCCTCCAAAGAGCCGGTGACCACGACCGTGAGCCCGTCGAGGGTCCGCGCAGGCTGCAGGACGACCTCGTCGACCATGCGCACGCCCGCCGCCGCCCATCGGTCCACGATCGCCGCGTGCCAGTCCAGGCCGAACCAGCTGGTCACGGCCTCGGCGATGACAGGGCCGACGCCCTCGACGGCGGCCAGCTCCTCCTGCGTCGCCGCGCGGATGGCCGGCATCGAGCGGAAGTGCGCCGCGAGAGCGCGAGCCGCCGTCGGCCCGACGTGCCGGATCGACAGGGCGACCAGGACCCGCCACAGCGGCTGCGTCTTGGCGGCCTCCAATTGCCGGAAGAGGATCCGAGTCGTCTCGCGCGGGTTGCTCGGGGTCTTGGCCGTCGGCTTGGTGTAGAAGAACAGCTCCTGGGCCGGCGCCTGGCGCTTCCCCCGCACCAAGCGGCGCCGCCATACCCGCACCTCCGCCAAATCCTCCACCCGCAGGTCGAACAGCCCCCCCTCCCCGTCCAACGTCGGCTGCTGGCGTGGCACCCCCTCGGCGTCAGCGTCCGCGGGACGCCCCGACTCGGGGTCGGTCAGCGCGATGGCCGCCTCCCAGCCGAGGGACTCGATGTCGAACGCCCCCCGTGAGGCGACTCCGAAGACCCGCTCGCGCAGCTGGCTCGGGCAGGACCGGGCGTTGGGGCAGCGGATGTCCTTGTCGCCCTCCTTCTCGTACGCCAGCTCCCACCCGCACGAGGGGCAGCGGACCGGCATCACGAACGGCCTCTGCGTCCCGTCGCGCAGCTCGACGACCGGGCCGACGATCTCGGGGATCACGTCGCCCGCCTTGCGCAGCACGACCGTGTCGCCGATCAGCACCCCCTTGCGCTCGACCTCGAACGCATTGTGCAGCGTCGCCATCTCGACGGTCGAGCCCGCGACCTTCACGGGCTCCATCACCCCGTACGGCGTCACCCGCCCCGTCCTGCCCACGTTGACCTCGATCGACAGGAGCGTGGTGTTGACCTCCTGCGGGGGGTACTTGTAGGCGATCGCCCAACGCGGAGCGCGGGACGTGGATCCGAGCTGACGCTGGAGTCCCACCTCGTCGACCTTGACGACCAGCCCGTCGACTTCGTGCTCGAAGTCGTGCCGGTGCGCACCGATCTCCTCGATTCGGTCCTGGACGGCGGCCAGGTCGTCCAGGACCCGGGTGTGCGCGGAGGTCGGCAAGCCCCAGGCCGCCAGCGCTTCGTACGCCAGCGACTGCCGGCCGACATCGAATCTCTCGCGCGCGCCGATCCCGTGGACCAGCAGCCGCAGCGGCCGGGACGCGGTGACCTTGGGATCCTTCTGGCGCAACGAACCCGCGGCCGCGTTGCGCGGGTTCGCGAACGGCGCGCGGCCCCCCTCGACCAGCGACGCGTTGAGTTCTTGGAACTCCGCCACGGGGAAGAACACCTCGCCGCGCACCTCGATCAAAGCGGGCACGTCGATCCCGGCGCCGGCGCGCAGGTGCTGCGGCACGCCGTCGATCGTACGGACGTTGAGCGTGACGTCCTCGCCGGTGCGCCCGTCGCCGCGGGTCAGCGCCCGACTGAGGCGGCCAGCCTCGTAGAGCAGGTTGATCGCGACACCGTCGATCTTGAGCTCGGTGAGCCAGTGGATGTCGGCGCCGCCGACGCCGCGCTGCACCCGCTGCCCCCACTCGGCCAGCTCGGCGGCGCTGAATACGTTGTCCAGGCTCATCATCCGCTCGCGATGGTCGACCGCGGCGAATTCGGTGGAGAACGCGCCGCCGACGAGCTGCGTCGGGCTGTCGGGGGTGCGCAGGTCGGGGTGCTGCCCCTCCAGGTCCTGCAAGCGGCGCAGCAGCGCGTCGTATTCCCCGTCGGAGACCGTCGGGGCGTCGCGCACGTAGTACGCGAACTGGTGCTCGCGGATCTCCTCGGCAAGCTCGGTCC
The DNA here is from genome assembly GCA_040006675.1 of Dermatophilaceae bacterium. Taxonomy (GTDB): domain Bacteria; phylum Actinomycetota; class Actinomycetes; order Actinomycetales; family Dermatophilaceae; genus Austwickia. Next base: position 41,398 of record JBDTWM010000003.1, on the reverse strand, counting down.
AGACGTGCCGGGCCTGGGCGTCCGCCTCCGGTGGCGCGTCGGCCTCGGACATCGCGTCGGCGACGGGGGTCGGCTCTGTCACGTGGAACATCCTGCCGCAGGGGGCGGACAGCGCTCGCCCGCGGGCGCGGCGCCCACGGCCCCGACCCGCGGGGCGTCCGGGATCGCCTCTGCGCGGGGCGGTAGGTTCGAGTCATGTGCGGTATCTGCGGATTCGTCGACCCGACCAGCTCGTACGACCGTGAGGCGGTCATCCGCGCGCAGGCCGAGCGGATCGTGCACCGCGGCCCGGACGATGACGGGTTCCACGCCGACGGCGACGTCCTGCTGGGCTTCCGGCGGCTGTCGATCATCGACTTGGAGGCCGGCCACCAGCCGATCTTCAACGCGGACGGCAGCAAGGTCATCACGTTCAACGGCGAGATCTACAACTACCGCCAGGTGCGCGAGCAGCTCGTCGCGCGGGGTCACCGGTTCCGCACCAACTCGGACACCGAGGTGCTGTTGCACGCGTACGAGGAGCACGGGACGGAGGTGTTCGACCACCTGCGGGGAATGTTCGCCTTCGCGGTCTGGGACTCCCGCGAGCGGGAGGTCTTTCTCGCGCGGGACTTCTTCGGGATCAAGCCGCTCTACTACGCGCCGCTGAAGGACGGGCTGGCGTGGGCGAGCGAGATCAAGTGTCTGCTCGAGCATCCCGAGGTGCGCCGCGAGCTCAATATGGAGGCGCTGTCCAGCTATCTGTCGTTCCAATACAACCCGCTCGACGAGACGATGTTCACCGGCATCTTCAAGTTGCCGCCGGCGCACTACCTTCGGTGGAAAGACGGGCAGTACGAGATCCGCCGCTACTGGGCCGCCGAATTCCACCCGGAAACCGGGCGAACCTTCGAGGATCACGTCGAGGAGCTGTCCGCGGTCCTGGACGACTCCGTGCAGGCGCACATGATCGCCGACGTCGAGGTGGGCTCGTTCCTGTCCTCGGGGGTCGACTCTAGCTTCGTCGCCGCGAGCTTCGGCGGGCAGCGGACGTTCACGGTGGGGTTCGAGAACGCCGGATACAATGAGATCGACGCCGCGCTCGCATTGGCGGCGCAGATCGGCGTGGAATCGCACAGCAAGGTGATTACCCCCGAGGAATACTGGGATGCCCTGTCTGACATCCAATGGCATATGGACGAACCCCTCGCCGATGCCTCATGCGTTCCGCTGTACTTCGTCTCCAAACTGGCGCGGGAGCACGTCAAGGTCGTGCTGTCCGGCGAGGGCGCCGACGAGCTGTTCGGTGGCTACCAGATCTACAACGAGCCCCACGGCTTGCGGCACCTGTCCGCGCTGCCGAAGTCCATGCGGACGGGCCTGTGGTCGGCGGCGTCACGGTTACCCGATTTCTACGGCAAGAATTACCTACACCGGGGCACCACCGATCTCGTCAACCGCTTCATCGGCAACGCGTACCAGTTCCGCACCGACCAGGTACGCGACCTGATGAACGAGCCCGTCGAATTCCCGCTGACGCCGCAAGACATCACCGGACCGTTCTACGCCCGCACGATCGGCCAGGACGACGCCACCCGGATGCAGCACCTCGACATCCACTTATGGATGGTCGGCGACATCCTGCTCAAGGCCGACAAGATGTCGATGGCCAACTCGATCGAGGTCCGCGTGCCGTTCCTCGACAAGGAGGTCATGAAAGTCGCCGCGAAGGTGCCGACGATATTCCGCATGGACGGCACCCACACCAAGAGACTCTTCCGGGCCGCCGCGCGCGACAAACTGCCGCGCGAATACTACGAGCGCCCCAAGCTGGGTTTCCCTGTCCCGATCCGCCTGTGGCTCAAGGAGCAGCCGTGGAACGGCCGCGTACGCGACGAGTTCTATGCTCCAGCCGCCAAGGACTTGTTCGATACGTCGATGCTCGTGCGACTGATGGACGAGCACCAGGCCGGCGTCGCCGACCACAGCCGCCTGATCTGGACCGTCTACACCTTCCTGGTGTGGCACGCGCGGTACTTTCCCGCCTGACTCGCGACTGACCCCGCGTGCCGCCCGCACCGCAGGCTCACACTCGGGCTCGCACCGCAGGCACGCCTGCCGGGACGAGCGACGTCATCGTGTCGAAGCCTCCGTCAACTCCGCGGCCGCCTCGACCAACGTCCGGTGGGCCCTCGTCGCGCCGGTCGGCGTCGCCCCGGCCAACCCGCACGCTGGGGTGAGCACCACGCCGTCGAGCAGGCCCGGCTGAAGGCCCAGCGCGCGCCAGGGGCGCTCCACGTCGTGGGCAACGACCGTCGCGGGACGGGTCAGGTCGTCCGTGGGCAGGGCCCCGGCCCACAGCCGCACCCCGGCCTCGACGCAGACGGCGACCGACTCCCACTCGCGCTCCCGCAGGAGAGCGACGTCGACCGACACCCCGTCCGCGCCCGCCTGGCGCAGCAGCGTGAACGGGGTCCCCGGCGCGCAGCTGTGCACGACCGTCTCCGCCGCACCGGCGGTTCGGGCGGCGTCGATCACCTCCTGCAGGCCGCGCCGCGCGTCCTCGGGGTCGATGGCCCGCAGGCGCCCGAAGCCGCTGCTCGTCGCCAGCTCCCCCGCGAGCACCGCCGGCAGCAGGGGCTCGTCGAGCTGGGCGACAAGCCGCGCCCCGGGCACCAGCTTGCGCACCTCCGCCAGGTGCAGGCGCAGCCCCTCGGCGAGCGAGGCGGTCACCTCGCGGCACGCGCCGGCGTCCACCACGACGCGTTCACCGCGGGCCACCCGCAGCTGCGCGGCCAGGGTCCACGGGCCCGCCACCTGGATCTTCAGGTCACCGTCCCACCCGTCGTACGCCTCCGCCAGCTCGTCGAGGTCGGCGCGCAGCCAAGAACGAGCCTGCCTGACGTCCCGACCCGGCCGATCGACCAGGCGCCAGCCGGAGGGCTGAAGGTCCACGGGCAGCTCGACGAGCATCCCGGCGGTGCGACCGATCATGTCGGCGCCGGGACCTCGGCCGGGCATCTCCGGCAGGTACGCGATCCCGGGCACATCCGTCCGTGACTCGTCGCCCATCGTGTCGCGCACGACCCGAAGGGACTCGCGGAAGTCCAGCGCGCTCGTCCCCGGCCACGACCCCAACCCGCTCGCTCTGCTCACATCCCGCAGCCTACGGAACGGCTCGAGGTCACACGTGGCTCACACCTGGCTCACACCGAGCTCGAGCCGCGACGGCGCGTTCGGCCCACGAAGTACACCAACGCCCCGAGCACCACGACGGCGCCACCCGCGGCGACCGAGGCCCAGGGCAGCGCGCACGCCAGCACCACGCACCCCGCGAGCCCCAGGACCGGGATCCAGCGCGCAGGCCGGCCTTCGGCGTCGTTTAGCGTCCACGCCGACGCGTTCGCGATCGCGTAGTACAACAGCACCCCGAACGAGCTGAACCCGATCGCGCTTCTCACATCCGCGAGGGACACCCCCACGGCCACCAGCGCTCCCACCGCCAGCGCCGCCCGCGCCGGGACGCGGCTGCGTGGACTCACCGCCGCGAGCCCGCCCGGCAGGTGGCCGTCGCGGGCCATCGCAAACGTCGTGCGCGATACGCCGAGCAGCAGGGAAAGCAGCGATCCGAACGCCGCCAGCACCGCGGTGCCGCGCACGATGCCCTCCAGCGCCGGCCACGCCCCCACCGCGGCCAGCGCCGCGACCGGCGCGGAAGATCCGGCCACCCCGCCCGGCCCGAGCCCGCGCAACAACGCGGCCGCCACCCACGCGTACACCCCCAGCGTGATCGTCAGCGCGATCGGCACCGCGCGCGGAATCGTCCGCACCGGGTCGCGCACCTCCTCCCCGAGCGTCGCGATCCGCGCGTACCCGGCGAAGGCGAAGAACAACAGTCCCGCACCTTGAAGCACCCCGTACGGGGTGCTGCCGCCGACCGTCGCGCCGCCGACTGCCGCTCGGCCGGCGGCCGGCCACCAGGCCGACATTCCCACGACCAGCAAGACCACGATCACCACCGCGACGATCGCGCGTGCGGCCAGCGCGCTCTTTTTCACGCCGACGCAGTCGAGGGCCACCACGCCCGCCACAGCGAGCACCGCGAGCGCTCGGGCGTGCTCCGGCCACGCGTACTGCCCCACCGTCAGCGCCATCGCGGCACACGAGGCGGTCTTGCCCGTCACGAAGCACCAGCCCGCCAGGTACCCCCACAGCTCGCCGAGCCGCTCGCGACCGTAGACGTACGTGCCGCCCGCCGCCGGGTACAACGCGGCGAGCCGCGCGGACGACGTGGCGTTGCAGTACGCCACCAACCCCGCGACACCGAGCGCTAACGGCAGCCACCCGCCCGCCGCCCGGGTCGCGGGAGCGAACGCCGCGAACACCCCGGCACCGATCATCGCGCCCAGGCCGATCACGACCGCGTCGCGCAGCCCGAGCCGCCTCGCCAATCCCGTCCGGTCCGGACCAGGACCCGGTCGCGACGGACTCCCGCCTGCGCTCATGGGCACATCCTGCTCCCATGGACCGACCGGAGCGTACCCGCGCCGCCGTCGGGGAGCATGCGCTCGACGCCGGCAGAGCCGCCCGTCGCCGCGGTGAACGAGGCGCTCAGAGCCGTGCCGTGGAATCGATCGTGACGGAGCCGACGACACGGGTTCCGTCGTACAGCACCGCGCTCTGCCCGGCCGCGACTCCCCTCGTACGCCGTGAGAGCCGGATCTCCACGATCGGGTCGGCCCCCGGGGACGGCGCGCCCGAGACCTCGACCGTTCGGGCCGTCGCGGGGATCTCCTCGCCGTGGGCGCGCAACTGCACCGCGCAGGACATCTCCCCCGACAGGGGCTCCCCACACCAACGACCATGTCGGCCCCTCACGACGTCGATCCCGAGCATCTCGTTCGGTCCGACAAGGACTTCGCCGCGCGCCACGTCCACGCCGACGACGTAGCGCGGCCGCCCGTCGGACGCGGGCCGCCTCAGCTCTAGCCCGCGTCGTTGGCCGACCGTGAAGCCGTACGTCCCGCGATGCTCGCCCACGACCGCGCCGTCGGCGTCGACGATCGGACCCGGACGATCCCCCAGTCGGGCCGCGAGGAAGGCCCGCGTGTCACCGTCGGGGATGAAGCAGATGTCGTGGCTGTCGGGCTTGCGGGCCACGGAAAAGCCCCGGGCCGCGGCCTCGGCCCGCACCACGTCCTTCGTCGAGTCCCCGAGGGGCAGGTGCACACCCGCGAGCTGTTCGACGTCCAGAACCCCCAGCACGTACGACTGGTCCTTGGCCGCGTCGACGGCACGGTGCAGCTCGCGCCGCCCGGTCGTGTTGAGCGCGTCACCTGGCATCGCCACCCGCGCGTAGTGGCCTGTCGCCACCCCGTCGAAGCCGAGGGCCAGCGCCGTGTCCAGCAGGGCGGCGAATTTGATCCGCTCGTTGCAGCGCAGGCACGGGTTCGGGGTGCGGCCCACCGCATACTCGCTGACGAAGTCGTCCACCACCTCGCGCCGAAACTCTTCCGCGAGATCCCAGACGTAAAAGGCGATGCCGAGTCGGTCCGCCACCCGGCGCGCGTCACCGGCGTCCTCGATAGAGCAACAGCCCCTCGCCGAGGCGCGCAACGTCGCCGGGGACTGCGAGAGCGCCAGGTGTACGCCGACGACGTCGTGGCCGAGCTCCAGCATCCGCGCCGCAGCCACGGCCGAGTCGACACCCCCGCTCATCGCGGCGACGATTCTCATCGCCGGCCCTCCGGCTGCTCCGGCGCGCTGACACACGGCACCACCTCAGGCCCCCCGCGCGGCGGCCCGCAGCCGGGTCGCCGCGTACGCTCGCTGCGCGCGCGCCACGGCCTCCGGAAGGGCGGCGAGGCAGGCGACCACGTCAGCCTCCGTGCTGGTGTGCCCGAGCGTGAGCCGTAGCGCGCCGCGCGCCTCCTCCTCCGGATAACCCATCGCGAGCACCACGTGGCTGGGGTGGGGGATGCCCGCGTGACACGCCGAGCCGGTCGAGCAGGCCACGCCCGCGGCGTCGAGCAGGAACAGCAGTGAGTCGCCCTGGCAGTCGGGCAGCAGGACGTGCGCGTGGGCGGGCGAGCGCCGCAGGACGTCGCCGGGCTCCCAGAATCCGGTGACCTGCGCGCCCGGAATGCGTGCCAGCACCTCCGCCAACAGCTTGTCCCGCAGCGCCCCCACGCGCTGCGCCTCCTCCGCCCTGGAGTCGACGGCCCGGCGCACGGCCAGCGACATCCCGACGATGAGCGGCATCGCGACCGTGCCGCTGCGCAGCTGACGCTCCTGACCCCCACCGTGGGAGATCGGCTGGATCGGCGCGTCCCGTCGGGCCAGCAGGACCCCGACGCCGATCGGGCCGCCGACCTTGTGAGCGGACGCGGCGAGGGCGTCGGCGCCGCTCGCGGCAAAGTCGAGCGGGACCTTCCCCACCGCTTGCACCGCGTCGGTATGCAGAGGCAGGCCCCGCTCTCGCGCCAGGGCCGCGACCTCGGCGACGGGCTGCACCACGCCTGTCTCGTTGTTGACCCACATGTCGATGACGGCCGCGACAGACGCGGCCCCGCCGGAGTCCGGGTCGTCGATCGCCGCCGCGAAGTCGTCGACGCGCACGACGCCGTCGCGTCCACAGGGCACCCAGGTGATTGCCGCGCCCTCGTGACTTACCAGGTGCTCCACCGAGTCGTTCACCGCCGAGTGCTCCACGGAGGACACGACGAGGCGTCGCCGAGCGCCCTCGCGGTCGCGCGCATGCCGGAACAGCCCCTTGACGGCCAAGTTGTCCGACTCCGTGCCGCCTGAGGTGAACAGCACCTCGGCGGGCCGGGCACCGAGGGCGTCGGCGAGATCCTCGCGCGCCTCCTCCACCCGGCGACGAGCGGCTCGACCTTGCGCGTGCACGGAGCTCGGGTTGCCCACCTCGCGCATCGCCTCCGCGACCATGTCGGCCACCTCGGGCAGCACGGGCGTCGTCGCTGCGTGGTCGAGGTAGACGCTCACCGAAGCATGGTACGTCCGTCGGCCGTCGGAGGTGTGATGGAGCTCTCCACTGGTCCGTGAAGGCGTCACGATGCAGCCTCGCACGGTGCGACCTGCACATTCCTGGCGGGACGTAGGCCGCGCCGTTTCTGTGCGCAAACCACCCTTCGATCTGGTGAAGGCCCCCGGCGAAGGTCGGTTAGGGTCGAAGCATCGACCGCGAGAACCATGTCACCGCGCGGTCGGCCCCCTGACCCACTGAGCCCCGACGCTGCCCCCCGAAGCCGTCGGGGCTCAGTGCTTTTCGTCCGCGAGCTCGTCCCGCGACATGTCACGATCCACCATCTCGGGTTCCGCGAGGACGCGCTGCTCGGGCACGCCAAAGCCCGGCCGCTGCAGGGAGCGACCGGGCGTGGTGGTCGAAGGGTCTGCCGATCCGATCCTGTGACGCTATCCGCGCTGAGCCTTGATCTGGGCGTCCGCCTGCGGCAACACCGCGAACAGGTCGCCCACCACGCCAAAGTCGACGAGGTCGAAGATCGGTGCCTCCTCGTCCTTGTTGATGGCCACGATGGTCTTCGAGGTCTGCATGCCGGCCCGGTGCTGGATGGCCCCCGAGATCCCGCAGGCCACGTAGAGCTGCGGCGACACCTGCTTGCCCGTCTGGCCGACCTGGTGCGTGTGGGGGTACCAGCCGGCGTCGACGGCAGCCCGAGAAGCGCCGACCGCCGCGCGCAGGGTATCCGCCAAGTGCTCGACGGCGGCGAAGTCGCCACCCGTGCCGCGACCGCCGGACACGACGATCGCCGCCTCCGTCAGCTCGGGCCGTCCGCTCGCCTGCTTCTCACGGCGCTCGGTGATCCGTGCTCCCTTGGCGAGGTCGGACAGGATCACCGATACCTCCTCCACGGTCGCCGTCCCGGCCGCCTCCTGCGGCGCGCACGAGTTCGGCTTCACGGTGATGATCGGGGTGCCCTTCGTGACGGTCGCCTCGACCGTGAACGAGCCGGCGAACACCGACTGCGTCGTCTCCACGCCCTCCCCGCCCGCTCGGACGTCGACGGCGTCGGTGATCAGCCCGGACGACGTCTTGATCGCCAGGCGCGCGGCGATCTCTTTGCCGTGTGTGCTGCTCGACAGCAAGACCGCCGCAGGCGAGACCTGCTCGACGAGCTGGGCGAGGACCTCGGCCACCGGAGCCACCAGGTATTCGGACACGTCCGGCGCCGAGACAGCATAGATCTTGCGCGCCCCGAACCGCGCCAGCGCGTCTGTCGCCGCGTCGAGACCGGGCCCGATGAAGACGGCCGACGGCTCACCGAGCCGGGCGGCGAACGTGAGCATCTCGGACGTCGTCTTGCGCACCGCTCCATCGACGTGGTCGACCAAGACGAGAACTTCGGCCATCGTGATCCCTGTGCCCTCTCCGCTGCTCACACGAACTTCTGACTCGCCAGGAACTGCGCGAGCACCGCGCCGCCCAGACCGTCGTCGGTGACGATCAGGCCCTTGTCGCGCGGGGGCCGCTTGGCGCTCGACAGCACCTTCGTCCACGCCGCGTCGAGGCCCACCTGGCCCGCGTCGACGCCCAGATCCCCCAACCCCCACGTCTCGACCGGCTTCTTCTTGGCCGCCATGATCCCCTTGAAGGAGGGGTAACGCGGTTCGTTGATCTGGTCGGTCACCGACACCAGCGCCGGCAGTTTCGTTTCGATGATCTCGGTCGCGATGTCGCCGTCGCGGCGGATGGTCGCTGTGCCGCCGGTCAGGGTCAGCTCGGAGGCGAAGGTGACCTGCGAGATCCCGAGACGCTCCGCCAGCATGGCGGGCACGACCGACATGGTGCCGTCGGTCGAGGCCATCCCGGTGATGACCAGATCCGGGATGCCGATCTTCTTGATCGCCTCGGCCAACACCAAGGAGGTCGCCGGGGCATCCGAACCCGCGAGCGCGTCGTCCAGGACGTGCACCCCCTTGTCGGCGCCCATCTGGAGCGCCTTCTTGATCGCGTCGGCGGCCTTGGCCGGACCCATGGTCAAGACGGTGATCTCGCCCTCGCCGGTCTCCCTGATCTTCAGGGCCTCCTCGAGCGCGTACTCATCCAGCTCGGACAGCAGTCCGTCGACCGACTCGCGGTCCGTGGTCTGGTCGCTCTCGAACGACCGGTCGCCCTGCGCGTCGGGCACGTGCTTAATGCAGACGACGATGTTCATCTCTCGCCCTCCTTGGTTGGCTGCCGTTCCCGAGCCGTCCGGGCGGCCCATCCTGCGGTACGCACAGAGGCCGACGCAGGTCAGAGCGCGGTCACTATCTCTTCGACTTTACGCTGGCCGGGTCGCGTGCTCGATGCCTCCGCGCGTGACGGATCCCACATGTGGCGGCCTTCCCCGACGGCCGTCCCTGCGCGTGCAGCTCACCGGCCCGTGAAGCTCGCTTTGCCCGGTCCCTGCTCGACGAAGGACGCCATGCCGATCTTCTGGTCGTCCGTCGCGAAGGTGCCCGCGAACTGCATCGCCTCAATGGCCATCCCCGTCTCCAGGTCGACCTCCAGGCCCCGGTCGACCGCGGCCTTGGCCAGACGCAGCGCCTGCGCCGGACCGCCGACGTAGCCCTTCACCATCGCCAGCGCCAGCTCGTACGCCTGGCCCGGTTCGGCGATGCGGTCCACCAGCCCGATCCGCAGCGCCTCCTCCGCATCGATCGGCCGCCCCGAGAAGATGAGCTCCTTGGCCTTCGCCGGGCCGACGAGCCGGGGCAGCCGTTGGGTGCCGCCCGCCCCCGGAATGATGCCGAGCAGGATCTCGGGCTGGCCGAGCTTGGCGTTAGAGCCCGCCACGCGGAAATCGCACGCCAGGGCCAGCTCGCAGCCCCCGCCGAGCGCGTATCCCTCGATCGCGGCGACCGTCGGCTTGCCGATCGCGGCGACCGCGGCCGTGAACGCCCCGATCCTCGGGGCGCGCACCGACATCTCGGCGTACGTCATCTGCTGCATCTCTTTGATGTCCGCTCCCGCGGCGAAGACCTTGGGGCCGCCGTAGACGATCACGGCCGCAATGTCGTCGCGGTCGCTCACTTCCTCGGCGAACGCGGCGATCGCGTCCTGGATCTCGCCGTTCAGCGGGTTCATCTTGGGCCGGTCGACGCGGATCGTGCCGATGCCGTCCGCGACCTCCAGGCGCACGTACTCACTCGTGGAACTCATCTCAGGCGATCCCTTCTCCGAACACGTCCTTGCCGAGCATCAGCTCATGCCACAGCTGCACCGCTTGGAGCAACATCTGGACGGCGAGCGAGACATACATCCTCGCGTCGATACCGGTCGGACAGATCTGCTCCATCGTCACGAAAAGTGTGTCGCCGTTGAGCCCGACCTTGACGGCGTTGAGCCGCAGGGTCAACTCGTTGCACGACCGCAGCCGCTGTAGCTCGTCCTTCGGCAGCTCCTCGTCGATCTGCCACTGTCCGAAGGCGCGCATGAGCGGCACGTCGCCTTCCACACAGTGCACGAAGAGCTGCTGGCCCTGTACCTTGAACGCGATGTCGCCGTCCGGGTCGATGTCGGGGCGGTACCCCTCGTCCTGTAGCGCGTCGAGCATGCGTCCCCGCAGTGGGTGTTCCTCGGCGGGCGGCGGGAAGTCCGGCAACGCAGTGGGATCGCTCATGCTCCTAACGTATCCGGCAGCGGCATCGCGAACCACTTCCTGCCTCTGACGTTTCGAGGCGCGGCGGGCCGTCCGCACGTCGGGATTTCCGAACCGGGTTCTCCTGCCCAGCTCAGGGTGCGGACGCGTTCGCCGCGGCGCGCCCTGTCGCTACGCTGGGTCAATGCGGCCTAGCCCGGACCTGCCCCCACCCCTCGGCGCCACCTCGACGGCGGACGGCACCACCTTCGCCGTGTACGCCTCGCGAGCCGATCGCGTCGAGCTGTGTCTCTTTGACGCGGACGATCCGAGCGGAGCGTCGGAGGTACGCCACCCGATGACCCACCGGATGCACAGCACGTGGTTCGCCACGCTGCCACAGGTGCGCCCCGGCCAACGCTACGCGTTTCGCGTCGACGGCCCGTGGCGCCCCGACGCCGGGATGCGCCACAACTCCGCGAAGCTGCTCTTGGACCCGTACGGACGCGCCATCGACGGCGCCGTGCGGCTGACGCCCGCGATCTACGGCCACACCGTCGGCCCCGACCTGGTGGGATCGACCGAGGTGCGCGACGACCGCGACAGCGCCCCCTTCGTACCTCGCTCGGTGGTGATCGACGACCGTTTCGACTGGGGATCCAGGATGAAGCAGCGCGTCCCCTGGACCCACACCGTCATCTATGAGACCCACGTCAAGGGCGCGACCGCCCGCCACCCGGGCGTGCCGGAGGAACTGCGCGGCACGTACGCGGGGCTGGCGCATCCCGCGTTCGTGGACCACCTCCTGAGCCTCGGCGTGACGACGCTGGAACTGTTGCCGGTCCAGGCGTTCTCCGCCGAGCAGCACTTGGCGATGAGCGGGCGGACGAACTATTGGGGGTACAACACGCTCGGGTTCTTCGCCCCGCAGGCGACCTACGCCTCCGTCTCCGATCCGCAGGGCGTGGTCGACGAGTTCAAGTCGATGGTGCGCACCCTGCACGACTCTGGGTTGGAGGTCATCCTCGACGTCGTCTACAACCACACGGCGGAACAGAGCCAGCGCGGGCCGACCCTGTCCTGGCGCGGCCTCGACAGCGCCACCTATTACCGCCTCGACGAGCGCGGCCACGACATCGACGTCACAGGGTGCGGCAACACGTTCGACCTGCGTAACCCGATGACCTGCGGGTTGGTGCTGGACTCGCTGCGGTACTGGGTCGAGCAGTGCCACGTCGACGGTTTCAGGTTCGACCTGGCCGTCGCGCTCGCTCGCGGGCGGGGTGACGACTACAACCCCGACCACCCCTTCCTCGTGGCCTTGCGGACCGACCCCGTGCTGTCCCGGGTGAAGCTGATCGCCGAGCCGTGGGACTGCGGTATCCACGGCTGGCGGACCGGGCAGTTCCCGCCACCGTTCGGTGAGTGGAACGACCGCTTCCGCGACGCGGTGCGCACCTTCTGGCTCGGGGACATGGCCCAGCACGAGTACACGGGGCACGGCGTCCGCGATCTCGCGACACGGCTCACCGGGAGCGCGGACATGTTCGACCATGACGACCGGGGGCCGCTCGCCAGCATCAACTTCGTGACCGCCCATGACGGGTTCACGTTGGCCGACCTCACCGCGTACGGCTGGAAGCACAACGAGGACAACGGCGAGGACAACCGGGACGGCACCAACGACAACCGCTCCTACAACCACGGGGTCGAGGGTCCGACGGACGATCCGGCGATCCGCGCGGCGCGGCGCCGGTCGATGCGCAACCTGCTCGCCACCACCCTGCTCGCCACCGGCGTGCCGATGCTCAGTGCCGGGGACGAGCTCGGCCGGACTCAGGGCGGCAACAACAACGCCTACTGTCAGGACAACGCCCTCAGCTGGCTGAACTGGGACCCGCAGGCGTGGCAGGAGGACCTGCTGGCCACGACCACGTACCTGCTGTCGTTGCGGCAAGAGCATCGCGTCTTCCGGCAATCCACCTTCTTCACCCCGATCCCTCGTCTGGGCGACGGGCGCGGCGACGTCCTGTGGTTCGGGCGTCAGGGCGAGCTGATGGACAACGCCGCCTGGGACGACCCGACGTGCCGGGTGCTGCAGATGCAGCTGTACGGGTACGACGTCGAGGGCGACAGCCTGCTGCTGGTCTTTCAGGGCAAGCACCGCCCCGAGAGTGTGACGCTGCCCCCCCTGGGCGCCTTCGGCGACGCCTACCAGCTGCTGTGGGACTCAGGCTGGGAGCGACCCGCCTCGGACACGGCGGGTGAAGTCCCTCTGATCGACCCGGGCCACGTGACGCGGGTCGGAGCGGCGACGCTGCAGGTCTATCTGATCGTCTGACGCGCCTGGGGGCTGGACCGTGATCCCAGGCCCGAGCAGCACAACGCCCGTGAGGTCGTCGACCTCACGGGCGTTGTCGCGATCAGACGTTGTGGCGATCAGGCATTGACGACCAGGCCGAACTCCGCAGGAGTCCCCAGCAGTGGGTGCTTCGGCACGATGCGGACGGTGTAACCGAATGGTCCGGTGCGCATGATCCTCAAGTCGCACTCGAAGCGGTGCCGCCCCCCCTCGTACACCTCGACCGAGGACAGTGAGTTCGTCGCCGTGTTCGTGAGCAGGTCGTTCGCGTCGACGTGTCCGTAGACCACCTGCACGTCGACATCCTCAGTCCGCAAGGCTCCCAGAGAGACGAACGCGCGGATGTGGAAGCTGTCGCCGATCTGCGGGGCGTCGGACACCCCCGAGGACTCGACGTGGTCCACGTGCAGCGACGGCCACTCGTCGGTGATGCGGCGACGGTATGCCGCGAGATCACGCGCCCCCGCGAAGTCGTTGTCGGTCACGGCCCACGAGGCGCGCGCCGCCGGCAGATACAGCTCCGTCGTGTAGTCCTGCACCTGGCGCGTAGCGAGCACCTTCGGTCCCAGCGTGGCCAGCGTGTGCCGCATCATCCCGACCCAGCGGCGCGGCACGCCTGCCTCGTCCACGTCGTAAAAGCGCGGCGCCACGCGGTTCTCGATGAGGTCGTACAGGGCGGCCGCCTCGATGTCGTCGCGACGATCAGGGTCGGCCACACCGTCGGCGGTCGGGATGTCCCAGCCGTTCTCACCGTCGTACCACTCGTCCCACCACCCGTCGAGAACCGACAGGTTCAAGCCGCCGTTGAGGGCGGCCTTCATGCCGGACGTACCGCACGCCTCCAGGGGGCGCAACGGGTTGTTGAGCCACACGTCGCAGCCCGGGTAGAGATGGCGCGCCATGCCGATGTCGTAGTTCGGCAGGAACACGATCCGGCGGCGGACCTTCGGGTCGTCGGCGAACCGGACCATCTTCTGGATGAGCCGCTTGCCGTTGTCGTCCGCCGGGTGCGACTTGCCCGCGATGACGAGCTGCACGGGGCGGTCGGGGTCGAGCAGGATGCGCTTCAACCGCTCGGGGTCGCGCAGCATGAGGGTGAGCCGCTTGTACGTGGGCACCCGGCGGGCGAACCCGAGCGTCAGCACGTCGGCGCTCAGAATGTCATCGGTCCAGCCGAGCTCGGCCGCGGACGCACCGCGCTTGAGCCAGCTCTCCCTGGTGCGACGCCGCGCCATCTCCACGAGCGTGGCGCGCAACTCACGTTTCACCGCCCACATCTGCTCGTCGGTGGCCTTGCGGGCGTACTGCGCGATCTTGGCGCTGGAGGATGCCAGGGGCCCGTACGTGTCCGCGAGGTCGAAGATCCGTTGGTCGACCCACGTCGGAGCGTGGACGCCGTTGGTGATGGACGTGATCGGCACCTCGTCGCCGTCAAAGCCCGGCCACAGACCCGCGAACATCTCCCGGCTCACCACGCCGTGCAATCGGGAGACGCCGTTCGCCTGCTTGGCCAGGCGCAAGCCCATGAGGGCCATGTTGAAGACGCCGCCGGCGCCGCCGGGGTACGTCTCCGCGCCGAGCGCCAGGAGCCGGTCGACAGGCACCCCTTCCAGCGCGGTGTCGCCGCCGAAGTAGCGGCGGATCTGGTCGGCGCCGAAGCGGTCGATGCCCGCGGGCACCGGGGTATGGGTGGTGAACACCGTCGCGGCGCGCGTCGCCTCGACGGCCTCGTCGAAGGTCAGAGCGTGTTGCGTCGTCAGCTCGTGGATCCGCTCGATGCCGAGGAAGCCCGCGTGGCCCTCGTTGCAGTGGTAGACGTCGGGGGCCGGGGTGCCGCTGAGCCTGCTCCATAGCCGCAGAGCACGCACGCCGCCCATCCCGAGCAGCATCTCCTGCTGGACGCGCTGCTCGCCGCCGCCGCCGTACAGCCGGTTGGTGATACCTCGCAGATCCAGGTCGTTCTCGTGGACGTCGCTGTCCAGCAGGAGCAGCGGGATGCGGCCCAGCTGCGCGCGCCAGATGAAGGCGTGCAGCGTGCGGCCCCCGGGCATGCTCAGCTTGATGGTGGCGGGCTTCCCGTCCTCGCCGCGTAGCAGCGACAGGGGAAGCCCGTCAGGGTCGAGGACCGGGTACGTCTCTTGCTGCCACCCGTCGGCGTTCAGCGACTGGGCGAAGTAGCCGGTCTGGTAGAACAGGCCGACGCCGATGACGGGGACCCCGAGGTCGGACGCGGACTTGAGGTGGTCCCCGGCCAGGATGCCGAGGCCGCCGGAGTACTGCGGTAGTACCTCGGTGATGCCGTACTCAGCGCTGAAGTACGCGATCGAGCGCGGCGTCTCGCCCGGGGTGTCCTGCGCCCACTTCTGGTACCACCGCGGCTGCGTGATGTACGCCTGCAGGTCGTCGTGGGCGGTCTCCACCTTGGCCACGAACTCGGGGTTCGCGGCGAGAGCCTCCAGCTCCTCCGACGAAAGACTCGACAGGAGAGCCACCGGGTCGTGCCCGGCCTTCTCCCAGCGGATGGGCGCCATCTCGGCGAAGAGGTTGCGGCTGGCGGTGTGCCACGACCACCGCAGGTTGGCGGCCAGGTCCCCCAGCTGCCGGATCCGTTCCGGGAGCACGGACCGCACGTTGAATCGTCGAATTGCCTTCACGTCTCGAAGCGTAGCCGACGGCTATGGCATGCCTTGAGCGCGCATGTGACGCTCCCGGCGGCCCGGGACGCGCAGCGGCGAGCCCGAAACCGATAGCGTCGGAAGCGTGAACGCGACCCCGCCACCTGCCGACCTCCGTTCCGCGTCAGCCGGCCCCTCACCGGCCGCCGCGCCGGCACCTGTGCCCGCCGCGTCGAGCCCTGCGGGCCGGCCCATCGGGCGCATTCCGGTGCTCGACGTACAGCCGGTCCTGGAGGGTGGGGCATGGCCCACGATCGCGGTGGTCGGCGAGGACGTTCGTTTCACGGCCACCGTTTTTGGGGAGGGGCACGACGCCGTCAACGCGAGCCTCGTGCTCGTCGACCCGACCGGCGGCGAGCACGTCGTTCCGATGCGGTGCGTCAACACCGGCCTCATGATCTGGGAGGCCGTGACGGCGGCCGACCGAGTAGGCCGGTGGAGCTACCGGGTCGAGGGATGGCGCGACCCGTACGGCACGT
Source organism: Dermatophilaceae bacterium (assembly GCA_040006675.1). GTDB lineage: Bacteria > Actinomycetota > Actinomycetes > Actinomycetales > Dermatophilaceae > Austwickia. The sequence continues at coordinate 25,299 of JBDTWM010000003.1, read as the reverse complement.
GGGAGCACGACGCGACGATCAAGGTACGCGCCGGAGTCGACGTGGACCTGATGTTCGAGGAGGGGGCTCGGCTGCTGGAACGCGCCCGCGACGAGGTCCAACGCCCTGACGATGCTCGCGACCGGTTGACCGCGGGGGCGGCCACCCTGCGCGACACCTCCCGAGACGTCGAGGAGCGGCTGGCCGGCGGGATCGGTCCGGCCGTGCGCGCCGAGCTGCTCACGCGCCCCTTGCGGCAGTTCGTGTCGCCCAGCCCCGACTACGCCTGGCGGGTCGAGCGCGAGCGCGCTCTGTACGGGGCGTGGTACGAGATCTTCCCCCGCAGCGAAGGGTGTTACGTCGATGAGGTCACCGGGAAGTGGGTGACCGGCACGCTGCGCACCGCGATGCAGCGGCTGCCGGCCATCGCCCGGATGGGTTTCGACGTCGTCTACCTCACCCCCGTCCACCCGATCGGCCAGGTCAACCGCAAAGGCCCCAACAACACGCTCGGGGCGGGCCCCGACGATCCAGGCAGCCCATACGCCATCGGCAGCGCCGACGGCGGCCATGACGCGATCGACGCGTCGCTGGGCACGTTCGACGACTTCGACGTCTTCGTCGCCGAGGCCGCGCGGCTCGGCCTGGAGGTGGCGATGGACTTTGCGCTGCAGTGCGCACCGGACCACCCGTGGGTGGGCGAGCACCCGGAATGGTTCACGACCCGGGCGGACGGCACGATCGCCTACGCGGAGAACCCGCCGAAGAAATACCAGGACATCTACCCGCTCAACTTCGACAACGACCCGGCGGGCATCTACGCCGCGATCCGCCGCGTGGTGCAGGTATGGATCGACCATGGCGTGAAGATCTTCCGCGTCGACAACCCGCACACCAAGCCGGTCGAGTTCTGGCAGTGGCTCATCGCCGATGTCGCTGCGAGCCACCCGGACGTCATCTGGCTCGCCGAGGCGTTCACCCGGCCGCCGATGATGAAGGCCCTGGCCACGATGGGTTTCCAGCAGAGCTACACCTATTTCGCGTGGCGCAACGAGGCGCAGGAGCTGCGCGAGTACGTCGAGGAGCTGGCACGGGACGACGCCCCGTTCATGCGGCCGAGTTTCTGGCCGACGACCCACGACATCCTCACCCCGTACATGCAGTTCGGTGGCCCGAACGCATGGAAGCTGCGCGCCGCCCTTGCCGCCACGCTCGTGCCCACGTACGGCATTTATACGGGGTACGAGCTGATCGAGGCCGTGCCGCGTCCCGGTGTGGAGGAGCAGCTCGACAACGAGAAATACCAGTTCAAGAACCGCCGCTGGGAGGACTACGAGCCCGGCGGCCCGAAGGCCGGGAAGCTGTGGATGGCCGACTGGCTGACGGCGATCAACGAGATCCGCCGCGCCCACCCCGCGCTGCATTGGCTGCGCAACATCGTCTTCCATTCCGCGGACGATGCCAATTTCCTGGTCTTCAGCAAGCGGCGGGTGATCGGCGCGCAGGACGACACGATCATCGTCGCCGCCAACCTGGACCCGCACGCGACGCGCGAGACGTGGTTGCACTTCGACCTGCCGGCGCTCGGCCTGGAGTGGGGGACCAGCTTCGTGGCGAAGGAACTCATCACGGGCGCGTCGTGGCAGTGGGGGGAGCACGCGTACGTGCGCCTGGGCCGGGGGACCGAGCCCGTGCACATCATCAGCGTCCGGAGGTTCTGACGTGGCCGGAACGAACCCGCACACCTCGGGGCTGCCCGACGACCCGACCTGGTACAAGACCGCGGTGTTCTACGAGGTGCTGATCCGGGCCTTCGCCGACTCGACCAGCTCGGGGGCGGGCGACTTCCGGGGCCTCATCGGCAAGCTCGACTACTTGGCCTGGCTCGGAGTGGACTGCTTGTGGCTGCCGCCGTTCTACGCGAGCCCCTTGCGCGACGGCGGCTACGACATCAGTGATTTCACGGCGGTGCTGCCCGAGTTCGGGACGCTGCCGGAGTTCGCCGAGGTGGTGAACCAGGCGCACGCTCGAGGTATCCGGGTGATCACCGACCTGGTCATGAACCATACCTCCGACCAGCATCCGTGGTTCCAGGCCTCTCGCAGCGACCCAGAGGGGCCGTACGGCGACTTCTACGTGTGGAGCGACGACGACACGAAGTACGCGGAGGCGCGGATCATTTTCGTCGACACCGAGGTGTCCAACTGGACCTTCGATCCCGTGCGGCGGAAGTACTTCTGGCACCGGTTCTTCTCCCACCAACCGGATCTGAACTTCGAAAACCCGGCGGTCGCCCGAGCGATGTTCGACGTGGTGCGGTTCTGGATGGACCTCGGCATCGACGGGTTCCGGCTCGACGCGGTTCCGTATCTGTTCGAGGAGGACGGGCACAGCGGCGAAAACCATCCGAAGACCCACGAGTTCCTCGCCCAGCTGCGGGTCCTCGTCGCGGAGGAGTACCCGGGGCGGATCCTGCTCGCCGAGGCCAACCAGATGCCGCACGAGGTGGTGGACTACTTCGGGACCCCGGAGGCGCCGGAGTGCCACATGTGCTTCCACTTCCCGGTGATGCCGCGGCTCTACTCCGCGTTGCGCCTGGAGAAGGCCACCCCGATCCTCGACGTCCTCACCGACACCCCACCGATCCCCACGGACGGCCAGTGGGGCACCTTCCTGCGCAACCACGACGAGCTCACCCTCGAGATGGTCACCGCGGAGGAACGCGCCGCCATGTACGGCTGGTACGCTCCCGACCCCCGGATGCGGGCCAACGTCGGGATCCGACGCCGCCTGGCCCCCCTGCTGGACAACTCGCGCGCCGAGATCGAGCTGATCAACGCGCTGCTGCTGAGCCTGCCAGGCAGCCCCTGTCTCTACTACGGCGACGAGATCGGGATGGGCGACAACATCTGGCTGAGCGACCGCGACGCGGTACGCACCCCGATGCAATGGACCCCCGACCGCAACGCGGGCTTCTCCAGCGCCGACCCGGGCAAGCTGTTCCTGCCGGTGATCCAGTCGTTGGTGTACCACCACAACAGCGTCAACGTGGAGGTCCAGCGCGCCTCGTCCAGCTCGTTGCTGCACTGGCTGCGGGCGATGTTGCAGGTCCGTTCGGCGCACCCGGTTTTCGGGCTCGGCGACTTCGAGCTGCGGGAGGTCGACAATGACGCGGTGCTGGCCTTCACGCGGCGTGTCGAGGCCGACCCTGCGCTCGACCGGGCCGCTGAGTCCGTGTTGTGTTTACACAACATCTCCAGCCGCCCGCAGGGCGGGACGGTGCAGCTGCCGCCACGGTATGCGGGCGCGCACGTCCGCGACCTCTTCGGGGGATCGGGGTTCGGGAGGGCGAGCGCCGAGGCCACCTACATGGCGACGCTCGGGTCCCGTGACTTCTACTGGCTGCTCCTGCAGGAGAGCGACGATGCCTGAACTAATGGATATAGACAACTTCAGCCATCAGTACGTCTCGGGGGGTGAGCCCGTTGGCTGAGGCCTCTTCCCACGCGGTCGCCACGCCGGACACGCTCGATCTGCTCGCCGCGTGGATGCCCGGGCAACGGTGGTACACCGCCAAGGGCAAGGCCCCGCGGCTGCGGCGGCTCGGGAGTTTCCGGTTCGATGACCCGGCGGGCGCCGTCGGTACGGAGACCTTGATCGTCGCCGACGAGCACGGCGCGACCCCGGTGGTCTACCAAGTGCCGCTCACCTATCGCGACGCTCCGCTCGCGGGCGCCGAGCATGCCCTCGTGGGGATATGCGAGCATCCGGTACTCGGCACCCGCTACGTCTATGACGCTCCACACGATCCCGTCTACGTCGCCGCGCTGATGGCGTTGCTGAGCAGCGGAGGGCGCTCGGACGGGGGCTTCGCGTCGGTGGACCGCGGCGAGCCGGCGACGGGTCATCCGCAGTCGGCGGCTCGCCGGATCCGCATGAAGGGATCGCGTGTTCTCACGGGTGAGCAGTCAAACACCTCTGTCATCGCCGACTGCGAAGCCCGAGAGCTGATCGTCAAGGTGTTTCGCGTCCTTGATCACGGCGACAACCCCGACGTGATCCTGCAGTCGGCCCTCGCCGCGGCGGGCTCGGATGTGGTCCCCGCCCCGATCGGTTCGGTCACCGGCGAGTGGGACGACCCGGTGCGTCCGGGCATGGTCGCGAGCGGACACCTCGCGTTCGCCTCCGAGTTTCTCGCCGGCACCCGTGACGCCTGGCGGGTGGCCCTCGACGCCGTCGCCGACGGCGTGGACTTCCGTCCCCGCGCCCGCCAACTCGGCGCGACGACCGCCGCAGTCCACGAGGCGCTCGCCCGCGTGCTACCTACCGCTCCGGCCGACGCCCGCGAGGCACAGCTGCGGTCCTGGGCGCGCAGACGCGAGGCGGCCCTGCGCGCGGCGCCCACGCTCGTCGACCTCGCCCCCGCGATCGACCACGTCTTCGAGGCGGCGGCCCGGGCCGACTGGCCGCCCCTCCAACGCATCCACGGCGACTACCACCTCGGCCAGGTGCTCGACGTGCCGGGCCGCGGATGGGTGCTGCTCGACTTCGAGGGCGAACCGTTGCGTCCGCTGGCCGAGCGCAACACCCCCGACCTGCCGTTGCGCGACGTCGCCGGGATGCTGCGCTCCTTCGACTACGTCGCGGGGGCCCGCGCCCAGGCCGCGCCCGGCGCCGCTCAGGCGGCCGCGGACTGGGCCGCCGCAGCTCGCGAGGCGTTTCTCGCCGGCTACGGCTCCCGGGCGACCGATCCCCGCGGCGACGCCGACTCCGCGGCGCTCCTCGCCGCCCTCGAGCTCGACAAGGCGCTGTACGAAGTCGTCTACGAAGCCCGTAACCGCCCGGACTGGCTGGGCATCCCGGTGGCGGCCGTCACCCGTCTGTGCACACCCCCACGAATCGAGGACCCGATGACCACCGACGCCTCTAGTCCCTCCGACGACACGACACGCAAGGTGGCGCCCTCGGCTCCGACTGCCCCCGCCGCAGCTCCGGCTCCCGCTCCCCCCACGCCGCGGCTCCGCCCCGCGAGCTGGGACGAGCTGGGCCTGCTCGTGCACGGCGGCCACGGCAACCCGCACGGGATCCTCGGCGCCCACCCGTGGAACGGCGGCGTCACCGTGCGCGTGCTGCGCCCCAACGTCGCCACCATAAAGGTGGAACTGCCCGACGGATCCGTGCACGCGCTCGACCACGACTTCGAGGGTGTCTGGCAGGTCCAGCTCGACATGCCGCAGGTGACGGACTATCGGCTGCTCATCGATTACGGCGACGAGTTCACGCACCGCGTCGACGACCCGTACCGTTTCCTGCCCACCCTCGGCGAAGTCGACCTGCACCTGATCGGCGAGGGACGCCACGAGCAGCTGTGGACCGTGCTGGGCAGCCACCTACGCACGTACCCAGGCGAGATGGGCGAAGTGAACGGCACGTCATTCGCGGTGTGGGCGCCTAACGCGCGGGCCATCCGCGTCGTCGGCGACTTCAACACCTGGGACGGCACCTGCCATCCGATGCGCGCGCTCGGCAGCAGCGGGGTGTGGGAGCTGTTCATCCCGGGCGTCGAGGAGAACGCGACGTACAAGTACGAGATCCTCGGCGCGGACGGCTACCGCCGCACAAAGGCAGACCCGATGGCCCGCGCCACCGAGTGCCCGCCGGCGACCGCGTCCGTCGTGACGCGGTCCCACTACACGTGGGACGACGCGCAGTGGATGGAGTCCCGCTCCCACCTCGGCGCGCCGCATGAGCAGCCGATGAGCATCTACGAGGTCCACCTGGCCAGCTGGCGCCAGGGTCTGTCCTACGTCGAGCTGGCGGAGCACCTGGTCAACTACGTCCAGGACATCGGCTTCACGCACGTGGAACTCATGCCCGTGATGGAGCACCCGTACGGGCCCAGCTGGGGCTACCAGGTGACGGGCTACTACGCACCGACCAGCCGGTTCGGCAGCCCGGACGAGTTCCGCTACCTCGTCGACGCGCTGCACCAGGCCGGGATCGGGGTGATTCTCGACTGGGTGCCGGCGCACTTCCCGATGGACGGTTTCGCGCTGGGGCGGTTCGACGGACAGGCCCTCTACGAACACCCGGACCCGCGGCGCGGCGAGCACCCGGAGTGGGGGACGTACGTCTTCGACTACGGCCGCCCCCAGGTACGCAACTTCCTCGTCGCGAACGCGTGCTACTGGATGGAGGAGTTCCACTGCGACGGGCTACGCGTGGACGCGGTCGCGTCGATGCTCTACCTCGACTACAGCCGTGAAGACGGAGAGTGGGCGCCGAACCAGTACGGGGGCCGTGAGAACCTCGAGGCGGTCCAGCTGCTGCAAGAAACGAACGCGACGCTCTATCGTCGCTCCCCCGGCGCGTGCACGATCGCCGAGGAGTCGACGAGCTGGGGTGGGGTCACCGCGCCCACCTATATGGGCGGACTCGGCTTCGGGCTGAAGTGGAACATGGGCTGGATGCACGACAGCCTGCACTACGCGTCGCTGGAGCCGGTGTACCGCCAATACCACCACAACGAACTCACGTTCGCGATGATCTACGCGTACAGCGAGAACTTCGTGCTGCCGATCAGCCACGACGAGGTCGTGTACGGCAAGGGGTCGATGCTGGGCAAGATGCCGGGCGACCGTTGGGAGCAGATGGCCAACCTGCGCGCCTACTACGCGTTCCAGTGGAGCTTCCCCGGCAAGCAGCTGCTGTTCATGGGCAGCGAGTTCGCGCAGTACTCCGAGTGGGCCGACGGGTCGAGCCTCGACTGGTGGTTGCTCGACCACGAGCCGCACTGGAAGATGCACCGGCTGGTGAAGGACCTCAACCACCTGTACATGTCGCACCCGGCCCTCTGGGCGCTGGACTCCCACTCGGACGGGTTCCGCTGGATCGACGCCAACGACGCGACCGGCAATGCGTACAGCTACCTGCGCTTCGGGCCGGCGGCGCAGGACGGGGTACGCCCGACGGTGGCGTGCGTCGTGAACTTCGCCGGCATGGAGCATCACAGCTACCGGATCGGGCTGCCGAGCGGCGGGGTCTGGACAGAGATCCTCAACACCGACTCCGAGGCGTACGGGGGCGCCGGGTTGGGCAACCTGGGTGAGATCCACGCGGAGGAGATCCCGTGGCACGGTCTGCCCTACTCGGCGACGGTCCGCGTGCAAAAGCTGTCCGCCGTGTGGTTCGAGGCGACCGGCCAGCCGGTCCCCGATCAGCCCCGGGACGGCGCCGCCGAGGGGAGCACCGGCGCGCCAAGGACGATCACCCGCGGCGCACCGCGCCCCGAGCTGATGAACACGCCCGTGACCGACACCGAGGTCGTCGACTCCGGGCTCGGGGAGCTGCCCGCGGTGACGGGGCCCGTTCCGACCGCGTCCCAGGATGCCGCCCCGGAGGCCTCGGACGAGGCGAAGGACTGGGGTCGCCCGACCTGACCGGGGGCTCTGATGACGCCGCGCGACGTCACCTGGCGTCGCGTGGCGTCGCGTGGCGTCGCGTGACGTCGTGACCAATGACCGCCACGCCCCACCCCACCGCATCCCAGTTCATCTCCGCACCCGAAGGACTCTCCATGGCCACCCCGGCACCCGACGCAAACCCGCACCTCACTAAGGCGATCCTTCCCGAATCGGAGCTGCCCACGCGCTGGTACAACGTCGCGGCCGACCTGCCCGAGCCGATGCCGCCGCACCTTCACCCCGGCACGAGGGCGCCCATCACGGTCGACGACCTTCTCGCGATCTTCCCGCGTGGGCTTGCAGAGCAGGAGCTGACCACGCAGCGCTGGATCGACATCCCAGAGCCGGTCCAGGACATCCTGCGGATCTGGCGGCCCTCCCCCCTCGCTCGAGCCCGTCGCCTGGAGAAGGTGCTGGGCACGAGCGCGCGGATCTATTACAAGTACGAAGGCGCGAGCCCCGTCGGCAGCCACAAGACGAACAGCTCAGTGGCGCAGGCCTACTACAACGCGGCCGAGGGTGTGCAGCGCCTGACGACCGAGACCGGCGCGGGGCAGTGGGGCAGCGCCCTGGCCTTCGCGTGCGAGGTGTTCGGGCTCGAGTGCGAGATCTGGCAGGTACGGGCGAGCTACGACAGCAAGCCGTATCGGCGCATCCTGATGGAGACGTTCGGCGGGACCGTGCACCCGAGCCCCAGCGATCTCACGGCTGCCGGGCGGGACATGCTCCAGAGGTTCCCGAACACGCCGGGCAGCCTCGGGATGGCCGTGAGCGAGGCGATCGAGAGCGCGGTCACCGACGCGCCGCGCGCCCGGTACGCGCTCGGTAGCGTGCTCAACCACGTCGTCCTGCACCAGACGGTGATCGGCGAGGAAACGCTCAAGCAGCTCGCGATGTTCGGTGAGGCGCAGGCTGACTACGTGTACGGGTGCGCCGGCGGCGGCTCGAACCTCGGTGGACTGGCTTTCCCGTTGCTGCGCGAGAATCTCGCCGGGCGAACGACCACGGAGTTCATCGCGGTGGAGCCGACGGCGTGCCCGTCCCTCACGGCGGGACGCTACGAGTACGACCACGGCGACGTCGCCGGGATGACGCCCCTGCTCAAGATGTACACGCTCGGCAAGGACTTCGTACCGGACCCGGTGCACGCGGGCGGTCTGCGCTACCACGGCATGGCGCCACTGCTGTCTCATGTGGTGCACCTGGGGATGATGGACGCGGTGGCCGTAGAACAGCGGGACGCGTTCGAGGCGGGGGTGGCGTTCGCCCGCGCCGAGGGCCTGGTGCCCGCGCCGGAGTCCTGCCACGCCATCGCGGCGGCGGTGACGAAGGCCCGCGAGATCACCGACCCGGACGCCTCGGCGAGCATCCTGATCGGCCTGTCGGGCAACGGGGCGCTCGACCTGCCGGCCTACCGCGAGTACCTGTCCGGGGAAATGGACTGAGCGCCGTGGACTGACCGGGCGCGGTCAGTGACAGCGGCATCTCACGTGGCACGGGGCGACGGCCCGCCCTGGTCCGCGGTGTGCAGGCGCGCGGTGACGTCGGGGTCCGGCTCCACAGGCGCAACCTCGTCGGCCTGCGGGTGGTGCAGGTCGAACGCGGGTCGCTCGGAGCGAATCGGTGGGATCGTATCGAAGTTGTGCCGTGGTGGCGGACACGAGGTGGCCCACTCCAGCGAGGCTCCGAACTGCCATGGGTCATCCACAGTGACCTTGGGCGCCCGCTTCCAGGTGCGCCACACGTTGTACAGGAACACCAGTGTGGACAACCCGATCAGCATGGATGAGACCGTCGAGATCTGGTTGAAGAGCTGGAAGTCGTCCTCGACCATGTAGTCGCCGTAGCGGCGAGGCATGCCCCGCATGCCCAGCACGTGCTGGATCAGGAACGTGCCGTGGAAACCGAAGAACAGCATCCAGAAATGCACCTTGCCGAGCGTCTCGTCGAGCATGCGACCGGTGAGCTTCGGCCACCAGAAGTAGTAGCCCGCGAACATGGCGAACACCACGGTCCCGAACACCGTGTAATGGAAGTGCGCCACGACGAAGTAACTATCCGAGACGTGGAAGTTCAGCGCCGGGCTGGCCAGGATCACGCCGGTCAGTCCGCCGAACAGGAAGGTCACCAGGAACCCCAGTGACCAGAGCATGGGGGTCGCGAACGTCAACGAGCCGCCCCACATCGTGCCGATCCAGTTGAAGAATTTCACCCCGGTCGGCACGGCGATCAACATGGACATGACCGCGAAGAAGGGCAGGAGCACCTGGCCGGTGACGTACATGTGGTGCGCCCACACCGTCATCGACAGCGCCGCGATGGCGATCAACGAAAAAATAAGGCCTTTGTAGCCGAAGACAGGCTTGCGAGAGAACACCGGCAGTATCTCGCTGATGATGGAGAAGAACGGCAGCGCGATGATATAGACCTCCGGGTGCCCGAAAAACCAGAACAGGTGCTGGTAGAGAATCGGGCCGTTGTTCTCCGGGGCGAAGATCTGCATCCCGTAGAGGCGGTCGCCGGCCAGGGCCAAAAGGGCCGAGGCGAGCACCGGGAACGCCATGATCACCATGATCGACGTGATGAGGATGCCCCAGGTGAACAGGGGCAACCTGAACATCGTCATGCCGGGGGCACGCATGCACAGGGTCGTCGTGATGAAGTTGACCGAGCCCATGATCGTGCCGAAGCCGGTCATCGCCAGACCGAGCACCCACAGGTCGCCGCCGAGACTGGGGGTGAACGTCGCGTCCGACAGCGGAGCGTAGGCGAACCAGCCGAATGACGCGGCCCCCTCAGGCACCAGGAAGCCGGAGCCGGCCATGAGCCCGCCGAGCAGGAAGAGCCAAAAGGCCAGCATGTTCAGCCGCGGGAACGCGACGTCCGGTGCCCCGATCTGCAGCGGTAGCAGCGCGTTGGCGAACCCAGCGAACAGGGGTGTCGCGAACAGCAGCAGCATGATCGAGCCGTGCATGGTGAACAACTGGTTGAACTGCTCCAGGTTGTGCACGATTTGCAGGCCGGGCTCGAACAGTTCCGTCCGGATCACGAGAGCCAGCACGCCCCCGTACATGAAGAAGGCGAACGTGGTGACGAAGTAGAGATTGCCGATGACCTTGTGGTCGGTGCTGGTGAGCACCTCGGCCAGGGCTTTCCCGAACGGTCGGCCCCCGGGCGGCCTGCCCTGCGTCCTGCCGGGCGCACGAGCACCCGCTTCCATCGTGGCGACGGGGTCGGTGGGCAACGTGGCGGTCATGGCGCACCTTCGCTCTGCGCGGGGAGAGGGTGGCGCCTTCCGGCGGTCGGCACCGCAGCGCATCGGGCGCAAGCAGGCGGCACAGACCTCCCCATGCGGACGGTCTGACCCCTTACCTCCCGACGATAATTTCTACGGAATAATGTGGGCAAATTACCACGCAGGGCCGCGCCAGGAAAGGGTCGGCTTCTGACGTAGCTCCCGTTGCGCAGCTGGACGCCCCTGAGCCGGGCATTGCCCGGTTCAGGGATAGCCTCGGCGCAGCAGCGCCGATCGGGACGAGAGCGAGGCGGGTCTTGGATGCGGCGGGTGACACCCATCCGGGTCAGGCCAGGCAGGGTCAGGCTAGGCAGGGTCAGGTCAGGCAGGGTGACATCATCGTGGGGCTCGACGTCGGCACCACCGCCGCCAAAGCCTCCCTGTTCTCCCTCGACGGGACGGTTCGCCTCACGGCATCCCGCGAGTACCCCCTGCTCAACCCCCAACCGGGCTGGCACGTCCAGGAGCCCGACGTCATCGCCCGCGGCGCGCTCGACGCGATGCGGGAGACGATCGCCCAGGTGGACGCCTCCCGGGTGATCGGCATCTCGATCAGCACCGCCATGCACGGACTCGTCGGCCTCGACGCGCGGCTGCGGCCCGTCACCGAGATCCTCACCTGGGCCGATTCCCGCGCCCGGGCCCAGGCCGACCTCCTCAACGAGCACGCGACGGGGGCCCGTCTGCACAACATCAGCGGTACGCCGACGCATCCCATGTCGCCGCTGGTCAAACTGCGGTGGTACGGCGATGTCCACCCCGAGGTGCTCCGCGACACGGCGTACTGGGTCGGGCTCAAGGACTGGATCCTGACGGTCCTCACGGGCCAGGTGGCAACGGAGCTGTCGACGGCGTCGGGTACGGGCATGCTCGACATGGAGGAAGGGGCCTGGAACCCGGAAGCGATCGAGCTGACCGGCCTCCGCCCGGAGCAGCTGCCGACCAACCACGACACCACCGACACCCTGCCGCTGACCGCCGAGGCGGCTGCCGCCGTCGGCCTGCCCGCGGGGCTGCCGGTCGTCGTGGGCGCCGGAGACGGGCCACTGGGCAACCTCGGTACCGGTGCGATGGAGCCGGGCAAGGCAGGCCTGTCGATCGGGACCAGTGCACGAGGTGCGCGCCACCGGCGGGGTGTTCCGGTCGCCGCTGTGGCGAGACGTGGTGGCGGGGGTGCTCGGCCGGCCGATGATCGTCACCGGGGCGGCCGAGGGCTCCGGCCTGGGCGCGGCGATCCTCGGCGCCAAGGCGCTCGGCGTCGTCGGCAGCCTGAAGGAGGGGTACGACCTGCTGCGCGGTGACCTGCAGGAGGATCACGTCGTCGTGTCGGAGGCAGACCAGAAGGTGTACGGGGCCATGCGCGACGAGGTGCCAAAGGTCCTGCGGCGGTACGGCCGGCTCGGCGCCGACATGCGCTGAGCCTCGCCCACGCACGCCTGGGTCAGACACAGAGACTCGACGTCCCGAACTCCGTCGAGACCGTCAGCCGAGGATGCTCGCGCGACGCTGGGCCAAGAGGGTCCGCTCGGCCGGGTTGGTGGCGAGCTCGAGCGCCCGTTCGTAGGCCGCGGCCGCCTCCGCCGAGCGCCCCGCCCGGCGCAAGAGCTCGGCGCAGGTGGCGTGGAACGCGTGGTACCGCTCGAGACCGGCCCGGCCCGGTAGCTGTTCGAGCGCCGCGAGCCCGGCCGGTGGACCCTCCACCTCAGCTACCGCGACCGCGCGGTTGAGGCCGACGACGGCCGTGGGCTCGAGCGCGTACAGCTGGTCGTAGAGCGCGAGGATCTGCCGCCAATCGGTCTGCGCCGCGGTGGCCGCGTCGGTGTGCACGGCGCCGACCGCGGCGAGGAGCTGATAACGGCCGGGACGACCGCGCCGCAGACAGTCCCGGACCAGGGCGTGCCCCTCGGCGACCATCGCGCGGTCCCATCGGGAGCGGTCCTGCTCATCGAGGGTGACGAGGCGTTCCCCGACGACACGGGCAGGCCGTCGCGCGTCGGTGAGGAGCATGAGCGCGAGCAGTCCGATCGCTTCGGCTTCGTCGGGCATCAGCGCCACGACGAGGCGGACCAGCCGGATCGCCTCGCTCGTCAGCTCGGGCCGGATAGCGTCCTGCGCCAGACTCCCGCCCGGGAGATAACCCTCGTTGTAGATGAGGTACAGCGTGGCCAGCGCGCCCCGGACCCGGCTCGCAAGCTCGGCGTCGGCCGGCACCCGATAGGGGATCTTGGCCGCCGCGATCTTCGCCTTGGTGCGGGTGAGTCGTTTCGCCATGGCGGGTTCCGCGATGAGGAAGGCGGCGGCGACCTCCGCGGTGGTGAGCCCGCCGAGCACCTTGAGGCACAGCGCCACCTGCGAGGCCGGATCGAGCGCGGGGTGGCAACACGTGAAGATCATCCGCAGCCGGTCGTCGGCCACCCCGCTGGGAGGGTCCAGCGGGTGCGGGTCGGGCTCGAGACCGGCGAGCACGGTGGCCTCCTGCTGTTTGGCGTCTCGGCGCGACTCCCGTCGGATGCGGTCGATGGCACGACGGCGGGCCGTCGTGGTCAGCCACGCGCCGGGGTTGGGCGGCACCCCGCTGCCAGGCCAGGTCCGAGCGGCGACGACGTACGCTTCCTGCGCCGCCTCCTCGGCGAGGTCGAGACTGCCGAGGAGGCGGGTGAGGGTGGACACGATGCGGCCATGCTCGGCGCGGGCGATGCGATCGAGCCCGGCCGCCGCGTCGCTCACGCCATCAGCACCCACGAGTCAGGCCTCTGCGTTGCCGTCGGCGTCGACGCTGGGGCCGCCGTCGCCCTGGAAGGGCCGCACCTCGACCGGGCCCATGCAGGCTGCGGAGCCCTTGCGGCCCCACTCAAGGGCTGCGTCGAGGTCGGGGACGTCGATGACCCAGAAGCCCCCCATCTGCTCCTTGCTCTCGGAATACGGGCCGTCGATCAGCACCGGCTCTCCGTCCGCCGAGGCCGTCACGACGGTGGCCGTGGAGTTGGGGTGGAGCCCGCCGGCGAAGACCCACGAGCCGGAGGCTTGCAGGTCCTGGTTGAAGGCGTCGACCTGGGCGAAGACTGTCTGCATCTCCTTCTCGCCGACCTCGGGGTAGTCGCCGGTGTGCCATACGGACAGCAGGTACTGGGCCATGGTTCCTCGCTTCTGTCAGGTCGCCACGGGTCGTGGCGGTCTCAGGGTTTGGGATACGGGTTTGTGGGTTCTGGGGTCGGAGGGGGAGCTTGCCCTCCTGCCCCCACCTGTTCCACGAACGGGCCGCCGCCGGGAGGACACCTGGGCCACAAAAAACTGTGCCATCCGAGGCCCAGTCGCCGACTACCGGGACCAGGTCGGCCGGGGGTTGCCGCATCCACAGTGACGCTGGACGGCGCGCGGCTGGCCATCTCGTGCCGTTAGGTTAGGGGCGTTCGTGACGGAGGGTGCGAGGGGTGTCGGGGATGCGTCAGGGTCGAGTGGCCGCGTTGGGCGGCCTGCTCTCATTGTCGTTGTCGTTGCCGCTGTCGCTGTCGGCCGTGCCCGCGGCGGCCGGGCCGAACGCGCGTGGCGCCTTCGCCAACACCCCTGACGTGCCCACCATCGCCGTGATCGTGGTGCCCCGAGACCCGTCGACCACCGTCACGGTCGGCACCGGCGTCGCTGTGGCGCAATCCTCGACGTCCCCACCGACCACCGCACCGCCGACCACCGCACCGCACGCTGCGTCGCCTCCGACAGAGTCTGCCGAGCGCACGAAGCCACTGACGGCCCAGGCCATTCCCGACGAACCCGTAGCCGCGGATCTCGTACGGCACATCGACTGCCAGAGCGGCAACGACTCTCAGGACGGCTCACCCGCCGCACCGTGGCGCACCCCGCAATCTCTCGCGGGTCGCTCGCTGGCCGTCGGCACCCAGCTACTCCTCCGGCGCGGCTGCTCGTGGGACGGCCCGGTCCGCGTCACCGGTGACCGGATCACGCTGGGGACCTACGGCAGCGGCACGGCGCCCAGGGTGACGGCGAACGGCGCCGACCGCCGCACCCCGGTGCTCACGATGGCGAGCGCGGGCGGCACGGTGAGCGATCTGGTGATCGCCGACGGGGCGGGGGCCGGAGTGCAGCTGGCCGCCGAGGGCGCGACGGTCACGCGGACGGAGATCACCGGTACGGCGTTCGGGGTGCAGTTCACGGCTCCGGACGGGGTCGCGGACGCGGTCTACGTCCACGACCTGCACATGGACATCAACACTCCGGGCGGTGATGACGACTCGGGCGCCGTCGGCTTCGACGTCCGGGCCTCACGGGCCACGGTGCAGAACTCCCACGCCGTGAACTGTCGGGCGTCGAGCTACGACTACGGGCACGACGGTGGGTTCGTCGAGGTCTGGAAGAAGGGCGACGGGCTCCGGGTCCTCAACAACACGGCCGTCAACGTCAGCGGGTTCCTGGAGGCCGGCGGGGAGGGCGGCGCCGATTCCTTTCACGGCGCTCAGATCGTCGGCAACCACGTCGCCCAGTCCCACGGCGGAATCGGCGTCCACTCGGGCGGCGGCTACGCGATCGAGGCGTCGGGCATCGTGTTCCGCGAGAACCGGATCCAGGTCACGGACGGCGAGATCACGTACGGCAACCGGTCGGCTCTGTCCATCGACCGCTCCAACGTGATCGGCGCGGGGGCGCCCGCCACGGTGATCCCGCGAGCCGCGGGTCCCGCGTCCGAGCAGCCGGCCCCGTCCTCGCCTGGATCCCCACCTGCGGCGGCGTCCTCGCCTGCGGCCCCTTCGGCGCCGGCGGCCCCCCCGCCGTCAGTCGGATCCGGTCCGACCGAGGCCGAGCCGATCCTGCCGCACGAATGGGTCTACGACGGGTCGGCGCGCGAATGGGTGTACGACCCGGGAGTGGACGCCTGGGGGTTGTGGGAGTGGCGCAGCGACATGTGGGTCCTGCTGCAGACGCGGTCGGCTCAGTGGCAGCTCAGTCCGGAGCCGCCAGCACCTGCTCGGTGATCAGGTCGGCGATCGGCATCGCCGACGTCGCCGCCGGGGATGGCGCGTTGATCACGTGCACCATCCTCGGCGTCCGGCGGAGCAGGAAGTCTTCGACCATCGAGCCGTCACGCAGGACCGCCTGCGCGCGGATGCCCGCCGGCTCCGGCCTCAGGTCGGCGACGGTCAGCGACGGGCAGTACCTACGCACCAGCTGCAAATAACCCGGCTTGTAGAGGCTGTTCCACTGCTCGACGATCCCCGGGCGCATGACCGATCGGGCCACCCGCCAAAACCCCGGGAAGCGCGCGAAGTCCGCCATGTCCCGCACGTTCATCGACAGCTTCGGATAGCCCTCGCGGGCCAGGCCCAGCACCGCGTTCGGGCCGACGGTGACGCCGCCGTCCATCATTCTCGTCAGGTGCACGCCGAGGAACGGCAGAGCCGGGTCGGGCACCGGGTAGATCAGGGCGCTCACGAGGTCGTTCTTCTCCGGCGGCAGACGGTAGTACTCGCCCCGGAACGGGATCATCTGGAAATCCACGTCCAGCCCCGCCATCGCGGCGAGCCGATCCGCCTGGATCCCCCCGCAGACGACGAGCTGCCGAGCGTACACCCGCTCCCTGTCGCTCCCCCCGGGAACGACCAGATCCAGGCCAACCTCGCTGAGCGACTCATGGAGGTCCACCACCCTCGCGCCGAGCCGCATCTCACCCCCGTCGCCCTCGATGACGCGTGCCATGTGCTCGCATACGGCCCGGTAGTCCACAATCCCGGTCGACGGCAGCCAGATAGCGCCCCGCCCCACGATGCTCGGCTCACGCCGACGCAGTTCGGCGCCGTCGATCAGCTCGACGTCGAGCTCGTTGATCAACGCCCGCTCGTACAGGGCGTTCATCCGCTCGATCTCAAGGTCGGTCGTTGCGACGATCAGCTTGCCCGTGTTCTCGTACGCGATCCCCTGCTCGTCGCAGAACTGCCGCGTCCAGGACGCGCCTGCCTTGCACAGCCGCGCCTTGAGGCTGCCGGGCGCATAGTAGATGCCCGCGTGGATGACCCCGCTGTTGTGGCCCGTCTGATGCGCGGCGACACGGTCCTCCTTGTCCACCACCAGCAGCGAGGCCCCGGGCTGCTTGCGCAGTAGGGTCATGGCGGTCGCCAGCCCCACGATGCCGCCGCCGATCACGGCGAAGTCGTACGCCCCGTTCCCCCGCGCGCTCACCTGCTGGGTTCCTGGCTGGGTTCCTGGCTCGATCCTTGGCTCGGTCCCCTGGCAGGCACCTGCTCGCTCACGGCAGCGGCCTGCCGTCCCACGCCGGCCAGGCACGGTCCTTGTCCGAGATCACGGCGACCTCGCGCGGCCACGTCAACGCGAACGCCGGGTCGTCGTGCCGCTGACCGCGCTCGTGCTCGGGTGCGTACATGCCCGACATCATGTAGAGCATCTCCGTGTCGTCGACGAGCGTGATGAACCCGTGCGCGCAGTACGGCGGAATCCACAACGCGCGGCGGTTGGCGGCCGACAACGTGACCATCGCGTGCCGACCGAACGTGGTGCTGTCCTCGCGCAGATCCAGGCAGCAGTCGACCAGTTCACCGCGCAGACACCGGATGAGCTTGCCCTCCGCGGCGGGCGCGACCTGCCGGTGCAGCCCGCGCAGCGTCCCGGCGCGCGTGTTCCACGACAGGTTCGCCTGCAGCACGGCCGCGTCGATGCCGTGCGCGGCGAACTCCTGCACGCAGTACGCGCGCGCGAAGCCGCCGCGGGAGTCCTCGTACGGCTCCGCGTCCACGATCCAGCAGCCGTCGACCTCGGTCGGGGTGAAGCGCACCTCAGACCTTCTTCCAGAACAGCTGCGCGTCGACCTGCCCGGTCTCCACGAGGTATTGGATCTGCTTGAGCCGCGTGTGGCCGCGCCCGTAGAAGGTCGGCGCGTCCAGGCCCACCAGCTGGAACACCTCGTGTAGTTGGCGCGCCCCGGCCGCGAGATCCCAGTCGCAGGAGTAGCCCAGCGTGCTCTCGATCTTGTCGAAACGCACCTTGTAGGAGCGGTTGTCCTGCCCGGGTGGCCCGTAGCTCACCGTGCAGCCCGGAAACTCCGCAGCGACGGTCTGCGCGATCTGCCGGACCGTGTAGTTGTTGTCGTACGACCCCACGTTGAACGCCTGCCCTGACACCTTCTCGACCGGAGCCTGCAGCACCTGACGGATCGCCTTGCAGATGTCGAGCGCGTGCACCATCGGACGCCACGGTGTGCCGTCGGAGGTCATCGCGATCTTCTTCTCGATCCAGGCCAGGCCGGCGAGGTTGTTGAGCACGATGTCGAACCGCTGCCGCGGGCTCGCCCCGAACGCCGTCCCGTTGCGCAGCGCCGTCGCATGGAAGCCGTCGCCGGTCATCCGCCACAGATCCTGCTCGGTCAGGTACTTGCACTCCCCGTACACCGTCTGCGGGTTGACGTCGCTCGTCTCGTCGACCTCACCGTCGGCCACCCCGTAGACCGAGCACGAACTCATGTAGACGAACCGCTGCACCCCCGCGCTCTGGGCAACCCGCGCGACGTGCACCGAGCCCTTGTGGTTGATGTCGAACGTGACCGGGCCGACCAGGTCGCCGACCGGGTCGTTGGACAGCTCCGCCATCGCGACGACCGCGTCGACGCCGCGCAGATCGTCGACGGTCAGCTCCCGCATGTCCTTGGACAGCGTGTACGGAGTGGAGGCGAGGCCCGAGTAGAGCCACCCGTTCCGGTAGTACCCCGTGTCCACCGCGACGACCTCGTGCCCGTCGGCGATCAGTTGGGGCGCCAACAGGCAGCCCAGGTAGCCGTCGGTTCCCGTGACCAAAACCCTCATGCCGTTGCCCACTTCCCCAGCCTGCGTACGTACCTGCGACCCAGTCGCCCTGCGCCCGCGCTTCGTGCCGACGTCTGCCCAGCCCCGTTACGCTGCCACCCTAGCGGCGGACCGGACCGGACCGGACCGGACTGGACCGCGGACCGCAGCCCGCCTGTGGTGGCGTCGAAGTGGAAGGATGAGCGCCATGAGCCACGAACGCGCCGGAACCCTCGCCCAGCCCCAGGACCTCGTCGACGTCGCGCACCTCGTCACCGCGTACTACACAGAGAGGCCCGACCCCGAGAACGTGGACCAGCACGTCGCGTTCGGCACTTCCGGTCACCGCGGCTCGTCCCTGAAGACCTCGTTCAACGAGGACCACATCCTCGCCACCACGCAGGCGATCGTCGACTATCGCCGCGAGCGGGGCTTCGACGGACCCCTGTTCATCGGCCGTGACACGCACGGTCTGTCCGAGCCGGCGTGGGCGAGCGCCCTGGAGGTCCTGGCGGCCAACGACGTCACGGTGCTCGTGGACGACCACAACGGCTACACCTCGACACCGGCGGTGAGCCACGCGATCCTGCGCGCCAACAAGGGCAAGATCGGCGGCGTCGACGACCTGCCTGCCGGGATCGGACTCGCGGACGGCATTGTGGTCACCCCCTCGCACAACCCCCCCACCGACGGCGGGTTCAAATACAACCCGCCCCACGGCGGCCCCGCGGACTCGGACGCGACGACGTGGATCGCGGCGGCGGCGAACACGTACATCGCGGCCGGTCTCGCTGGTGTCTCACGCGTCCCGTTCGAGAGGGCGCGCGCGGCCGCGCAGGCGTACGACTACGTCGGCACGTACGTGGCAGACCTGCCGAACGTGGTGGACATCGCCAAGATCGCCGATGCGGGCATACGCATCGGCGCGGACCCGCTCGGCGGCGCGTCGGTCGAGTTCTGGGAGGCCATCGCCGAGCGACTGGGCATGGACCTGACGGTGATCAACCCGCTCGTCGATCCCACGTGGCGGTTCATGACGCTGGACTGGGACGGCAAGATCCGCATGGACTGCTCCTCCCCGAGCGCGATGGCCAGCCTCATCGCGAACCGCGCGGCCTTCCAGATCTCCACGGGCAACGACGCCGACTCCGACCGGCACGGCGTCGTCACCCCGGACGCGGGGCTGATGAACCCCAACCACTACCTCTCGGTGGCGATCAACTACCTCTTCGGCGGAGCCCGTCCCGGGTGGAACCCGGACGGCTTCGTCGGCAAGACCCTCGTATCCAGTTCGATGATCGACCGCGTCGCAGCGGGCCTCGGCCGCCGGCTCGTCGAGGTGCCGGTCGGCTTCAAGTGGTTCGTGCCAGGCCTGCTCGACGGCACGGGTCCCTTCGGCGGTGAGGAGTCCGCGGGCGCGAGCTTCGCGCGCTTCGACGGCAGCGTGTGGACCACCGACAAAGACGGCATCATCCTGGCGCTGCTCGCCTCGGAGATTCTGGCCGCGACGGGCCGCAGCCCAAGCGAGCACTACGCCGACCTGACGGCCCTTCACGGGGAACCCGCGTACGCGCGTGTCGACGCCCCCGCAAACCGCGAGCAGAAGGCCAAGCTTGCAGCGCTCTCCCCCGACGACGTCAAAGCCGACACGCTCGCGGGCGAGAAGATCACGGCCAAGCTGACCGCCGCCCCCGGCAACGGCGCCGCGATCGGCGGGCTCAAAGTCGTCACGGAGAACGCGTGGTTCGCGGCGCGTCCCTCGGGCACCGAGGACGTCTACAAGATCTACGCCGAGTCCTTCCGCGGCCCCGAGCACCTCGCGCAGGTGCAGGCCGAGGCGCGGGAGGTCGTCTCGGCAGCGCTCGCCTGACCCCAGCGCTCCTGCCCGGGTCGCGCGCGGACGCGACCCGCGCCCGACCCACGGCGGGAGCACAGGACGTGCATGCTGAGGTGCACAGCAGAATGGTTGCGGCACAATGCACCTGGGAAACACGGAAGGTCAGCACGGAAGGCCGGCATGCAAGGACTCGGGGGACGGGACCACGCGGAGGATCAAGACTCGGGTCCTGCTCCTCCGTCGGGCAGACTCATCGTCGTGAGCGGGCCACTCGGGCCCGGATGCCATCGCCTCGCGTGGGCGATGGCGCGACGACTCGATCAATCGGTCGTGGTGGACGGCCCCATCCTCGCCGGGATCGTGGCCTCTGAGCACGCGTCCGCCGCGGACGAGTTAGGCACCATTCGCACCTGCCTCTTGCGGTATTGCGCCGAGATCGCGTTGGCGGAGACATACCGGCGTGCCGGGTACGACGTTCTGATCGTCGAGGACCTGCCCGGCCAGCGGCTCAACGACTTCCTCGACCTGTCCTCGCCGGACAGCGTGCATCTCATCGTGGTCGACGGTTCGCCACCGAGCTACGTGCGCGGGCTCCCGGTGCTGACCTGTCCCGACATGGAAGGCCTGGCGCGTGAGGTGCTGGCCCGGCTGACCGAGTCCTTGTTGGATTCCAGGCCCGACATCAGCGACAGCTGAACAGCATGTCCGACGACTGACCACGCGTCCACGGATGAGCGCGCCCGCTCAGAAGAGGGCGCTCATCAACGCCCTGCGCGCCTTGGCGACCCGGGGATCCGTCGTGCCGACCACCTCGAAGAGCTCTAGCAGCCGAGCGCGCACCCTATCGCGCTCCTCCTGCTCACAGACCCGCACGAGGCCGACGAGGCGCACGAAGGCGTCCTCCACGTGCCCGCCGAGGACGTCCAGATCCGCGACGAGCAGCTGCGCGTCAACATCGTCCGGTGACGCCGCGGCCGCCGCCCGCGCCGACGCCAGGTCGAGTCCCTGCGTGCGCTGCAACAGGCTCACCTGGGCCAGCCCCGCGGAGGCCTCGGCGTCAGCCGGGTTCTCCTTGAGCGCCTCACGGTACGCCGCCACGGCGCCGTCGAGGTCGCCGGACTCGATCGCCTCGAATGCGCGCGCGTGCAGCGGGGGCAGTTCCGGCTCGACCTCCGTCGCCTCCGCGAGCTGGACCCGGCCGGTCACTCCGTTCTGCGCCGCCAGCTGCAGGACCTGATCGATCACCGGTCCCAGCTGCTCGGCGGGTTGCACGCCGGCGAACAGGGGCACCGGCTGCATAGCGATGCCCGCCAGCGTGACCGGGACCTGCTGCACCTGGAACGCCTGCGCGATCGTGGGGGCGTTGCGCACGTCGATGGACAGGACCCGGACACGTCCGTCGTACGCGGCCGCCGCCGCTGCCGTCTGCTCGACCGCCTCACGCGTGGCGGGCGCCGAGCCGTCCCACATCACGATCAGCGCCGGGACGTCGCGAGTGGTGAGGAAGGCCTCCTCGAAGGTCGCGTCGGTCACCTCGAGGACCAGGCCCGTGGACGCGCCAGGTGCTGGCGACGCGGGTGGGCGGCCGAGGGAGGACAGGTCGACGGCGCCCCGCAGGGCGCCCGATGAGGATCCTGGCTGACTCATGAGCCCCATTCTTCCCCACGACGAGCCGGCCAGACGCTCGGTCCGTTCACGAGCTGGACGGAGGAGCTCAGTACCCCGATGCGCCGACCACGACCTCGGCCGCTGCCACGAGGTGGGCCTTGCCCTCCCGGGGCAGGCTGAAGACCAGGAACTGCGCGGTCGTGGTGCGCGCCTGCTGGACGAGAGCGGTGCGGCCGGGGACGAACGCGGAGAAGATCGACGTCGGCGGCATCTGTTTGCCCGCCTTGATCGCGTAATCGCTCGTCCGCTCGATCGCGCCGAACACCAAGGCGTCGCCGTTGAGCTGCCGCAGCGCGACGAAGGGGTCGGAATCCACTTGGTTCGACTGGGTGAAGTCGGCATCCGCCGCCACCGATTCCTGCGTGGTCCGGGCCCGCGACAGCACCTGATCGGCGAAGACGTCCGGCTCGTACGGCGGGTTGTCCTGCTTGGCGGTCAGGCCGTTCGCGTACTCCGTGAAGAGGGTCACCGGCTGGGTCGCGTAGGCGTCGCTCTCGGTGACGACGGAGGAGCCGTCGGCCGTCGCGGGAAAGGCGTTGATCTTGGCGCCGGGCAGGACCTGCGCGGTCAGGGTTAACCGGTACGGGGTCTGGGCGTTCGTGGCGACCAACAGGGAGATCCAGGGCAGGCCGTCCGCCGTCGGCTTCGACGAACCCACGAGATAGCGCGGGTAGCCAGAGCCCTGCGAATTCGCGAGCACCTGGACCTCTCCCAGTTCCGGGCTCGCCTTGGACGCCGAGCCTTTGGCGATGAGCAGCGCCAATCCCCGGGCCGCTCGGGCACCCTCCCCCGCGTACGTCGCCGTGATCTGCGTCTCCGAACCCGGCGCCCCTGAGCGTAGCTGCGCGTCGGCCTCCAGCACGCGGCGGACGATGCGGTCGGCCTGTTCGCCCGTCACCACCCCACCGTCGGCTGCCGGGCCGCCTCCGGCGCGCGGCACGCCCGGCGCTCCGCAACCGGCGGCAAGGGCACCGGCCAGCACGGCGGTCACGATGACGCCAGCGCCTCGGATCTCCCTGGAACGGCTCACGAGGCGACCTCCGTCTCCGGCGGGGGCTGCGCACCGCGCCGCCGCTGCGCCAGGCCTGCGCAGACGAGCAACGCGGCACCGAGGACGGTGACGGTGACCCCCTGCCAGAACCACGCCGCGTTCTCCCAGGTCAGGGTGATGTCGACCGTGTCGTCGCGAGGCGAGCCAAGCTCGCCGGGCAGGACGACGACCGTTTGCGGCATCCCGGCCGGCGTGACGTCGATGGCCGCTGGAGCCCCAACCTCCTCACGCCCGAAGATGTCGGCATTGATCGACCGCGGCAGCTGGCCCATGCCGGCGGTCGTCACGTCGAGTGAGCGAGGGAGGAAGCGCATCCCGGCGATGGTCGTCATGCGTGTCTCGCCGAGGACTGCCGTGGCGTCCTCGGGCAACGCGGTGGCCAAGAAGACCGGGCCACCGGAGCCCGCGGCCGCTTGGACGCGAACCGGTGACGATGAGGCAGACGTGAGGCCGTCGTTCACGAGCGCGATGCCCGGGGAGTCGACGTGGGTGACGGTCTCGACATGGCCGGACGGACCCAGGGCCACCGCCACGATGAGGCCCAGCACGACCAGCAGAGACCCAAGGACCGCACAGAGCGGGACCAGCGCGGCCGACAGCGCGGATGTGCGTGTGGGCACGGGCGAACCCCTTCCCCTCTTGTGTGTCGCTGGGCCACCATACCGACCCGTCCACGAGCCGACCAAGCCCGGGCGGAGCGCCCCTCAGAAGCTCGCGGGCTCGCGATAGATGCCCCATTGCGCCTTCAGTACGCCGCAGATCTCGCCGAGGGTCGCTTCTGCGCGCACCGCGTCGAGCATGGCCGGGATCATGTTCTCGCCAGTGCGGGCGACGTGTGCCAGGTGCGCCAGGGTGCTCGCCACGACGGCATCGTCACGCCTCGCCTTGCGGGCTGCGAGCACCCGTACCTGCTCGGACTCCACCTCGTGGCTGACCCGCAGGATCTCCAGCTCATGGCTCTCCGACGCCGTGTGGCAGTTGACGCCCACCACCTTCTTGTCGCCGCGCTCGAGCGCGAGCTGGTAGGTGAAGGCGGCGTCGCCGATCTCGGAGGTGAACCAGCCTTCTTCGATGCCGCGCAACAACCCGGAGGTCATCGGGCCGATCTCGTGGGCGAGCAGCCCGTCCGCACCCGGCGTCCGGCCGGTCTCGCCGAGCCGGCGAATCCTGTCGAAGATCGCCTCTGCATCGGCCTCGATCTGGTCGGTGAGCGCCTCGACATACCAGCTACCCCCCAGCGGGTCGGCGACGTTGACGACGCCGGTCTCCTCCATGAGGACCTGTTGGGTGCGCAGCGCCACCTCGGCGGACTGCGCGGTGGGCAGCGCGAGCGTCTCGTCCAGGGCGTTGGTGTGCAGGCTGTTCGTTCCTCCGAAGATGGCCGCGAGCGCCTCGACGGCGGTACGCACCACGTTGTTCAGCGGCTGCTGCGCGGTCAGGGAGACGCCGGCGGTCTGGGTGTGGAAGCGCAGCCGCTGCGCCTTGTCAGTGCGCGCGTGGTAGACGTCACGCATCCACCGAGCCCATATCCGTCGGGCCGCGCGGAACTTCGCGATCTCCTCGAAGAAGTCGACGTGCGCGTCGAAGAAGAAGCTCAAGCCGGGGGCAAAACTGTCGATATCAAGGCCGCGGGACAGGCCCAGCTCCACGTAGCCGAACCCGTCGGCGAGGGTGAACGCCAGTTCCTGCGCGGCCGTCGCCCCCGCCTCGCGGATGTGATAACCCGACACCGAAAGGGGCTTGTAGTCGCGGATGCGGCTGTCGCAGTACTCCATCAGATCGCCGATCAGGCGCAGGTGCGGCTCGGGCTCGAAGAGCCACTCCTTCTGGGCGATGTACTCCTTGAAGATGTCGGTCTGCAGGGTGCCGTTGAGCACACCGACATCGACGCCTTGCCGCTCTGCCGCGACGAGGTACATGCAAAAGACCGGCACGGCCGGCCCGCTGATGGTCATGGACGTGGTCACGGAGCCCAGGTCGATATCCCGGAACAAGACCTCCATGTCGCAGACCGAGTCGACGGCGACGCCACAGTGTCCGACCTCGCCCAAGCTCATGGGGTCATCGGAGTCGCGGCCCATCAGGGTAGGCATGTCGAACGCGACCGACAGGCCGCCGCCGCCGCGCCCCAGGATCATCCGGTACCGCTCGTTGGTCTGCTCGGCGTTGCCGAAGCCCGCGAACTGCCGGATCGTCCAGGTGCGGCC
>JBDTWM010000002.1:0-78694 GCA_040006675.1 Dermatophilaceae bacterium | reverse complement strand
GCGCAGCCTGCCGCACGCGATGCTGATGATGATCCCCGAGGCGTGGGAGAACCACACCGAGATGGATGCGGCGCGTCGCGCCTTTTACCGCTTCCACGCCTGCCTGATGGAGCCGTGGGACGGTCCCGCGTGCGTCGCGTTCAGCGACGGAACCCTCATCGGCGCGGTCCTGGACCGCAACGGGCTGCGCCCGGGCCGCTACTGGGTGACGACCGACGGTCTGGTCGTCCTCGGCAGTGAGGCCGGCGTGCTGGAGATCGACCCTATGCGCATCGCGGAGAAGGGTCGGCTCGCACCCGGCAGGATGTTCCTCGTGGACACGGCCTCGGGTCGCATCGTGCCCGACGAAGAGGTCAAGTCGGCGCTCGCGCGCGAACATCCGTACGAGCAATGGCTCGGGGGCATGGTGCGCTTGGCGGACCTGCCCGAACGCGAGCACATCCTGCACCCGCCATCGTCCGTGGCGCGACGCCAGCAGACGTTCGGCTACACGCACGAGGATCTGCGGCTTCTGCTCAAGCCGATGGCGCTGACCGGCGTGGAAGCGCTCGGGTCCATGGGCACCGACACGCCGATCGCGGTGCTGAGCGACCGGCCGCGCCTGCTGTTCGATTATTTCAGCCAGCTGTTCGCGCAGGTCACCAACCCTCCCCTCGACGCGATTCGCGAGGAGCTGGTGACGAGCATCGGGTGCTCCATGGGTCCGGAGCTGAACCTGCTCGACGCCTCCGCGGACCACTCGCGTCTGGTCACGTTGCCGTTCCCGGTGATCGACAACGACGACCTCGCCAAGATCGTCAACATCGACGCGGACGACGACGGGCGGGGGTCACGCACCGTGGTCATCTCCGGTCTGTACGACGTCGCGGGTGGGGGCAAAGCGATGAAGGCGCGCCTCGACATGATCTTCAAGGAGGTCTCCTCGGCGATTCGGCGGGGCGCGCGGTTCGTCGTCCTGTCCGACCGCGACTCGACGCCGGACAAGGCGCCGATTCCGTCCCTGCTGCTCACCGCGGCGGTCCACCACCACCTCATCCGGGAGAAGACCCGGACCCAGGTCGGCCTCGTCGTGACCGCCGGGGACATCGTCGAGGTGCACCACGTGGCGCTGCTCATCGGGTACGGGGCGGCCGCGGTCAACCCCTACCTGGCGATGGAAACCGTCGAGGACATGGTGCGCTCGCGCGCGCTGGTGGGAGTGACCAGCGAAAAGGCGGTGGCGAACCTCATCAAGGCACTCGGCAAGGGGGTCTTGAAGGTGATGTCCAAGATGGGCATCTCGACGGTGGCGAGCTATCGCGGCGCCCAGGCGTTCGAGTGCATCGGTCTGTCCCACGACATCATCGACCGATACTTCACGGGCACGACGAGTCGCCTCGGCGGGGTGGGACTGGACGTGATCGCTCAGGAGGTGGCGATCCGGCACGAGCACGCGTACCCGCCGGACGGGGTCTCCCGGCCGCACCGCAGCCTCTGGGTCGGCGGGGAATACCAGTGGCGCCGCGAAGGCGAGGAGCACCTCTTCGACCCCGAGACGGTGTTCCGCTTGCAGCATTCGACGCGCAACCGACGCTACGACGAGTTCCGCCGCTACACGGCGCGAGTCAACGACCAGGCCGAGCGCCTGATGACGTTGCGGGGGTTGTTCGAGTTCACCACGAATGGCCGCGCGCCCGTCCCGCTGGAGGACGTCGAGCCGGTCAGCGAGATCGTCAGACGGTTCTCGACCGGCGCGATGAGCTACGGCTCCATCAGCAGCGAGGCCCACGAGACGTTGGCGATCGCGATGAACCGGCTGGGAGGCAAGTCCAACACGGGCGAGGGCGGTGAGGACGCCGATCGGCTGCTCGACCCGCGGCGCCGCAGCGCGATCAAGCAGGTAGCGTCCGGCCGGTTCGGCGTGACAAGCCTGTACCTCACCGAGTCCGACGACATCCAGATCAAGATGGCGCAGGGCGCCAAGCCGGGCGAGGGCGGCCAGCTGCCGGGCGCCAAGGTGTACCCGTGGGTGGCAAGGACCCGGCACTCGACGCCCGGCGTCGGCCTGATCAGTCCGCCGCCGCACCACGACATCTACTCGATCGAGGACCTGGCCCAGCTGATCCACGACCTCAAGAACGCCAACCCGTCCGCGCGCATCCACGTGAAGCTGGTCGCGGAGGTCGGGGTCGGCACGGTCGCGGCCGGCGTGTCGAAGGCGCACGCCGACGTGGTGCTGATCTCCGGGCACGACGGCGGTACCGGGGCCTCCCCGCTCACCTCGCTCAAGCACGCGGGCGCGCCCTGGGAGTTGGGCCTGGCCGAAACCCAGCAGACGCTGGTGCTCAATCAGCTGCGCGACCGCATCGTCGTGCAGACGGACGGGCAGCTCAAGACGGGTCGCGACGTGGTCATCGCCGCGCTGCTCGGCGCGGAGGAGTACGGCTTCGCCACGGCGCCGCTCGTCGTCTCGGGCTGCATCATGATGCGGGTCTGCCACCTGGACACGTGCCCCGTGGGCGTCGCCACGCAGAACCCGGAGCTTCGGGCCCGCTTCAGCGGGAAGCCGGAGTTCGTCGAGACGTTCTTCGAGTACATCGCCGAGGAGGTCCGTGGGATCCTCGCCGAGCTGGGCTTCCGCAGCCTGCAGGAGGCGATCGGCCGGTCGTCGGCGCTCGATGTCCGCCGCGCGGTCGACCACTGGAAGGCGTCGGGCCTCGACCTCAGCCCGATCCTGGCCGAGGCCGTGCCGCACGACGGGTCGACGCGGTACTGCTCGCATGCCCAGGACCATGGGCTCGCCGCCGCGCTGGACAACCAACTGATCGCTCAGGCCGCGCCGGCTATCGAGCGTGGTGAGAAGGTCCGCATCTCGGCGCGAATCCGTAACGTCAACCGCACGGTCGGCACCATGCTCGGCCACGAGGTCACGAAGGCACACCACGACGGGCTGCCGGAGGACACGATCGAGGTCGAGCTCACCGGGGAGGCCGGCCAGTCGTTCGGCGCGTTCCTGCCCGCGGGTGTCACGCTGCGCCTCTTCGGCGAGGCCAACGACTACGTCGGCAAGGGCCTGTCCGGCGGACGCATCGCGGTGCGTCCCCCGCGGGAGGCCACGTTGCCCGCCGAGCGCAACGTGATCGCCGGAAACGTGGTCGGATACGGGGCCACGTCCGGCGAGATCCTCCTGCGTGGCCTGGCGGGTGAGCGGTTCTGCGTTCGCAACTCCGGCGTCGTCGCGGTCGTCGAGGGGGTCGGGGATCACGGGTGTGAGTACATGACCGGAGGCACGGTCCTGGTGCTGGGCCCGACCGGGCGCAACTTCGGGGCCGGCATGTCAGGGGGCCTCGCGTACGTCCTGGACCTGATCCCGACGCGGGTCAACCGAGAGCTCGTCGACGTGCTGCCGTTGCGCGACGCCGACGCGTCCCAGGTGGAGACGCTGCTGCGGCGGCACGCCGAGGTGACCGGATCGGCCGTCGCGAGTGCTGTGCTCGGCGACTGGCCGGCCAGTCGCGAGCGGTTCTCGCTCGTCCTGCCCCGCGCTTACCAGCGGGTCCTCGACGTTCGTGCCGCCGCGCAGGCAGAGGGTTTGGATCTCGACGGTTCCCAGGTGTGGGAGCAGATCATGGAGGCGTCCCGTGGCTGACCCCCAAGGCTTCCTCAAGCACCGCGATCGGTCCCTGCCGGCGCGGCGTCCTGTGCCCCTCCGGCTGCGCGATTGGCGGGAGATTTACGAGGCTCAGCCCGAGGATGACCTGCGCGAGCAGGCCAGTCGGTGCATGGATTGCGGCATCCCGTTCTGCCACAGCGGCTGCCCGCTCGGCAATCTCATTCCGGAGTGGAACGACTTGGCCTACCAGGGACGCTGGGCCGACGCCATCGAACGCCTCCACGCGACGAACAACTTCCCGGATTTCACCGGACGCCTGTGCCCGGCCCCGTGCGAGACGTCCTGCGTGCTCGGCATCAACCAGCCGGCGGTGACGATCAAGCAGATCGAGGTGACCACGATCGAGCGGGCCTTCGACGACGGTCGGGTCATGCCGCAGCAGATCGAGCGGCTCACGGGACAGACGGTGGCCGTGATCGGGTCGGGTCCTGCAGGACTGGCGGCCGCACAACAGTTGACGCGCGTCGGGCACACGGTTGCGGTGTACGAGCGTGCCGATAAGCCGGGCGGTCTGCTGCGGTACGGGATCCCCGAGTTCAAGATGGAAAAGCACATCGTGGACCGGCGCCTCGCGCAGATGCGGGCGGAGGGGACCCGGTTCCGCTCCGGAGTGAACGTGGGCGTCGACATCACGGGAACCGACTTGCGCCGACGCTTCGACGCGGTCGTGCTGGCCACCGGATCCACCGTGCCGCGTGACCTGCCGGCGCCGGGGCGCGAGCTCGACGGAATAGTGCAGGCGATGACGTACCTCCCGCAGGCCAACCGGGTGGCCCTCGGCCAGGAGGTCGCGGAACAGATCGTCGCGACCGGCAAGGACGTGGTCGTGATCGGCGGCGGCGACACCGGCGCCGACTGCATCGGCACGGCCCACCGGCAGGGCGCCGCGTCGGTGACCTCGCTGGAGATTCTTCCTCTGCCACCGGCGCAGCGGCCGGAGGCTCAGCCGTGGCCGACGTATCCGATGATCTTCCGCGTCGCGGGCGCCCACGAGGAGGGCGGCGAGCGACTGTTCTCCGTGAGCACGCGGGAGTTCGTCGGCGACGAGCAGGGCCGCGTGTCGGGCGTGCGGATCTTCGAGGTGACGTTCACGGACGGGCGCTTCGAGGAGGTCGAGGGCACTGAGCAGGTGATCCCCGCTCAGCTCGTGTTGCTGGCGATGGGCTTCACGGGCCCGGAACCTGAGGGTCTACTGGAGCAGTTGGGTGTGGAGCTGGACGGGCGCGGCAACGTCGCCCGCGACGACGCCTTCATGTCCAGCGTGCCGGGCGTGTTCGTGGCCGGAGACTGCGGCCGGGGCCAGTCGCTCATCGTGTGGGCGATCGCTGAGGGCCGCTCCGCCGCCCGCGGTGTCGACGAGTGGCTGTCCGGCTCTTCAACGCTGCACCGCCCGATCAGCCCCACCGAACGCCCGCTCGGGGTCTAGGGCGCAAACACCCGTGAGGGCGGAGTCGACAGGAGGCGACCGGCGCCGATCACCCTTCCTGGCGCCTCTCACCCTTCGTGGCGGCACGGTGCTCTGACGCCCGTCCTGGCGGTGGTTAAACACCTTGTCGGAGTGGTTATTTCGCACCCATACACTGGACGACATGCGTCGTGCCAAGATCGTCTGCACCATCGGCCCCGCCACGCAGGACCCGGAGCGTCTCCTCGCGCTCGTTCAGGCCGGCATGGATGTCGCGCGGATCAACCGGTCGCACGGGAGCATCGAGGATGCCGAGCGAGACATCAGGGGCGTTCGGGAGGCCGCCCAGGCCGTGGGGCGCGAGGTCGGCGTCCTCGTCGACCTGCAGGGCCCGAAGATCCGGACCGGCCGTTTCTCGGGCGGTCCGGTGCTGCTGAACGAGGGCGACCGGTTCACCATCACGACCGACGACATCGACGGCGACAAGGAGCGTGTGTCGACGACGTTCGAGGGGTTACCCGGCGACGTATCGCCGGGCGACCGGCTGCTCATCGACGACGGCAAGATCGCGCTACAGGCCGTCGAGGTGACGTCGACCGACGTGGTCACCGAAGTGATCGAGGGCGGCACGATCTCCGACAACAAAGGGATCAACCTGCCGGGTGTCCCGGTCAGCGTGCCGGCCCTGTCGGAGAAGGACGAGGAGGACCTCGCCTGGGCCCTTCGCGCCGGGGCTGACTGGATCGCTTTGTCGTTCGTCCGCGACCCGTCGGACGTGATTCGCTGCCACGAGATCATGGAGGACGTCGGGATCCGTCGACCCGTCCTGGCAAAGATCGAGAAGCCCCAGGCGGTGCTGAATCTGCCCGGCATCCTGAGGGCGTTCGACGGGATCATGGTCGCCCGAGGCGACCTCGGCGTGGAGATGCCGCTGGAGGAGGTTCCACTCGTGCAGAAGCGGGCCATCGAGATCGCCCGGCGGTTCGCCAAGCCGGTCATCGTCGCCACCCAAGTGCTGGAGTCGATGATGGACAACAGCCGACCGACCCGCGCCGAGGCATCCGACTGCGCCAACGCCGTGCTCGACGGCACCGACGCCCTCATGCTCTCGGGAGAGACCAGCGTGGGCGCCTGGCCGATCCAGGCGGTCCAGACCATGGCGCGCATCATCGAGAACACCGAGGAGCACGCGCTGGCCCGCATCCCCCCGCTGGGGTCCAGCCCGCACACCGTGAGCGGGGCCGTGACCGCCGCGGCAGCGGGCATCGGGACGGCGTTGAACGCGAAGTACCTCGTGGTGTTCACGTCCTCCGGCGACTCGGCCCGCAGGGTGTCGCGCATCCGCTCCGCGATGCCGATGCTCGCCTTCACGAACGAGCCGCTGACGGCGCGTCGGCTCACGGTGACCTGGGGGATTCGCTCGTTCGTGACGAGGGCGTTCCGACACATGTCGACGATGGTGAAAGCGGTCGACCAAGCCTTGATCGCGGAGGGGCTCGTCGCGGATCAGGACGTGCTGGTGGTGGTGGCCGGCCGTCCGTACGGGATCAGCGGCACCACGAACTCGCTGCGAGTCCACGTCGTGGGGAGTTCCGACACGTGACAGGCCCGTCGTGGGGGCGCGCGTCACGGGTGGCTCGAACACCTCGCGGCAGGAGGAGCGTAGAGTGGTCGCGCGCTCGCGTCACCATCGCTCATGGTCGCGTCGCCGGGGTGGTGGAATGGCAGACACGGGGCACTCAAAATGCTCTGGCCGCAAGGTCGTGCGGGTTCAAGTCCCGCTCCCGGCACAGCTCGAATCTTGTTGGTTAATAGGTGATTTCGCATATTCTGGACGGAATGCCTGCGCCGTCGGGGGTACGTTGGGATGTGTGGGCACATCTCTCGACAGCCGCGTGAGATAGTACGCACGAGGGTAGGGTTGTCGTCGTGACAGAGAATCAGACCGTTCCCGTTCCGGTGCCGCCCCAGGCCGCAGCGGCCTCCACCGGTACCGCAGCTTCGGACGCTTCGGCAGCTTCGACCACGGCGACGCCGGGACGGGCTCTGCGGGTGCTGGTTGCCGAGGACGAGGCTCTGATCCGCCTCGACCTGGCGGAGATGTTGGCCGACGGCGGCTACGAGGTCGTGGCACAGGCCGGGGACGGCGAACAGGCGGTGGCCCTCGCGCGCGAGTATCGACCCGACATTGTGATCCTGGACGTGAAGATGCCTGTCCTGGACGGGGTCTCCGCTGCTGACGTGATCGGCAGGGAGGGCTTGGCTCCCTGTGTGATGCTGACGGCCTTCAGCGACCGCGAGCTGGTCGAGCGCGCGCGCGACGCGGGTGTCATGGCCTACGTCGTGAAGCCGTTCACCCTCGACGACCTGCGCCCGGCCGTCGACATCGCGCGCTCGCGCTGGGTCGAGATGCACGCCCTCGAGGCTGAGATCGCTGATCTCGGGGAGCGGCTGGAGACCCGCAAGATCGTGGACCGCGCCAAGGGCGTGCTGATGGAGCAATTGAGCCTGAGCGAGTCCGAGGCGTTCCGCTGGATCCAGAAGACCGCCATGGACCGTCGCCTCGGCATGCGCGACGTCGCGCAGCTGGTGGTCGACGGACTGCCGAGCGGCAAGCCGCCCAAAAAGATGCGCTAGGCAGCCGGCGCGAGGGTAGGTGTGTGTGCTGGGCCGTCACCTCAGGGCGGCCACCAGCGCGGTCAGGAGCGGGGCGACGACGAGCGCCGGCAGCATGTCGCCGACCGGGATATCGCGAATCCGCAAGAGCCGCATCCCAATTCCGACTAGAACGAGCCCGCCGGTCGCGGTCAGCGCCGCGATCTGGGCGACGTTCATGACCGTCCCGAGCGCGACGCCGAGCACGGTGAGGGCTCCTTGGATGACCAGTACGGACCCGGCGGCCGCCAGCACGCCGTACCCGAAGGTCGCCCCGAACGCGATCGAGGCGAACCCGTCGAGCGTCGACTTGACGGCCAGCTTGTCGATGCCGCGGCCCAACCCGTCGTCCAGCGCGCCGAGGATGGTGAGCGGCCCGACGCAGAACAGCAGCGTCGCAGTCAGCCAGCCCTGGGTGAACAGTTCGGCCTGCGCGGCTTCGGCGTCGTCGCTGCGCGAGGCCCCGCGTCGACGCGCCGCCCACCGCACGGTCGCGCTGCCGA
Source organism: Dermatophilaceae bacterium (assembly GCA_040006675.1). Lineage (GTDB taxonomy): Bacteria > Actinomycetota > Actinomycetes > Actinomycetales > Dermatophilaceae > Austwickia. The sequence goes on along the minus strand of JBDTWM010000002.1, from coordinate 70,479 downwards.
GCGCTTCCAGGTGCTGCTCGGTCTTCAGGAGCGAACCCGCGATCCCGCCGATGAGCAGGCTGCCGAGCACGATGAGGACTCCTGCTCCGGAACCGGCGGCGTCGGCCAGGTCCCGCGACGTGACGTCGGCCGCGGACAACGCCCCTATCAGCAGGGTGACCAATCCGAGCACGTCGGTGACCAGGCGTCGGGTCCGATCGGGCAGCCGGTGCCCGACCAGCATCCCGATGCAGGCACCCACGACGATCGCGGCGGCGTTGATAACCGTGCCGATCCCCGGGAAAGCTCCCGTCACGACGTGGCGTCACCGCGGCGGGAGGTGGGTGGCGCGATGAGCATGCAGGTGAGCCGCGACGTGCACACGAGACGTCCAGCGTCGTCGAGGATCTCGATCGCGTAGGTCGCGACGCTTCCGCCGCGGTGCAGCGGCGTCGCCGAGCCGGTGACGGTGCCACGTCGCGCGGAGCGGTGGTGGGTGCAGTTGAGTTCGATGCCGACCGCGGCGAGGCCGAGGGTGTTCGCGTGCATCGCCGCGGCGATCGAGCCGACGGTTTCGGCGAGCACCGCGCTGGCACCGCCATGGAGCAGGCCGTACGGCTGGCGGTTGGGCTCGACCGGCATCGTCGCGACGACACGCTCCGCGGTGGCCTCCGCAACCTCGATGCCCATCCGGCCGTTCAGCGTCTGCGGGCGGGGCAGCACCGCGCCCGGCAGCTCAGGGACCCCGTGTGAGGCTGCGAGGGCCGCCAGGTCGGGGACGGCCGTCGAGTCCTGCTCGTTCACGTTTTTCTCCTCGTCTCGTGCGTCGTCGCCTCGCGCATCCGGCTCCTCGCCGGTGGGCCCGCGCGAGTCAGCGACGGGCGAGCGTTGACGGTGGTGGGGCCTAGGCTGCCACCTGTGAGCCGACTTCTCCTTCTCGACGGGCACTCGCTGGCCTACCGAGCGTTCTTCGCGCTGCCGGCCGCCAACTTCTCGACGGCGACCGGACAGACCACGAACGCGGTGTTCGGGTTCATATCGATGCTGATCAACCTGTTGCGCGACGAGGACCCAACCCATCTCGGGGTCGCGTTCGACGAGTCGCGGCAGACGTTCCGGTTGGCGGAGTACGCGGACTACAAGGCGGGGCGGTCGGCCACCCCGGAGGAGTTCCGCGGGCAGGTCGCGTTGATCAAGGAGGTGCTCGACGCGCTCGGGATCCGCCACCTTTCCGTGGCCGGGTTCGAGGCCGACGACGTCATCGCGACGCTCGCGACGCAGGCGGCGGCGCTGGGTCTCGACGAGGTCCTCATCGTGTCCGGCGATCGCGACGCCATGCAACTGGTGGACGTGACGACGACGGTGCTCTACCCCCTCAAGGGGGTCTCGGAGCTCGCGCGGATGACTCCCGCCGCGGTGGAGTCGCGATACGGGGTGAGCCCGGAGCGTTATCCCGACTTGGCGGCCCTCGTGGGGGAGTCCGCCGACAACCTCCCGGGCGTGCCCGGAGTGGGCCCGAAAACGGCGGCCAAGTGGCTGGGTACCTACGGTGACCTCACGGGTATCGTCGCCCGAGTCGATGAGGTCAAGGGGAAGGCGGGGCAGAGCTTACGCGACCACCTGGACCAGGTGTTGCGCAATCGCCGACTCAATCAGCTGGTCCGCGACGTCGTCCTGCCGCTCGACGTGGACGAACTGACGCGGGCGGACTGGGACCGAGATGCGGTGCACCGGGTGTTCGACGCGCTGGAGTTCACCGTGCTCCGTGACCGACTCTTTTCGACGCTGGGCACGGTGCAACCTGAGGCGGGGCAGTCCGTGCAGGTCCCCGGGCAGGTGCTCGCGCCAGGGCTGGTGGGAACGTGGCTGGCCGAGCACGTGGCGGTGGGGACGCGCGTGGGCGTGGACGTCGTGGGGGCATGGGCGCGCGGGACCGGCGACGCGAAGTCGATTGCGCTGGCCGTCGACGGCGCGGCAGCGTACGTGGATTTGATGGGTGTGACGCCCGACGACGATGAGGCCATCGCCGCGTGGCTGGCCGACCACGATCGGCCCAAGGCGCTGCACGACGCGAAGGGGCCGTTCCAGGCGCTCACCGCCCGTGGCTACGATCTGGCGGCCCTGGCGAGCGACACGGCGCTGGCCGCCTACCTGGTCCGGCCCGACCAGCGCTCCTACGACCTGTCCGATCTCGTCCTGCGATACCTGCGCCTGGAGCTGCGCCACGACAGCGGTGGCGGGCAGGGAGTCTTGGACTTCGAGGCCGACGAGGACGCGGAGGCGCGTTCGTCGATGGCGCGGGCGGCGGGGGTCCTCGAGCTGTCGCAGGCACTCGACGTGGAGCTGGCCGCGTCGGGGGGAACAGCGCTGCTGGCGGACGTCGAGGTGCCCCTCGTCAGGGTGCTGGCCACGATGGAGCGCCGGGGGATCGCCGTGGACCGGGATGCGTTGCTGGAGCTGGAGGGGGATTTCCACAGCAAGCTCGTGCAGGCCCAGGACGATGCGTACGCGGCGATCGACGGCCAGACCGTCAACCTCGGTTCGCCGAAACAACTGCAGGTGGTCCTCTTCGACACCCTGGGGATGCCGAAGACGAAGCGCACCAAGACCGGGTGGACGACGGACGCGGAGGCTCTGGCGGACCTCTACGAAAAAACGGAACACCCGTTCCTCGAGGCGTTGCTGCGGCACCGGGACGCGGCCCGGCTGCGCGTCACGGTCGAGGGTCTGCTGAAGTCGATCGCCGACGACGGGCGGATCCACACCACGTACGTGCAGAACATCGCCGCGACCGGGCGCCTGTCGTCGACGGACCCGAACCTGCAGAACATCCCGATCCGCACCGAAGAAGGCCGTCGGATCCGCGGTGCCTTCGTGGTCGGGGCGCCGGAGGGCCGGCCTTTCGAATCGTTGATGTCGGCCGACTACAGCCAGATCGAGATGCGGATCATGGCGCACCTGTCGGGTGATGAGGGTCTGATCAACGCCTACCGCGAGGGGGAGGACCTGCACCGGTTCGTGGGCGCGCGGGTGTTCGACGTCGCGCCGGAGGACGTCACGTCGGCGATGCGGGGCAAGGTGAAGGCGATGTCCTACGGGTTGGCGTACGGGCTGTCGGCGTTCGGCCTGTCCCGGCAGCTGGCCATTTCCACCCCGGAGGCGAACGAGCTGATGGAGGCGTATTTCGCTCGTTTCGGGGGGGTGCGTGACTACCTGCGGCAGGTGGTGGACGTGGCTCGACGCCAGGGGTACACGGAGACGATGCTGGGCCGTCGTCGCTATCTGCCGGATCTCACGTCGAGCAACCGGCAACGACGCGACATGGCCGAGCGAATGGCGCTGAACGCGCCCATTCAGGGCTCGGCCGCGGACGTGATGAAGGTGGCGATGCTTCGGGTCGACGCGGCGCTGCGCGAGCAGCGCCTGGCCTCGCGGGCACTGCTCCAGGTGCACGACGAGTTGGTGCTGGAGGTGGCGCCGGGGGAGCGGGAGGCGCTGGAGGCGCTGGTGCGCGAAGAGATGGGTGCGGCCGTGGCCTTGGATGTGCCCCTGGAGGTCAACGTCGGCGTGGGCCGGAGCTGGTTCGAGGCGGAGCATTGATCCGGCGCAGAGCCATGCGGTCCTGTGCGTGGAACAAGACGGTGGTGGAACGAGACGGATGGCGCCTTCTCGCGACAGGACGCCGACGGGGCGTCAGGTCGGCGGGGTCGGGAGTCAGTGTTCGGCCAGCACCTCGGACAGGTCGTACGCGGGGGCGCGCTCGATCTGATCCAGGGTGCACGAGCGAGGATCGCGATCGGCACGCCAGCGCAGGAACGTGACGGCGTGCCGGAACCTGACGCCCTCCAGCTGGTCGAACGCCACCTCGACCACACGTTCGGGGTGCAGCGGGACGAACCTGACGTCCGTCGACGAGCTGAACCGGGAACGGTCGGTCGCGGCGTACGCGACCTGGCCGCCCACGTCGCGCACCACCAGTGAGTCGAGGTCGTCGACGAGTTCACGGCGACGGGACGCCGAGAAGGCCCCGATGCCGCCGACGTTGCGCAGCACCCCGTCCCGGTCGTACAGACCGAGCAGGAGCGATCCCACGCCCGCCCCCGAGCTGTGCACCCGGTAGCCCACCACGACGGCCTCCGCGGTGCGTTTGTGCTTCACCTTGAGCATCACGCGCTTGCCGGGTTGGTACGGGGCCCCCAACGGCTTGGCGACCACCCCGTCCAAACCCGCCCCTTCGAAGCGCTCGAACCATGCCGTCGCCACCTCCGGGTCGCGCGTGAGCCGCGTGAGATGGAGCCCCCCGGCCATCGGCCAGCCGGCGGCGAGCGCCTCCAACCGTCGGCGCCGCTCCTGGAAGGCGACGTCCAGCAGGGAATCGTCGCCGTCGGCCAGCAGGTCGAAGGCGACGAACTCGGCCGGCGTCTCGCGCGCGAGTCGCTCGATCCGCGACGCCGCCGGGTGGATGCGAGCGCTGATCGCCTCCCAGCTCAGACGCTGGTCGCCGGGGTGCCCGGCGCGGACCACCAACTCGCCGTCGACGGCGCAGCGGGCCGGCAGCATCGTGCGGACCGTCTCGACCACCTCCGGGAAATAGCGGGTGAGGGGCTTCGTGCCCCGGCTCGCGAGCTCGATCTCGTCCCCGTCACGCAACACCAAGCAGCGAAAGCCGTCCCACTTCGGCTCGTACGCCATCCCGCCCGGAACGCTGTCCGGCGACGGCACCGAGGTGACCGCCTTCGCGAGCATCGGGACGATCGGCAGGGGGATCGGGAGGTCCATGGCGGCCATTGTGGCGTGCCTGGGACGATGGCGCGGTGACGACGGGACGGGTAGGACGCGTTGCGTGGTCGGCGGCACCGGCGACCGCCGCAGCGGCGGGGCTGGCGGCCGGGAGCCTCGGTGTGGCCTCGTACGTGTTGCGCCGGTTCACGAGCCTTGCCGAACGCCTCGACGACGTCGACGTGGTCGCCGTCGAACCCGACGCCGTCGAGCTGTCCCTGACCGATGAGACCGTCGCGCCAGGGCTCTACGGGCTGTGGCTCGACGGGGGAAACGGTCATGCGCGCGTCGGCGACGTCCTTGCGGTCGACCGGGCTGCGGGCAGGGTACGACGTCGGCTGATTCTCGTCGACGCGGGGGAACTGCGCCTCGGCCGAGCCCGCTGGAACATCTATCACTACGGCAGACCGCCTGACGTGTCGCTCGGCCTACCGTACGAAGACGTCACCTACGCGAGCGAACTCGGCGAGGTCCCCGCATGGCTGGTGCGGGGTGACCCTGCGGGCCGTCTCGCGGGTCGGAACCGGTGGGCTGTTCTGGTGCATGGACGCGGGGCACAGCGCCAAGAGTGCCTGCGGGCCGTGCCGATCGCGTACGCCCTGGGGATCACGAGCCTCGTCATCTCCTACCGCAATGACGTCGGTGCGCCAGCGAGCCCGGACCGGCGCTACGGCTTCGGCCTGTCCGAGTGGCGCGACGTGGACGCCGCGATGGGCCACGCGCTGGCGGCCGGTGCCAAATCGCTTGATCTGGTCGGCTGGTCCATGGGCGGGGCCATGGTGTTGCAGGCCGCGGCGCGTTCACGGTATGCCGACGCGGTGCGGCACGTCGTGTTGGACGCCCCGGTCGTCGACTGGGCCGATGTGATTCGTCATCACGTGGCGCTCGGCAAGGTTCCCGCCGCCATCGGGCACCTGGCGCCGCACGTGCTGCGTTCGCGCGGCGCCCGCACTCTGGTGGGCGTCGGAGCTCCGCTCGATCTCGTGGAAGCGGACTGGGTGCTGCGCTCCGCCGACCTGAGGCACCCGACGCTGCTGATCCATTCCATCCATGACGAGTTCGTGCCGGTCGGCCCGTCGATCGCGCTCGCGACGGCCCGCCCGGACCTCGTCCGGTTCGAACCGTGGAAGACCGCTCGACATACGCAAGAATGGAACACCGAGCCCGAACGGTGGGGCCGGGTCGTCCGTGGGTTTCTGTGCGCGGAGGGTTTTCCGAGCAGTCTCGGCCACTCGATGGGATGATTTCTGCGACGGGATGGGCGGACCCGACACGATGACGGGACGAACATCGCGCGGGGTCGAGCGGTGCGATGTCCGTGAGAGAACGCGGCCCAACCGGCGGACGAGGGCGGACCATCCGCCCGGGTCGTGCCGTCGATCGCGGAATGCAAGGATGCCCCATGGCGAAAAAGAAGGACGGGAAGAACAAGGACGCACAGACCAAGGACGGCAAGAACCACGGGAAAAACGGCGGCAAGAACTACGGCAAGGATCGCGGGAAGAATCACGAGAAGAACCAGGACGGCGAGACTCAGGACGCGAAGAGCGAGCACTCCGACCAGACCGAGGCACAGGCCCAGGAGGGTCGTGTCGTGCTCACCTCGGTGCCGACTCCGCCGGAACCCGCGGGCGACGAACCGTCCGCCCGGGCGCGGCGCGCCCCGGGCCATGACGGGCTGAGCGACGCGATCCGCACCGCGTTGCGCGTACGGCCGGGGTTCCAGCTGGCCGACGTCGATCCCGGCTCCACGCCCGGCTTCGAGGGAGGCAAGAACGACGCCGAGAAGGTGATGGTCCAGACCGCCGACGAGGTCGCCGAGCTGCAGGAACGCCTGTACGCCGAGGCCAAGGGCAGGAGCGAGGGCGGACGCAGCGTGCTACTCCTCGTGCAGGGCATGGACACGTCCGGCAAGGGCGGCATCATGCGGCACGTCATCGGGCTCATGGATCCCCAGGGCGTGAAGATCACCGCATTCAAGGTTCCCACTCCCGAAGAGCGCCGGCACCCGTTCCTGTGGCGGATCCGCCGCGCCCTTCCGGCGCCCGGGCAGGTCGGGGTGTTCGATCGCTCGCAGTACGAGGACGTCCTCGTGGTGCGTGTCCACCATCTCGTGGCGAAGTCCACCTGGACCCGCCGCTACGGACAGATCAACACCTTCGAGCGGACCACGGCCCACCAGGGGACCTCGATCGTCAAGGTGATGTTGCACATCGGGCGTGACGAGCAGAGAGCGCGGCTGGCCGAGCGGCTCGCCCGGCCAGACAAGCACTGGAAGTTCAATCCCGGCGACATCGACGAGCGCGCGCAGTGGGACGACTACCAGGTGGCCTACCAGGCCGCCCTGGAGCGGACCAGCACCGACGACGCCCCGTGGTACGTGGTGCCGGCCAACGAGAAGTGGTATGCGCGGCTGGCGGTGCAGCACATTCTGCTGGGCGAGCTGCGGGCCATGAACCCGCAGTGGCCGCCGCCCGATTACGACGTGGCCGAGCAGCAGGCCCGCCTGGCCGCGACCTGACGTCGCCGTGAGGTCAGGTGATCAGGCGCGGCGTCGGCCCCGTCCGGCCCCTCGTGGCGCGCTTATTCGCCAGAAGCCTATGCCTCGGCGGCGCCGTCCTCGTGGGCACCGTCTTCGCGGGCACCATGCTGTGACACTCGCGTGACCGAGGCCCCGGGGAGAGCGGATGAGCGGGCGTCGGCTTCGGCTCGAGCGTAGACGTCGTCGACCTCCGGTGGGGCCTGCGTCCCCTGCAGGACGAGCACGGAGCGCCCCGCCACCGCCACGGCCTCTCCGGGCGCGAGCAGGTCGGAGTCGCTGTCCGGAAGGCCGGTCGGCAGGGCCGTGTTGACGGCGACCCGCCACCTGCGGGTCGTCCACTCCCGAGGCTCTGGGATGGTGAACTCGACCTCGTCGTTGTGGGCGTTGAACATGAGGATGAAGTCGTCGTCGACGACCCTGCGACCGAGCTCGTCCGGCGCGAGGATGCCGTCGCCGTTCAGAAACACCGTCAGGGTCCGGGCGTAGCCGGTCTGCCAGTCCTCCTCGCGCATCTCCTCCCCGTTGACGGCGAGCCACACGATGTCGCGCAGATCCGACTCGCCGCCGTGGTCCGCGCTCCCCTGGAAGAACCGGCGCCGCCGGAACACGGGATGCTTCTTGCGGAGATCGATCAACGCGGCGGTGAACATCAGTCGGAGCTCTTGCTCGCGGCTCAGGTCCCAGTCGATCCAGGAGATCTCGTTGTCCTGGCAGTAGACGTTGTTGTTGCCGCCCTGGGTGCGACCCAACTCGTCGCCGTGGGCGAGCAGCGGCACGCCCTGGCTCAGCATCAGCGTCGTGAGCATGTTACGGATCTGGCGGCGCCGCAACGCCCTGATCTCGATGTCGTCCGTCTCGCCCTCGACACCGCAGTTCCAGGACCGGTTGTGAGACTCGCCATCCTCGCCACCCTCCCTGTTTGCCTCGTTGTGCTTGTCGTCGTACGTCACGAGGTCGCGCAGCGTGAACCCGTCGTGGGCGACGACAAAGTTGATCGACGCGATCGGGCGTCGGCCCGAGTGCTCGTACAGATCAGAGGAGCCGGTGAGACGGGAGGCGAACTCGGACAATGCGGCGGCCTCGCCGCGCCAGTAGTCGCGCACCGTGTCGCGGTACTTACCGTTCCACTCCGTCCACAGCGGGGGGAAGTTGCCGACCTGGTAGCCGCCGTCGCCGAGGTCCCACGGCTCGGCGATGAGCTTGACCTGGCTGATGACGGGGTCCTGCTGGATGAGATCGAAGAAAGCGCTCAGCTTGTCCACCTCGTGGAACTGGCGGGCGAGGGTGGCGGCGAGGTCGAACCGGAAGCCGTCCACGTGCATCTCGGTCGCCCAGTAGCGCAGTGAGTCCATGATCAGCTGCAAGACGTGCGGGTGACGCATCAGCAGGCTGTTGCCCGTGCCCGTCGTGTCGTAGTAGTGCTCTTTGGCGTCATCGACCAGCCGGTAGTAGGACGCGTTGTCGATGCCCCGGAAGCAGAGCGTCGGGCCCAACTCGCTGCCCTCCGCGGTGTGGTTGTAGACCACATCCAAGATGACCTCGATGTCCGCATCGTGCAGGGCCTTGACCATGGTCTTGAACTCGGTCACCTGCTGGCCGAGTGTTCCGGTGGCCGCGTACTCGTTGTGCGGCGCCAGGAACCCGATCGTGTTGTAGCCCCAGTAGTTGCGCAGCCCCTTCGCCTGCAGGTGGCTGTCCTGCACGAACTGGTGCACCGGGAGCAGCTCGATGGCCGTGACCCCGAGGTCTTTCAGGTGCTTGATGATCGTCGGGTGCGCGATCGCCGCGTACGTGCCCCGCACCGCCTCGGGCACGTCCGGGTGCGTCATCGAGAGGCCCTTGACGTGGGCCTCGTAGAAGATGCTCTCGTGGTATTCGTGCCGCGGTGGGCGGTCGTGACCCCAGTCGAAGAACGGGTTGATGACCACTGAGACCATCGTGTGCCCGAGCGAATCCGCGTCGTTGAACTCCTCCGGGGAGTCGAAGCGATACGAGAACAGGGACTCATCACCGCTGATCTGGCCGTGGATGGCCTTGGCATACGGGTCGAGCAGCAGCTTGGCGGGGTTGCAGCGGTGGCCGTTGGCCACGTCGTACGGACCGTGGACCCGGTATCCGTAGCGCTGGCCCGGCTGGAGATTGGGCACGTACCCATGCCACACGTAGCCGTCGACCTCGGTGACGTTCAGTCGTTCCTCGGCGCCGTCCTCGTCGATGAGGCATAGCTCCACGCGGTCGGCCACCCCGGAGAACAGCGCGAAGTTGACCCCCGAGCCGTCGTACGTGGCGCCGAGCGGATAGGGCCTTCCGGGCCAGATGTCCATGTCTAGATCGCCCTTCGTGGATCATGACGCGCTCGGGCCGCACCGGCCGACGGGAGCTGTCGCCGCGACCCATTTTGACAGTCGACCCGCATGTCACGTCCGCGGGGCCGGGTTCGGCCACGTGCGCTCGGCGAGTTGGACGACGAGCCGGGTGATCCGTTAGGGTCGGGGGGCACGCAGCGACCGGCTCTCGGTTCCTAATTCGTGCGACATGCGGACGTGGCTCAGTTGGTAGAGCATCACCTTGCCAAGGTGAGGGTCGCGGGTTCGAATCCCGTCGTCCGCTCTGGGGGCCGTCCGGGGTCTCCGAGGAGGGTCACGGAGCACTCACGGTGGAGTGGCCGAGAGGCGAGGCAACGGCCTGCAAAGCCGTGTACACGGGTTCAAATCCCGTCTCCACCTCCATCTCGTCTTGGGCGATTGGCGCAGGTGGCTAGCGCGCTTCCTTGACACGGAAGAGGTCACAGGTTCAAGTCCTGTATCGCCCACCAGCAGACACGGCCCCCCGGCAAGACGCCGGGGGGCCGTGTGCATCACGTCCCAGCTCGCCCAACTGGTCGAACTTCTCCAGGACCAGCTCCAACCTGCCGACCACGTCGTCGTTGCGCCGGTAGACCGATCCGAGGTGTGCCTCGGAGATCGTGAGCTCGTGCTGGCCGGGCAGGCGGCTGCACGGGCACTTGAGTTGGACGCGTGTTCATGCGGTTGACCTGACGCCGTGCGGTCCTAGAATGAATAACCACATGAACGTTCAGTGACCGGTCGTTTGGGTGCCGTGAGGAGATCCGCATGGAGCAGCTGCTCGTCGCGCAGGACGGGGCGGTTGTCACCGTCACCCTCAACGCGCCGGAGAAGGGCAACGCACTGAACGACGACGTGAAGGTCGCGCTCCGCGAGGCGCTGGCGGCAGCGGGGCAGGACGACACCGTTCGCGCTGTCATCCTCACGGGCGCCGGCAAGGCGTTCTGCGTCGGGCAAGACCTCGCCGAGCATGCGCAGGCGCTGGCGGACGGTGGCCCGGAGCTCGCATTGTCCACCGTGGAGAAGCGCTACAACCCCATCGTCATGGCACTGTCCACGATGCCCAAGCCCGTGATCGCCGCGATCAACGGTACGTGTGTGGGCGCGGGACTGGGTTTCGCGCTGGCCTGCGACCTGAGGATCGCGGCGGACACGGCGAAGTTCGGCACCGCGTTCACGGGGATCGGACTCACCGCCGACTCCGGCCTGTCAGCGACGCTGGCGCGCGCCGTCGGGATGGCCCGGGCCAGCGAGTTGCTGCTGCTGGCTCCCACGTTCGACGCCGCGCAAGCGTACGAGTGGGGCCTGGTCGGGCGCGTCGTGCCGGCCGACACCTTGGCGGCCGAGGCGCAGAAGATGGCGGCCAGGCTCGCCGCGGGGCCGACGGCCGCGTACGCGACGGTCAAGAAGGCCCTCCAGGGCGCTTGGAACCTCGACCTCGAGGCCGCGCTGGCGGCCGAGGGCGAAGATCAGATGACGGTGGGCTCGACCGCGGATCACCGGGGGGCCGTCGAGGCGTTCCTGGCAAAAGCGCGCCCGACGTTCACGGGTCGCTGAAACCAACGACCGCGGGGTGCGACGGCACCGTCTGCGAGGCCGACCTCGACCGATCGGACGTCGTCGATCCCGGGGACTCCGCCTGGTCGTTCGTATACTCGCACCTAGCTGCTCAGCTGCAGTTCCTCTGAGACGTCGACCAGAATGGCAGGGTCAGACATTATGACAGTTCATCTCGCCCCCGGGGCGAGGTCACCTGTGACCAAGACGCGGCGTGGGCGCCCCGGACATGACCTCGAATCCGTGCTCCGCGGCGCGGTCAGGGTCTTCAACGATCGCGGGTACGACGGCACGAGCATGGAGGATCTGTCTCACGAGCTGGGCATCACCAAATCCGCGATCTACCACCACGTGTCCAGCAAGGAAGAACTGCTGCGCCTGGCTACGGAACGCGCGCTCGACGGCCTGTTCACCGTGCTCGACGAGGTGTCCGACGTGCACGGCACGGCCTTCCAGCGCCTCGAGGAGTTGGTGCGGCGCAGCGTGCTCCTCCTGGCCGACGAGCTTCCGTTGGTGACCTTGCTGCTCCGCGTGCGGGGCAACACGCCGGTGGAACGGCGCGCTCTGGCCCGCCGGCGGCGGTTCGACTCTCTCGTCACGGGGCTGGTCACTCAGGCCAGGGACGAGGGCGACCTGCGCGTCGACATCGAGCCCGCCGTCGCCGCTCGACTGCTCTTCGGGATGATCAACTCGGTGGTGGAGTGGTACCGGCCACGCCGCAGCGACCGACCCGAAGATCTCGCAGAAGTGATCCGGGCCGTCGCTTTCGAAGGCCTTCGTCGCTGACCTGCCCTCCCCGAAGGTCACACCTCGAAGGATGGCCCGCTGCACCTGCTTGACACGGTGCTGAGTCGGCCCCCGCGGTAGCGCACACCGCCGGGGCCGACAGCCATCACCCGCCCCGTCAGGCTTGCGCAGGTGCAGGAACGTGGCGGCGGCTCTGCAAGGTTGAGAAACGTCCGGCGACAAAAGCAGGGTCGGACAAGGTGGCGGTCGCGGCCGGGTTCGCCGGGCTCCCGTGGAAATCGCTGAACGCGGCCGACTGGTTGACGAAGACGCCGCCGGTCAGGTTCTCCGAAAGGTGCACGCCGGCATCGAGCGCCGCCTCACGCGCCGCCTCCAGGACCGACTCGTCCCTGGAGTGCACGGCCGCCGTCAGGGCCCCGTGCTGCCGCACCGTCTCACGCAGGATGTCCAGGCTCGCAGGAGTGCTGTCGGTCTCGATGATGAACGAAATCGGGCCGAACCACTCCTTGGTGTACGTGCCCTCGTCGCTCGCCTTCAACGCGACGAGCAAGGGAGAGCGAACGGTCGCGTCCGGGTGCTGGGGGTGCCCGACCGCCTCGGAGGCGCGCACCACCGGACCCTGGCCTGCGGCGTCGTCGATGCGCTCCGTGACCGCCTCGTTGGAGATAGCGCCCAGGATGCCCGTCGCCCGCTTGACGTCCCCGAGCAGCCCGTTGAGCGCGGCCGTCAGATCCGCGCCGAACTCCTCCACGCTCCGGTGGCCCTGGTCGGTCTCGATCCCAGCGGACGCGATGAGCAGGTTCTGCGGCGTGGTGCACATCTGGCCGCTGTAGAGCGACAGGGAGAACGCCAGGTTGGACAGCAGGCCCTTGTAGTTGTCCGTCGAGTCGAGGATTACCGTGTTGAGGCCGGCCTTCTCCGCGTACACGGTCGCCTGCCGCGCGTTCGCCTCGATCCATTCGCCAAACTCCGTGGAACCGGTGTAGTCGATGATCCGCACGTCCGGATTGGTGGCGAGCTTGCCGGCGATGGGCTCTCCCGGCATGTCGGGCGCGAGAAGCACGGTGTTCGGGTCGAAACCGGCCTCCGCGAGGACTTCGCGGGCGATCCGCACGGTGATGGCCACCGGGAGGATCGAGCGCGGGTGCGGCTTGAGGATGACCGGGTTGCCGGTCGCGAGGCTCGCGAACAGACCCGGGTACGTGTTCCAGGTCGGGAAGGTCACGCACGAGACGACGAGCGCAACGCCGCGCCCGAGCGTCGTGAATGTCTTCTCCATCGTCAGCGGTCCGCCCTTGGGCTGCGGCTTGCTCCAGATGGCGGACCCCGGGTGGAAGTGCTGTTCCTTCCAGGCGTAGGCCACCGCTTCTAGGCCTCGGTCCTGGGCGTGGGTGGCTCCCGCCTGAAAGGCCATCGCGAAAGCCTGTCCGGTCGTGAACTGGACGGCATTGGCGATCTCGAAGCTCGCCTGGTTGAGGCGGACCAGGATCTCCAGGCACACACCGGCGCGCTCGTCCGCGCTCGCCCGGCGCCAGGAGCGGCCCGCCTCCTTCGCGGCCGCCACGAGTTCGTCGGGGCCGAGGTAGGAGTAGGTCAGGTCGAGGGGGATCCCATACGGTGACTTCTCGGTCGCGGGAACCGTGCCCGCCTCGGGCTGGCCCAGATCGAACTTCTTGCCGAGCAGCGCCTGGAACGCGGTCGCGCCGTCGTTGATCGCGTTCTCCCCGTAGCCAGGGTCGCGGGGGTTCTCCGAGAACGCCGAGAAATTGGTGCGTTCCTGGATGGCGGTGACGGATCGCTCAAGCAGCTCGCGGTGTCGTGAGAAGAAGTCGGGTTGCGTAGTGGTGGGCTCGGACATGCATCACCTCGGGTGTGAAGGGTGCCGGCCGACGGCTCGCCGACACGGGTTCAAGGTCATCAGGATGTGGACGGTGGGGCGTCGCCCCAGCAATTCAATCGTCGGTCGGCTCTCCCGGTGGAGGAGAGCCCGCCTGCTCCAGCACGTGGTAGGGCTGACCGCCATAGGTGGCCGTGCCGATTCGGGTGAAACCGGACAGCTCAGCGACGTGGATAGCTGCTGAGTTCCACTCCGGGACCGTCGTCCGCAGTCGGCGATCGGCAGCCACCTTGCGCGCGTGGGCAATAGCCGCCCGGCCCAGGGACGCTCCCCAGCCGCGCCCGGCGTATGTCGGGCGGATGCCGATGGACACGTCCAGCACCGTGGGATGGCTCGGAGCTCCCGTGGCCCGCGCCGCCTCGCCGAAGCAGCAGTGCCCGATCAGACGTCCCTCGCCGTCGACGACGGCGCGGTAGCCCTCGTCCGGCATCTCTGAGCCGTCGTGGACGTGCCAAGCCCCCGGGGCCGGGGACATCGCGAGGGCCAGGCCGTCCTCGATGGTGAGCTGACGCACGCTCAGCGGCCCGACCGGGTCGGGCCCGCCGCTCGCAGCAGCGGCTGGGGCAGCGGGAGGCGAGGCTTTGCGCGCCGCGTGGCGATCGAGGAAACGGGTCATCCGCTCGCGCTTGTCGTCGGTGTCGAAGAGCAGGGCCTGGGCCGCGATGTCGAAGGTGGTGGTCGCCGGGCGGTGCAGCCGCAGCGCGAGCTTGGTCAATTCCAGAGCGCGCCAAGACCGCTGGCCGATCTGCTCGGCCAGCGCCAAGCCAGCCGCGAGCAGATCCTCGGGATCGTGGATCGCGTCGACGAGCCCCGCCTCTGCGGCGGCCGACGCGTCGAGCGCCTCACCGGTGAACAGCATCCGGCGAGCGACGGAGAGGCCGACGACCTGAGCGAGTCTCCAGTTGCCGCCCGCGCCGGCGAGGATGCCCAGCGCGAGCTCCGGCTGCGCGAACCGAGCCCGCGGTGTCGCCAAGCGAAGGTCGCAGGCGAGCGCCAGCTCGGAGCCGCCGCCGATGGCGGGTCCGTCGATGAGAGCGATGGTCGGCCAGCGGTGAGCTTCCAGCCTCTCGAACAGGCCGGCGTTGATCGCCCTCAGCGCGGCGTCCGCGTCGCGATCTCGGAGCTGGGCGATGTCCGCGCCCGCAGCAAAGAGCCCTGGGGTCGTGGAATGCAGGACGATGACGCAGGGTTCCCGCGACGCCTCCGCGAGCACCCGATCGATCTGCTCGACCATCGCCTCGTCCAAGGCGTTGTGCTTCTCCGGCCGGTTCAGGCCGAGCAGGAGGGCAGCACCGCGCCGTTCAGTGTGTATCAGGGCCATCTCTCACCGTCTCCTACTGGTCGAAGTCGACGGTCACGTGGTCACTGACCGGATGGGCTTGGCAGGTCAGCACGAAGCCGGCCGCCATCTCATAGGGTTCCAGCGCGAAGTTGCTGTCCATCGAGACGTCGCCGGACATGACCTTGGCCCGGCAGGTGCCACAGACGCCGTTCTTGCAGGCGTACGGGGCGTCGGGGCGGAATTCTATGAGCGCGTCGAGGATCGCGGGTCCGTTCGGCGCGAGGATGAAGCTCTGCGAGCGACCGTCGAGCATGACGGTCACCGATGAGCCGATCTTGGTGGCCGCCTCGTCCGGTGGCGGGGCGGCTGACGCGACGGCCGGACCCCCGACGTGGAACAACTCACGGTGGATGTGCTCGGGGTCCGCGCCTGCGTCCATCAGCACCTGGCGCGCGGCATCCGTCATCGGCAGCGGGCCGCACAGGAACCAGTCGTCGATCTCATCGGCCTGGATCAGGTGGTGCAGGATGCGGTTGAGCCGGTCGGCGTCCAACCGTCCCGACAGGATGTCGACGTCGACAGTTTCGTAGTCGAGAACGTGGATGAGCTGGAACCTCGACGGGTATGCGTTCTTCAGGTCTTCCAGCTCCTCCAAGAACATGATGTTCGAGGTGGTGCGGTTGACGTAGATCAGCGTCGCCCTGCTGTGCGGCTCCTGCTCCAGGGCCGTGGACAGGATCGACAGGACGGGCGTGATCCCAGAGCCCGCCGCGATCGCGCCGTAGTGGTGCGCACGGGTGGCGTCAGGGTCGATGGTGAAGCTGCCGGAGGGGGTCAGCACGTCCAGGACGTCGCCGGCGAGGAGCTTCTCTGTGGCGAATCCGGAGAACACGCCGTTCGGGATTCTCTTCACGCCGATCCGGAGCCTGCCGGAGCCGGCGGGCGCGCAGATCGAGTAGTTGCGACGGACACGATCGCCGAGGACCTTGGAGCGCACCGACACGTGCTGGCCCGGCTTGAACTGGAACTGCTCGCGCAGTTCCGCCGGCACATCGAAGGTCACCGCGACGGCGTCCTCGGTCAGCCGGTCGACCGCCGCCACGCGCAACGTGTGGAACGTCAGGTGGCGGCGTCCGACAGGAGAAGTGGTGGGCAGGTCGGCCTGCCCGGGAGTCGCCGTGTCAACCATCAGATCGCCTTGAAGAAATCGAAGGGTTCGCTACAGGAGCGGCACGTCCACAAGGACTTGCAGGGGGTGGAGCCGAAGCGGCTCACCTCTATGGTGTCGCTCGAGTCGCAGCGAGGGCATCGGACCGACGTGGCGAGGGGCAGTGTCGCCCGGCCGGGAGGCGCGATGCCGTAACCGCGCAGCTTCTCCCGCCCCTCCTCGCTGATCCAGTCACTCGTCCACGCGGGGGAGAGAACGGTGCGCACCCGCACCTCTGATGCGCCGCAGGCCCGGAGGGCAGTCGTGACGTCCTGCGCCATCACCGCCGTGGCCGGGCACCCAGAATAGGTCGGCGTCATGTCGACGTCGACGCTGCCGTCGTCAGCGATGCGCACATCGCGGATCACCCCCAGATCTCCCAGTGACAGCACGGGGATCTCTGGGTCGGGGACGGCCTTGGCCGCGACGATCAGCGCGTCGAGGTGAGGCGAGGTCAGCGATGAGTTGCTCACCACGTGGCTCCCGGGTGTGAGCGGTGCAGGTGCTGCATCTCGGCCAGTAGGTGCCCCAGATGCTCGGAGTGGTATCCGTCGCGGCCTCCGCGGGAACGCCACGTGAACTCGGGCACGGTGAGGCCGGCCTCGGCGAGGACCGGTCCGATGTACGCCTGCCACGGCGCACGCAGGCTCGCGGGGTCCACCGCCACGGAGGGCAGCTGCGCCACGACGTCGCTGGCATCGAAGAGCTCGTCGACATAGGGCCAGACATCGTCCAACCCGGTCTGCATCCGCTGGTGGGACAGCTCCGTGCCGTCGCCGAGTCGCAGCACCCACAACGTGGCGTGCTCCCGGTGGTAGCTGACCTCCTTGACCGCCTTGCCGGCCACGCCGGCCAACATCTGGTCGCTGGACCCGAGCAGCGCGGAATAGAGCTCGTACTGATAGGCGGAGAACACGAGCTGGCGCGCCATCGAGAAGGCGAAGTCGCCGTTCGGCGCCTCCACCAGGTGGACGTTGAGGAAGTCGGCGTCGTTGCGCAAGAACGCGAGGTCGTCCTCGTCGCGCCCGGCACCTTCGACCTCACCCGCGTACGTGAGCAAGGACCGCGCCTGGCCGAGCAGATCCAGCGCGATGTTGCCCATCGCCAGATCCTCTTCGATCTGGGGCGCGTCCGCGACCCAGTCGCCGAGGCGCTGGGCCAGAACGAGGGCGTCGTCGCCCAATCCCAGCGCGTACCGCGACAGCGGCGCGAGCTTCGTGGAGGTGCTGATGACGGTCACAGGTGCTCCGCTCCTTCCGGCACGTCATAGAACGTCGGGTGTCGGTACGGCTTGTCCATGGACGGATCGAAGAAGGAGTCCTTCTCGTCGGGGCTGTTCGCAACGATCGCGCTCGACGGCAC
This sequence comes from Dermatophilaceae bacterium, assembly GCA_040006675.1. GTDB lineage: Bacteria > Actinomycetota > Actinomycetes > Actinomycetales > Dermatophilaceae > Austwickia. Next base: position 52,782 of record JBDTWM010000002.1, on the reverse strand, counting down.
GACCCACAAGGACACGCCCTCGGACCGGCGGGTGTAGGCGTCGCGCGCGTTGTGCAAGGCCAGTTGGGCGTCCGGCGCGTGCAGGCTGCCCACGTGGTGGTGGGACAAGCCGCGCTTGGCGCGGACAAAGACCTCCCAGAGCGGCCAGGAGCCCCGGTTGGTCGACCCCGCCGGCGAGTTCGTCTGTCCTTCGGTCATGATGCTGCCGCCTCCAAGAGTTCGCGTCGGCTCCGCTTCGCCGCATAGGCCTCGGCGGCCTCCCGGACCCAGGCGCCCTCCTCATGGGCCTTCAGGCGCTTGCGCATGCGCTGCACGTTGCACGGCCCGTCACCGGACACGACCCGCTTGAACTCGGCCCAGTCGATCTCGCCGAAGTCGTAGTGGCCGCGCTCCTCGTTCCAGCGCAGGTGCTCGTCCGGCAGGCTCAGACCGAGTACCTCGGCCTGGGGGACGGACATGTCCACGAAGCGCTGCCGCAGTTCGTCGTTGCTGAAGCGCTTGATGCCCCACGCCATCGACTGCGCCGAATGCGGCGAGTCGGTGTCGGAGGGTCCGAACATCATCAGGGCCGGCCACCAGAAGCGGTTGATCGCGTCCTGCGCCATCTCTTTCTGCTCCGGGGTCCCCTTGGCCAGGGTGTAGAGGAGCTCGAAGCCCTGCCGCTGGTGGAACGACTCTTCCTTGCAGACGCGCACCATCGCTCGCGCGTACGGCCCGTATGAGCACCGGCACAACGGCACCTGATTCATGATCGCGGCCCCGTCGACCAGCCATCCGACCGCGCCCACGTCGGCCCACGTGAGGGTCGGGTAGTTGAAGATGGTCGAGTACTTCTGACGGCCGGTGTGGAGCATGTCGAGCAGGTCGTCGCGGTCCACCCCGAGCGTCTCGGCCGCGGAGTAGAGGTACAGCCCGTGGCCGCCCTCGTCCTGGACCTTGGCGATGAGGATGGCCTTGCGGCGCAGACTCGGCGCCCGGCTGATCCAGTTGCCCTCCGGCTGCATGCCGATGATCTCGGAGTGCGCATGCTGGGCGATCTGGCGGACCAGGGTCTTGCGGTAAGCCTCGGGCATCCAGTCCCGGGGCTCGATCCGCTGATCGTCGGCGATCAGCTGGTTGAAGTAGGCCTCCTGCTCCGCCGAGCCATTCGCGGCATTGGCAGGGGTTTCGGTGTCGTAATTTCCGTACACTGGAACTCCTTGGGTACCGAACGTTCAGTCAGTTTTTCATTGTGTCTTCGGATCTGTCAACCAGTCGGTATGAGATTAGTCTCTCAGGGTCGCTCGAGCAGGAGGGCCACGCCCTGACCCACGCCGACGCACATCGTCGCCACCGCGCGACGGACGTCGCGAATGCCCAACTCGATGGCGGCGGTCAGCGCCAACCGGGCACCGGTCATGCCGAGCGGGTGACCGAGAGCGATCGCCCCACCGTTGGGGTTGACGTGCTCCGCGTCGTCGGGCAGCCCGAGCCCGCGAAGCACAGCGAGCGACTGCGACGCGAATGCCTCGTTGAGCTCGATCACGTCGATGTCCCCGATGGCCAGCCCGTTGCGCGCGAGGAGCTTCTTCATCGCCGGGTCCGGTCCGATGCCCATGATCCGCGGCGCAACGCCGACGGTCGCCATGGACGTGATTCGCGCCAGGGGCGTGAGGCCGTACTTCTCCACCGCGCGGTCCGAAGCGATCAGCAACGCCGCCGCTCCGTCGTTCACGCCCGACGCGTTGCCGGCCGTGACCGTGCCATCTTTGAAGAGCGGTCGCAGACGCGCGAGCGACTCCAGGGTGGTGGCGCGGGGGTGCTCGTCCGTGTCGACGATCACCGGGTCGCCCTTGCGCTGCGGCACGAGGACCGGCGTGATCTCCCGCCCGAGACGACCTGCCGCTATCGCGGCCGCAGTCCGGGTCTGGCTGCGCAGCGCGAACGCGTCCTGGTCCTCGCGGCTGACCCCGAAGTCCCGCGCGACGTTCTCCGCGGTCTCCGGCATGGTGTCGACGCCGAACCGTTCCTTCAGGACCGGGTTCACGAAGCGCCAGCCGATCGTCGTGTCGTACACGGCATTGCTACGACTGTACGCGGATGTTGCCTTCGGCATCACGAACGGAGCCCGGCTCATCGACTCGACGCCGCCGGCGATGATGAGGTCCGCGTCGCCGGCCCGGATCGTCCGGGCGGCCAGACCGACGGCGTCCGCGCCCGAACCGCACAAGCGGTTCACGGTCGTCCCCGAGATCCCGACGGGGAGCCCGGCGAGGAGGACGGCCATGCGGGCGACATCGCGGTTGTCCTCCCCGGCCTGGTTGGCGCAGCCGAGGAGCACATCGTCGACAGCCTCCCAGTCGACACTGGGAAAGGTCTCAGCGAGCGCGCGCATCGCGTGCGCTGCGAGGTCGTCGGGGCGGACGGGCGCGAGCGCCCCGCCGTACCGGCCGATGGGGGTGCGGGTACCGGCTACCAGGAAGGCATCCAAGGAGGGTCTCCGTTCGTGGGCGGGTGACGTCGGGCGTAGGGGGCTGCGGGTGCGGCTGCGACGAGCTGGGTGTCCCAGCTGGCTGCTCGGTCGAGGTCAGGCGCTCAGCTTCCCGCCGGTCAGGGCGGTGCGACGCAGGAGGGGGCACGGGCGGTAGCGACCGTCTCCGTAGTGGGTTCCGAGGCTCGTCAGGAGGTTCTGAATCCACCGCGCCCCCACTGTATCGCCCCACTCCAGAGGTCCCTTGGGGTAGTTCGCCCCGAGTCGCATCGCGGCGTCGACGTCCGCCGGGCTGGCCACCCCGCGAGCGGCGACGTCCGCGGCCTCGTTGACGAGCATGGCCACGGTGCGGGCCACGAGCATTCCGGGGAGGTCATCGATCACGCTGACCGCCGCCCCGCTCGCCTGGAGGACACCGACGACCTCGGCGAGGGCCTCGGTCGGGCAATCGTCGGAGGGGGCCACCGCGAGACGCGTGGCGGTGGCGACATCGAGGGCGAGGTCCAGCACGACAGTGGGTCGGCCGCAGGCAGCGGCGATCTCGGTGGCGGTCGGTCCGCTGACGGGTACGAGGCTGGCGCCGGCCGTACGTGCCGCGGGGGGGCCATCGGGCTCGCCCCGCCGTACATCGACCCCAGCTTCGGCGATCCGAGTCCACAGCGGTTCCCAGGGACCCCACTCGCCGCTCACGTCGATGTGGGACGGGGCAGGAGTTGGAGCTGCCGATGTCGGTTCGGGGTGGGCCGACCCGTCGTAGGTGTAGAACCCGCGGCCGGTCTTGCGCCCGAGCAGACCAGCGGCGACGAGCTCCCCCTGGGTCAGTGAGGGGGAGTACCGGGGGTCGAACCCGAACCCCTCCCACACGCTGCGGGCGGACGCGTAGTTGATGTCCTGGCCGATCAGGTCCGTGAGCTCGAGCGGGCCCATCCGGAAGCCCCCGGATTCGCGCACCACCGCGTCGATCGTGGCCGCAGACGCCGTCCGTTCCTCGTACGCGCGAAGCGCCTCCCCGTAGAAGGGGCGCGCCACCCGATTGACCACGAACCCCGGGGTCGACGCGACCTTGATGGCGGTCTTGCCCCATGCGGTCGCGGTGAGCGCGACCCTCTCCATCGCGTCGGGGTCGGTCCGCAGACCGTTGATCACCTCGACGAGGCGCATCAAGGGGGCGGGGTTGAAGAAGTGCATGCCGACGACGCGGCCGCCGTGCTCAAGCGGAGCCGCGATCGCGGAGATGGAGATCGTGGAGGTGTTCGTCGCGAGGATGCAGTCCGGCGACACGATCTGCTCCAGCTGCGCGAACAGCTGGGTCTTGATGTCGAGTCGTTCCAGGGCCGCCTCGATGATGAGGGACGCGCCCGCCAGCGAGGCCAGGTCGTCGCCGACGCTCAACCGTCCCACGGACTCGCCGGCCGCCTCCGGGGTCATGCGGCCCTTGGCGGCCAGCTTCTCGAATGTGGCGCGGAGCTGTTCGACGGCGTGCGCGGCGCGGCCCGGCGCGACGTCCGTCAGGACGACCGGGTGCCCGGCCGCGGCCGCCACCTGGGCGATCCCCGCGCCCATCGTCCCGACGCCGATGACGCCGACGGTCTCGGCGGGTTTCAGGGCGTTGACCATGGCGACTTCCTCACGGGAGGCGGCGGGGGAAGAGGACAGATCGGCGACCGAGCGTTCGGTCGCCGGCGACGGCTCTTATCGTCGGGTTGCCGTCCCCTCCCTGTCAACCGCGGCGACCCTGGGATATGTTCCGGCGTCGCGGGATCTGTCACCTCAGGTGGCGCGGCCTGCGGGGATACCGGTCGACGATTCATCCTCGTCCGTCGACGAAAAACCGAATGGAGAGTCAGTAAAGGGGTGCAGGAACCGCTACTCTGGTACCGACGGCGCCTGACGCGCCGATCCGACCGGGCGCCACCCCGCGCCGACCACGCAGACGCGCCGACGCGGCGCGCACGGCGACCAGGAGATGCTCCGTGAGCGAACACTACGAGAAGATCGCGCACTTGCAGGACTTCCCGCCGGAGGTCCAGCAGCCCAATATCTACCCGTTGAGCTGGCCGGAGGGCCCGCCCAAGATGGAGGAGATCTGGAAGTCCTCACTGCGTGAATTGTGGGAACCCGCCCAGTTGCCGTGGGCCGGGTTCGACGTGAACCGGTACTCGTGGGAGCAGCGTGAGGCGATCGCGTACTGGTGGACGCTGTGCGCCGTGTTCGACGCCTCAGCGCCGCCCGTGATGGCCACGGCGTTCGTGAAGACGTACGAGGATCACGAGGACGACGTGGTGCGGCGGTGCTTCTTCTCCATCACCCGCGACGAGGGCGTCCACGAGCAGATGTGCAAACTCGCCATCACGTCCTTGCTGGAGCACGACGACCCGGCGACCTACCTTCCCAAGACCGAGCTGGGGCACCGGCTGCAAAAGAACGTCCTCTGGTTGTTCCATAACGGTGGTCGCTACTGGGCGGGTTACAAGGAGGCCGTCCCGAAGTACAGCCTGGCCGTGCTGTTCTCCTCGTTCCTCATGGGTGAGATCGCGGCCGCAACGATCTTCCACGAGATGGCCGCGGGATGCACCGAGCCTGTCTTCCAGGAGGCGTTCCGGCGGATCGGCCGCGACGAGGGGCGTCACATGGGCATCTGTCTGGCGCTCATGGAGCGCGACTACCCCAAGATCGATGTCGAGGACCACGCCCTGATCACCAAGCAGATCCGGGCCGGGTACCTGTTCTTGTCGGCCATCCTGTTCGAGCCGCCGACGGACTTCTGGGATTTGCCGGACGACTTCATCACCAACCAGCGCCTCGGCGAGTCGGTGGCGCGGGAGGCTGGCTTCGCGATCCCCGAGTACGAGGAGAAGAAGGCGAACTGGCGTCGCGCGATGCTCAACCTCAAGGGCGTCCTAGACCGCTACGGCATCCCGTTCCCGGCCATTCCCGAGGTCGAGATCACCGGTGTCGAGGTCACCGATGTCGACATGGAAGACATCATCCCGGTCTTCTGAACGGCGACGATGCGGTCACACGCCGACCGGCGGGTGGCTGGAGGGTTGGGCTGGAAGGTGATGGCCATGGGGCGGATCCGCTTGTATCCGTCATCCCATGCGGTGTCGTGCGAGTCCGGGGATACGGTGTTGGAGGCGTTGGAGCGGGCCGGGTATGCCTTGTCTAACAACTGCCGCGCGGGCGCGTGCGGGGAGTGCAAGGTGAAGGTGCGCTCCGGTGCCTTCGATCAGGGTTTCGTCCTGGATATGGCCCTCTCGCCGGAGGAGCGCGCCGAGGGCTATGGGCTCATGTGCATGGCGAAGTTGACGTCTCCGGAGTTGGAGATCGAGTGGGGGACCGCCGACGCGCGGCCCGCCATGTTCCCAGTGCGTGAGGGGCAGCGGTTCGTGGTCGTCGACAACGTTCGGCGGACGCCACGGATCGCGGAACTCGTCCTGCGCCCCCTGGCGGAGCCGATGCGCTACTGGGCGGGTCAGTACGTGCGCGTCGGGGACCCTGCGCGCGGCATGCCAGCTCGCTCCTATTCGCTCGCGAGCGCGCCGCGCCCCGACGGGGAGCTACGTTTGCAGGTGACCAGGGTGGACGACGGTCGGACGAGCGCCTGGCTGCACGCAGTGGCCCCGGGGGAGTGCGTGGAGCTGTCGGGTCCGCACGGCACGTTCGTCGGGGATCCGTCCGAGGAGACGCCGGTCCTGTGTCTGGCTGCGGGGTCGGGGTTGGCGCCGATCCTGTCGCTCGCGGAGGCGGCGCTCCGGCGTGATTTCCGCGAGCCGGTGACGCTCATCTTCTCGGCGAGGCAGCGGGACGACCTTTACGACCTGGGGCTGCTGCATTACTGGGAGATCAAACACCCGAACTTCCGCATCGTGCCGACGCTGACCCGCGAGAAGGTCCCAGGTGTGCGTCACGGGCGGATCCCGGACATTTTGCCAGCCCTGATGCCATCGCTACGGCAACATAGCGTCTTCATCGCCGGTGTGCCAGAGTTCGTAGAGGCGTGTGCCGACGCCGTCCACGTGTTGGGCGCGGAGGAGCGACGCATCCACACGGAGGGCTTTTACGAGCAGGTGGACGGGTAGGCCCGACGCGCCGATGGAGTCGCCGGTGTGGGCGTTCGGGGCGCCGATCGGGAGGTGAGATGGTCGTGCGTCAGCTCAGCGGGATGGACGCGGAGTTTCTGGCGATGGAGTCGGGCGCGGTCCAAGGCCACTTCGGGACCGTCACCGTCGTGCGGACCCTCACCGGCGCGCCCTTGGACGTGCGCGCGGTGCGTGAGCGCGTGGCCTCTTGCCTGACCTCTGTGCCTGTGCTTCGTCAGCGTCTGTTGACGGTGGCCTTTGGGGTCGACCAGCCGTACTGGGTCGACGACACGGGTTTCGACCTTGACTTCCACGTGCGCGAGGTGGCACTCCCGACGAGTTCGGACCTGTGGCAGCTCGCGAACGCCGTCGCAGGGCTGCACGCCCGGCGCCTCGACCGGAGACGTCCCCTGTGGGAGCTGTATCTGATCAGCGGACTGTCCGAGGGAAGGTCTGCGATCTACCTCAAGATCCACCACGCGGTCATGGACGGCGCAGGGTGGTCGGCGTTGATGGACGCCTTGTTGGACGACGAACCGGGGAACCCTGCGCTCCCGGCCGGCGCGTGGGAGGCGCGCTCCGGCCCGACCCAGTGGGATCTGATGAGGCGCGGCGGGTGGTCGATGACCCGCTCGTCCGTGCGCAGCGTAAAGCTGGGACTCGACTTCATGTTCCGCGCGCCTTTGGTCGCGGCCAATCGCCTCGCCCCGGAGCAGTGGCCCCTGCCGCTGACGGCTCCTCCCACGCCGTTCAACCGCGAGATCACCGGGGCGCGCAGCTGCGTCCTGGTCGACCTACCCATGGCGGACGTCCTGGAACTTCGGCGCCGCGCGGACGCGACGGTGAACGACGTCGTGATGGCCGTCGTCGCCGGCGCCCTGCGACGCTGGCTGATCGACGCGGGGGCGCTGCCGGTCGTGCCGCTCATCGCCGTCGTCCCGGTGTCCGTTCGCGACCGGCGAGATGGGCACGCGTTCGGCAACCGGCTGTCGCTCGTACGAGGGCTGCTACCGACTCACCTCGAGGACCCACTCGAGCGTCTCGCCGCGACGCGGGAGGAGATGAGGGCCTCGCGGCGGCGGCACGGCGCGCGCCCGCCGCAGCTGCTGATCGATGCCGCGCAGTTCGCTCCGCCGATCGTCGCCGACGCCGCATGGCGGCTGTCAGCGAGGGTGATGAAGCACGTCAACGCGTGGAACGTGATGGTGTCGAATGTGCGGGGGCCCGACAGGACGAGGTACTTGGCGGGTGCCGAGGTGATCGGGAACTACCCGGTCTCGGTGTTGGTGCACGGCCAGGGGCTCAACATCTCCGTCTTCAGCATCGCGGGACGGCTGTGTTGGGGTTTGATCGCGGATCCGTCGCTTGTCCCGAATCTGCCGCGCTTGGGCGCGTACCTGGGGGACGAACTCGAGTTACTTTGCGAGGCAATGGCCTCCACAGGCTGACCGGAGCGTGCGGCGAGATCCTTGCGACATGGCCGCTGCGCGCCCGACGGAGATTGATCGGTCGGTGTCTGGACATCAGAACGTTCGGTCGGTAATACTGAGCTTCGTCCTTCCCGGCGTGACCTATGCCACATGGCATGATGCGAGGTGTCCAGGAGACCCTCCACGATCGGCGGGAAGGCGAGGCGCGAAAAACCCGTCGTCACGAGCGGCGCCGGGACACTCACGTCTCACTGACGATAGGCACTGAGGCGTTCCTTGTGGCGGCCGTGCATAGGCCGGACTCGGTACCGCCGGACGTGTCTTGGCCACTCCTCGACGTCCGACGTCTTTTTCGTCTCACCCCGTCAACGACGCCAGCGCCCCACCATCACGCGGAGGGCCGCCCTGCGGAAAGGAACCAACTGCATGCCCCCGAACCTTGAGGAAACCGGAGCGGCGAACGACCGCTATTACGCGGAGATGGTCGCCGCGCGTCGCAAGATCGTCGTCCCGCTGGTGGTGCTCACCCTGGTCTTCTTCTTCCTCCAGCAGGTGCTCACGAACTTCACCCCAGTTCTTGACGGTATGGCCTTCGACGGCATGAGCTGGGCCTACGTGTATGCCTTCGCGCAGTTCTTCTTCGTCGTCATCCTGACGACCAGCTACCGGACCCGGATGCAGAAGGTCGAGGAGGAACTGCGTCCGCTGCGCAGCACAGCGACAGGGGGGAGCGACCGATGAGCGTTCAGGCTGCCGTTCTCTTCCTCGCGCTGGTCGCGGTCACGCTGGGTATTACGTACTGGGCGGGCAAGCGCAACAAGACCGTCGAATCCCACCTGGTCGCCAGGGGGGCGATCTCGGGCCGCGCCAACGGCGTCGCCATCGCGGGCGACTTCATCTCGGCCGCGACCTTCCTCGGCACGACCGGCGCGATCGCTCTCGGCGGGTTCAACGGCTTCTACCTGGCTGTCTATATCCCCATCGCGTACTTGCTGTGCATGCTGCTCGTGGCCGAGCCGCTGCGGAACCTGGGCCACTTCACCCTGGGCGACGTGCTGGCCACCCGGTTCCCCGGGAGCGGGGTCCGGGCCGTCATCGCCACCGCCTCGATCGTGGTCTCGCTGCTCTACATCGTCGCTCAGTTCGTGGGTGCGGCGCTGCTCGTGCAGTTGCTCTTCGGTATCCCGTACCTGGTGGCCGCCCTGGCCATCGGCGTGTTGACCATGATCTACACGCTCTTCGGCGGGATGATCGCCACCACGTACATCCAGATCGTCAAGACAGCCCTGCTGCTGTTTTGCGGGGCGCTGCTCTTGGCTCTGGTGCTCGCGAAGTTCGGCTGGAACCCGCTCGAGGTGTTCCGGGAGGCCGGCGCTGGGAACGGCAACAAGGCGCTGATCCCGACCCGAGCTGGCGCCGGAAAGCAGGTCGAGCAGTTCTCGTTGATCTTCGGTGTCACGCTCGGCGTGCTGGGCCTACCCCACGTCATGATCCGCTTCCTGACCGTGAAGGACGGCGCCGCGGCACGCACCTCCGCTGTGACCGCTATTTGGATCTTTGCGTGCTTCCTGATCACGCTCCCCGTGGTGAGCTACGGCGCGATGCTGCTCGTGACCCAGGCGGAGATCAAGAAGGCAAGTCCCGGCGGCAACCTCGCGATGCCGCAGTTGGCGGACGTGCTCGGCGGTGACCTCCTCCTCGCGTTCGTGTCTGCGGTGGCGTTCGCGACGATCCTCGCGGCGCTGTCCGGTCTGGTGATCGCCACCACCGGGTCCGTGGCTCACGACATCTACGCCAAGCTCATCAAGCGTGATCACGTCAACCACCACGCGCAGCTTCGGGTGACGCGGATCGCGACGTTCGCGAGCGTCCTCATCTCGATGCTGATCGCGCTGGCCGCACAGAAACAGAACGTGGCGTTCCTGGCCACGCTCGCCATCGCGGTGGCGGCGAGCGCCAACCTGCCGGCGCTGCTGTTCACCATCTACTGGCGCAAGGCGACGGCCCAGGGCATCGCGGTCGGCATGGTGGCGGGCTTGGTCACCGCTGTCACGATCATCTTGTTGAGCCCGACGTTCCACGGCTCGGCCGAGAGCGCCCTCTTGCCGTTCAGCAGCCCCGGCATCGTCTCGGTGCCTATCGGGTTCCTCGTGATGTGGCTCGTCTCGCTGGCGACCCAACCACGCGGGGAAGAACTTACGGCGGCGAATCGCACCTTCGATCGGATCCGCATCCAGGCCGTGACGGGGATCGACCCGGACGCTTTGCGGACCACCACCGACAGCGCGCGGATATCGTCCGTGTAGACGGACGGTCGACGACGCAGGGCGGGCCGCCCGACGCACACCGTCGGGCGGCCCGTCACGTGTGAGGAGGCTCCATGAAGGACACCCGTAACGCCCGGCAGCTGGGCCGCGGCGACGGCTCGTGGGCGGCTCGTCTCGCCGGGAGCCGCGTGCACTACGGCTGGGTCATCGCTGGGCTGGGAATGGCGACGGTCTTCGCCTGCCTGGGGATCGCACGGTTCTCGCTGGGCATGCTGCTGCCGTCCATGCGGGCCGACATGGACCTGTCCTACACCGACATGGGCTTCATCAGCACCGGAAACTTCGTCGGGTACTTGGTGGCGGCGCTGGTCTGCGGAAGGCTGGTGCGGCGCTTCGGGGCACGCGCCGTGGTCTTTTCCTCGCTGATCATCATCGCGCTCAGCCTCTTTGTCGTCGCGTCGGCAGGCGCGGTGACGCTCATCTGGCCGGCGTATCTCGTCACCGGCCTCGGGAGCGGGGCCGCCAACGTGGGGGTGATGAGCCTCGTGCCGCATTGGTTCTCACGGCGCTGGCGGGGACGCGCGGCGGGAATCATGGTGATCGGCAGTGGACCGGCCATCATGATGAGCGGGCTGCTCATCCCCGCGATCACCGATCGCTGGGGACCTGCAGGCTGGCGGATTGGCTGGGTCTGCTTGGCCGTCGTCGTTCTCGTCGTCGCGCTGGTGGTCGGTGTGCTGATCCGCAACGCCCCCGCCGATCTCGGGATACGCGTGCACACACACCGTGTCGACATGACTGCCCACGGGCGGCAGAGCAGCGAGTCTGCGCCGACGGGCAACGCGCGCACCGTCGCGCACTTCGGCGCGATCTACTTCCTGTTCGGCTTCACCTACGTGGTGTACGTCACGTTCATCGTGACGTCCCTGGTCCAGGAGCGAGGTGTCAGCGAGCGAAACGCCGGCTACTTCTGGTTCGCCGTCGGCGCCCTGAGCATGTTTTCGGGACCCGTGTTCGGTGCGCTCTCAGACCGCGCGGGCCGACGCGTCGGCATGGCGGCGGTGTTTGCGCTGCACACGGTGTCGTACCTGCTCGTTGGTCTGCACCTACCCATCGAAGCCGTCTACGCCTCGGTGGCCCTTTTTGGTTTCGCCGCCTGGAGCATCCCCGGAATCATCGCGGCGGCGGTCGGCGACTACATGGGTCCCGGCCAGGCCGCGACAACCTTCGGCATGCTCACCGTGATCTTCGGTCTGGGCCAGGCGATCGGCCCCCTCGTGGCGGGGGTGCTTGCGGAGAAGTCCGGGGGATTCTCGACGTCGTTCCTGATGGTGTCGGCGCTCGCGGCCTGCGCCTGCGCCTTGTCGCTGGCCCTGCGGCCGCCCTCACCGGCCATGGCCTCCTGAGGGGTCGCCTCACGGGAGCCGAGGGGTCCTTGCGGAACACGGACGGGCCCCCCGGGTGATGTGATCCGCGCGCCGGCGCCCCTACTCGCGCAGGAACTTGGAAATGACCGGCCCGACCCGCTCTGGGCTGTCAAGCAGCACCATATGTCCGCCATCGGGGACGACGTGCAGGCGCGCCTTCGGGATCATCCGAGCCATCACCTTGTGGTTGAACAGGCGGGTCACCGGGTCATCGTCGCCTGCCACGATGAGCGTGGGTTGCCGGATGGCCCACAGCCACGGCAACGATGTCCAGCCCATCAGCGCGGACATCCGGAGCATCGCCGCTCGCATGCTGGGCGCACGCGTCATGTGCAGGGAGTTGATGATCTCCGGCTCCTCGCGCAGCCGACCGCCGTACAACTCACCGGCGACCTTTTCCACCTTGCCCGGCTTGTGGCTGGAAGGCTGACAGAAGTAGTAGAACGACTTCAGCTTGCCGGGCATGGCGAACCCACCGAAGGACGTGGACACCAAGACGAGCTTGTCCACGCGGCGCGGGTGCATGAGCGCCATCTGCTGCGCCGTGGCGCCGCCGAACGAGACCCCCAGCACGTGCGCCTTCTCGATCTCGAGGAAGTCCAGGATCAACGTGCCGAGCTCGGCCAGCGCGAACATGTTCATCGGCAGGAGCGGGATCTCGGTCTGTCCGACGCCCGGCGGGTCAAACATGATGATCCGGAAGCCCTTCAGGTACGGAAGGAGGGCCTTCCACAGGTCCACTTCGGCGAAGGCTCCGTTGTACATGAGCAAGACGGGACCCGTCCCCCCGCACATCTGCACGTGGATGTTGATTCCACGCAGGTGGATCGTCGTGGTGGTGATTTCGGCCTGGGAAATCCCGGCCAGCAGGTCAGAGATCGAGATGTCGGGCATTTTAGCTCCTCGCGGTGTCCGGACCACGCCGACGGGCCTAGCTCCGTCGTGCGCCGTCGCGGTGGCCCGCTCGCTCCTGTCGGACTTTACAACCGAACGTTCGGTTCTATCTTGCGTCACGAACGAGCCCCGATCTAGGACGTGATCGTGTTGAATGGGTTACATCTTGCGCCTACACAGCCAGGTCAGCAAGGGGAGGCCCCTCACGCGGGGCGCCCGAGACCCCTGACGTCACGAGCGTCGGGGAGTGTGCGCTCTCATGCTTCCGCGAGCCGGGATCGGTAATTGACTCCCACCGGACGGTCGGTTAGTTTTGGTGCCCAATCGTGGGACGCGTCACATATAGACTGGTGGTGGTCCGTAGGCCCCGGCCATCGGAGCAACGCCGTGTTCGCGCCCGACCGATGATCGGCGAGACACGAAACGATGTCGAGATGCCGACCGCTTCTCAACGTAGACGCGACCCGCGAGTCCAATGGATCCTCAGCAACACGTCAGTGTCGGACCAGAGCCGTGCCGGTGCACGGGATTGCGAGCCAGCATGTACACCTTTGCCACTCCCCTCGACCGGGCCGTCCGGACCAACCCGAACGCCCGCGCCGTGGTGTGTGAGGGCCGCGAGCTCACGTATGCGGAATTGGCGGTCCGCTGCCGCAAGCTGGGCGGTGCCCTGCGAAGCCTGGGCCTGAACAAGGGAGACCGCGTCGGCGTCGTCGGCCCGAACTCTGACCGGTACTTTGAGCTCTACTTCACTGTGCCGGCGTGCGGCTACATCCTCGTCCCGGTCAACTCCCGCCTCGCGGGCCCGGAGATCGCTGACGTCCTCGAGGACGCCGGGGCGAAGGTGGTCTTCATGGAGGGCGACTTCCCCGTTCCCGACTGCGTCGAGCGGATCATTCGCGTCCCCGATGAGTACGACGCCCTGGTGGAAGGGGCCGAGGAGGTCACGCTGGGAGAGGATGTCCACGAGGACGACCTCGCCGTCCTGTTCTACACGTCCGGCACCACGGGGCTCGCCAAGGGGGCCATGCACACCCACCGCGGACTGCTCTCGAGCGGTCTGCACTTTATGGCGGTCTGGCCGTTCAACCCCGACACCATCTGGATCGTCGCGTCGCCCATGTTCCACACCGGTGGAATCCTCGCGGTCATGTCCACCGTGTGGGGCGCGGGAACGCACGTCATCCTGCCGAGCTTCGATCCGGAGAAGGCGCTCGACCTGATCGAGAAGGAGAAGGTGACACACACCCTCCTCGTACCGACGATGCTCGCAGCCGCCGCGCGCGCCCAGGCGGCCAACCCCCGTGACGTCTCATCCCTGCGATACCTGAGCCACGGGGCGTCGCCCATCTCCGTGGAGACGCTGCGCCTCGCGCACGAGCAGTTCCCCAACGCGGAACTGGTGCACCTCTACGGCACCACGGAGACCACGCCCATCACCGCGGTGCTCGCCCGCGAAGAACAGCTCTTCGACACCCCGCAGATCAAGTCGTGCGGGCAGCCGGCGATCGGGATGGAACTGCGCATCGTGGATCCGGCGACGGGCGAGGAGCGGGCACCGAACGACATCGGCGAGCTCTACGTCCGCGGCGCGAGCGTGATGCAGGGATACTGGGGAAAGGCGGATGACTCGTCGAGTGCCATCATCAACGGCTGGTACAAGACCGGTGACCTCGGCTACCTCGATGAGCGCTCGCACCTCTATCTGGTCGACCGCGCCAAGGACATGATTGTCACCGGCGGTGAGAACGTGTACTCGGTCGAGGTGGAGAACGCACTCGCGTCGCACCCCGCCGTGCAGGAGGTTGCCGTCTTCGGCATCCCGCACCTGCGCTGGGGCGAGGCAGTGCACGCGGTGGTCGTCACTAGCACCGAGGTGACGTCGGATGAGCTCATCGAACACTGCCGCTCGCGGATCGCCGGCTTCAAGATGCCCAAGACCCTCGAGGTCAGGAGCAAGCAGCTGCCGAAGTCCGCGGCCGGAAAGATCCTCAAGCGCGACCTGCGCGACCCGTTCTGGGCCGACACCGGCTCACACGTATCAGGGAGTTGACGGACACGTTGACCATGCTGAGCACCATGCCGGACTTCCCACTGACGATCCGGCACATCTTCGAACACGGCCGGGACACGTACCCGGACAGTCAGATCGTCACGCTCACGGCCGACGGGATGCGGCGGATCGACTTCGCCTCCCTCGCCCAGCGGGTCGGCCAGCTCGCCAACGCGCTGCATCGCGCGGGGGTGCGCCAGGGCGACCGGGTCGGCACCTTCGCGTGGAACACCCAGGAGCATCAGGAGGCCTACATGGCCGTCCCCTGCTCCGGAGCGGTCCTGCACACGATCAACATCCGCCTCGACCCCCAGCAGATCGCCTACATCATCAACCACGCGGAGGACAGGATCCTCCTGCTGGACGCGCACCTGGCGGCGTACATCGCCCCAGCGCTCGAGCAGGCGAAGACCCTGGAGAAGGTCGTCGTCTTCGGTGACGGCGACCGGTCGGTCATCCCCGTCGCGTGGGTCGAGTACGAGGACTTCATCGCTGGGGAGTCCGGGAACTTCGACTGGCCCGACGTGGACGAGAACCAGGCCGCCGCCATGTGTTACACGAGCGGCACCACCGGCCCCCCGAAGGGCGTCGTCTACAGCCAGCGTTCCACGTTCATCTTCTCGCTCGGCATGGCCTCCGGTGAGGCCCTGATGATGAATTATCAGGATCGGGTGCTGCCCATCGTGCCGATGTTCCACGGGAACGCGTGGGGTCTTCCGTACGTGTGCTGGATGGTCGGTGCCGATCTGTACCTGCCGTCCTCGTACGCGCAGGCGCAACGCATCGCGCGCACCATCACGGACGAGAAGATCACCGTGGCCGGCGCCGTGCCCACCGTCTGGTGGGACGTGCTGGGCCTGGACGATCCGACGGTCGACCTGAGCACGCTCCGCATGATCCTGTGCGGCGGCGCGGCGTCGCCACGAAGCCTCATCGAGGCCTACCACCAGCGGTATGGGGCCACCTTCGCGGCCGGCTGGGGACTCACGGAGACCCACCCGATCGCGTCCTTGGCGTTCCCGCCGCGGGGCTCATCACCGGACGACGCGTTGGACTACCAAGCCACGGCCGGTCAGGTGCTCGCCGGGGTGGAGATCCGTATCGTCGACGGTGCGGACAACGTGTTGCCCCGCGACGGGGAGTCCGTGGGAGAGATCGAGGTCCGGGGCCCGTGGGTCACCACGAGTTATTACAAGGACCCCGCGGAGGAGAAGTTCCACGACGGGTGGCTGCGGACGGGCGACGTCGGCACCATCGACGCGCGCGGATACATCCGCATCAGCGACCGCGCGAAGGATGTGGTGAAGTCCGGCGGCGAGTGGATCTCCTCCCTCGACCTGGAGTCGGCGCTGTTGGAGCACCCGGCAGTGCGCGAGGTCGCGGTCATCGCGGCTCCCGACCAGCGCTGGGGCGAGCGCCCCCTCGCATGCGTAGCACTCCAGCAGGGCAGTGAGGTCAGCCCGGCGGAACTGCGCGACTTCCTCAAGGGCAAGGTCGCCAAGTGGTGGCTGCCAGAGCTGTGGGCATACGTTGAGAACGTGCCCCGCACGTCTGTGGGCAAGTACGACAAGAAGCTGCTGCGACATCAGCTCGCCGACGGAAACCTCGACCTCGCATCCGGAGGCAGCGCTGAGGCCTCGGCGGCCACGTGATCGCCCGCCTCGCGCCGGCTCCTACGCCGCAGGACACCGTCCTCTCCGGCGCGGCGCCGACCTCACCAAACTGGGCGTCGCGAGCCGACGTCACCGCATGACCAGATCCAGATCCGACCTAGAGATTCCTCGACAGAGCGGGAGCGCAACCATGCCAGAAGCAGTCATCGTCGCCATCGGCCGGACGCCGATCGGCCGTGCCGTGAAGGGATCGCTCATCCACAAGCGTCCCGACGACCTCGGTGCTCTCGTGGTCGACGAGGTCCTCAAGAAGATCCCGCAGTTCGATCGGTCCGAGGTCGAGGACGTCCTCGCAGGCTGTGCTCTGCCCGGTGGCGAGCAGGCCCACAACTTGGGCCGCATCGTCAGCCTGCTGGCTGGGGTCAACGCGCCCGGCACGACCGTCAACCGCTACTGCTCGTCATCGCTGCAGGCCGTGCGCATGGCGTTCCACGCCATCAAGGCCGGTGAGGGCGACGCCTTCGTCGCCGTAGGCATCGAGTCCAGCACCCACTCGCCGCTAGGCGTGTACGCCGACCAGCCGGAGACGGCCAACCCCCGGCTGTTCAGGGGGAACGCCGAGGGCTTGCCGCAGGCGTTCATGCCGATGGGGCTGACCGCGGAGCTGGTCGCTGACGAGTACGGCATCACCCGTGAGGACATGGACCGTCTCGCCGTCCAGAGCCACGCGAAGGCGCTGGCGGCTATGGAAGCGGGCTACATCGCTCACGAGATCATCCCGGTGCCTCTCGGCGACGGCACCTTCGCCACGACGGATGACGGACCGCGCAAGGGCGTCACGATGGAGTCCCTGGCAGGGTTGCGTCCGGTGTTCCGTCGCGGCGGCAAGGTCACCGCGGGCAACGCGTGCCCCCTCAACGACGGAGCCGCCGCCACCGTGATCATGTCCGACACCAAGGCCAAGTCCCTCGGTCTGGAACCGATCGCCCGCATCCTGTCGACCGGCGTCAGCGCGTGCGCGCCTGAGGCCATGGGCATCGGGCCGATCGCGTCGAGCCAGCAGGCGCTCGCGCGGGCCGGCAAGACCATCGACGACATCGACATCGTCGAGATCAACGAGGCGTTCGCCGCCCAGGTCATCCCGTCGGCGCAGGCCATCGGCTTCGACCCCTTCAGCGACAAGCTCAACCCGTTCGGTGGGGCGATCGCGCTCGGTCACCCCTTCGGGATGACCGGCGTGCGCATGCTCTCGACGCTGCTCAACGGACTCAGGGTCAAGGACAAGACCTTTGGCCTCGAGACGATGTGCGTCGGCGGCGGCCAGGGCATGGCGATCGTCGTGGAGCGGCTGTCCTAATGACGAACACACGTGGGATGGTCTCTCCCCGGGGCGCCGGAGACTCGTCTCCCACCGCGCGCCGGGGAGGGACCGCTCACGTCCCCGATCCACAGAACACGGCGTCCACCGTGTCCGGACCCGTTGGCCCGGATGCTTCGACGCCCCGCCGAGCGAGGGTTCCGTGACCGAACCAACACCAGCCGCATCGACCCCCGATCCCTCTCACGCAGGACAGGACGAGGCCTCCTCGCCGCCACGCTCCACGCCCGTGGCGACCACGGAGCCGACGTCCAGCTCCGATTGGGACGCTGCGCCCGCCCACCAGGTGCAGCCGGTGCAGGACCATGTCGACCACTTGGTGGACCGCCAGGAGGACTATCCGGACGACCTCCGCATCGCGTTCGACGCCGAAAACCTCGCCGGCGGCGCCGGGGCGGTTGTCGGACCGAGCCCGTTCGTCGGGTTCGGCGTTCAGGACGCGATCGGCGGCCTTGTCACGTTGGGTCGCGAGTCGTTGCGTAATCCGAGAGCGTTGCTGTCGGCCGCTCCTCGCACCGTGGCGGAGTTGGTCAAGATCGGTGTCGGACAGTCGCTGGTCGCACCGGATCAGAAGGATAAGCGGTTCCGGGATTCGGCGTGGCAGGACAAGCGACTCCTGCGCCGGATCATGCAGGCCTACCTCGTCCTCGGGGCCGAAGCCGACGACATTGTCGAGCACCTCGGTCTCGGTCCCAAAGATGTGGAGCGCGTCGAGTTCGTGATCGGCCTGATCCGTGAAGGACTTGCGCCGACGAACAACATCCTCACCAACCCGTCGGCGATCAAGAAGGCGCAGGAGACCAAGGGCAAGAGCCTCGTCCGCGGGTTTAATCGCCTGGTGAGGGATGTCCGCCAGAACCACGGCATGCCCACGCAGGTCAATCGGGAACCGTTCCACGTCGGTATCAATCTCGCCGTGACCCGAGGCCGAGTGATCTATCGCACGGATGCGCTGGAGATCCTTCACTATCAGCCGCAGTCCGAGCAGGTGGGGACGCGGCCGGTGGTGATTGTGCCGCCGCAGGTCAACAAGTACTACGCTCTCGACCTGGCCCCAGGACGCAGCATGTACGAGTACCTCTTGCAGCACGGCATTCAAGTGTTCGGCATCAGCTGGCGCAACCCCACGGCCAAGGAGCGGCACTGGGACTTCAGTACCTATGCGGAGGCCACACTCGACGCGATCGACGTCGTCCGTGAGGTGTCCGGCTCATCAGATGTCAACGTCATGGGCGGCTGCGCGGGCGGCATGATGGTCGCCATCCTCGCGGCCATGGACGCAGCCCGCGAGGAGCCACGAATCCACTCGGCAACCATGCTCGTGACCCTCCTGGACAGCCGCACCGACGCCGAGATCCTGCTCTTCGCATCACCCAAGACCGTCAACGCGGCCAAGAAGTTGTCCAGCAAGCGGGGCTACCTCGAGGGGTGGAGGATGGCCCAGGTCTTCGCCTGGTTGCGACCCAACGAACTGGTGTGGAACTACTGGGTCAACAACTACCTGCTCGGCAACGAGCCGCCGACGTTCGACATCCTCGCCTGGAATGCCGACACCACCCGACTCCCCGAGGCGCTGCACCACCAACTCCTGGATATCGTCATCCACAACCAGCTGACGAAACCGGGGAGCCTGAACATCTTGGGCACTCCGATCGACATCAGCGACATCACTCAGGACGTATACGTGGTGGGTGGGCTCACCGACCACATCACGCCGTGGCACGGGTGCTACTCCACGACGCAGATGGTGTCCGGGGATTGCAGATTCGTGCTGTGTTCCAGCGGGCATGTGCAGAGCCTCGTCGCTGCCCCGAATCATCGTGGCCTCGGCTATTACACCAACCCGACTCTGTCGAAGGATGCCGACGACTGGTTCGCCGGGTCCGAGCGGCACGAAGGCACCTGGTGGGCGGACTGGGTCGAGTGGCTTCAGCCCCGCTCCGGGGAACTCAAGGATCCACCGAAGACGGCCGGCAACGAGAACTTTCCTGCGATGGAAGAGGCACCCGGCACATACATCTTCACCTGACCCTGTTCGTGATGCGCTCGCGTCTACTGAGGCGCGGCCGACCCAGACACGACTGAATAAGGACAGGCCTGCGCGTCTCGACGCGCGGCATGAGCACGCTGTGCGGATGCCCTCCGCTACGCCGAAGAAATGGAGAACCGATGAGTGAGAACGAAGCCCGTGTGGCTCTAGTGACCGGTGGGACGCGGGGGATCGGCGCGGCCATCTCGCGGTGTCTGGCCAAAGACGGCGCTAAGGTGGTCGCGGTCTACAACAGCAACACCAAGGCCGCCGCCGCGTACTCCGAGGCGGCCGCGAGCGAAGGCCTGGAGATCGACATCCGCCAGGCCAACGTCGCCAACACGTCCGACTGCCAGACCCTGGTGGATTCGATCGCCAGCGACTATGGCCGCATCGACTGGCTCGTCAACAACGCCGGCATCGTGCGCGACCGCACCGCCGTCAAGATGAATCAGCTCGACTGGGAGCAGGTCATCAAGACCAACCTCTCGGGCCCGTTCTGGCTGGCGAAGGCGGCCTTGCCGTATATGTACGAGGCTAACTACGGCCGGATTGTGAATATCTCCTCGTTCTCCGGCGCGCTTGGCCGCGTCGGCCAGTCCAACTATGCGGCGGCCAAGTCCGGTCTGTTCGGCCTGACCAAAACGCTGGCGCTGGAGTCTGCCCAGAAGGGAGTGACGGTCAACTGCATCATCCCGGGCGCGGTCACCACGGAGATGACGGCGAAGCTTCCGCAGGAGATTATCGACGCGGTCACCGAGACGATTCCCATGCGCGACTGGGCGAGCGGTGACGACATCGCCGACGCGGTGCGCTACCTGTGCTCGGACGGCGCCCGCTACGTGACCGGCGTGCTGCTCCCGGTGACCGGCGGTCTGTTGATGATCTGACGACACCGCCACCACGTGCGCTCAGGGTGAAGCCCCCCGGCCCTCGGCCGGGGGGCTTCATCCTGCTCAGGAACTGGGAG
Organism: Dermatophilaceae bacterium; assembly: GCA_040006675.1. Taxonomy (GTDB): domain Bacteria; phylum Actinomycetota; class Actinomycetes; order Actinomycetales; family Dermatophilaceae; genus Austwickia. Next base: position 32,169 of record JBDTWM010000002.1, on the reverse strand, counting down.
CACGCTTCGGTCCGTTCACGGGTCGTACGGTGAGATTCATGGTCCGTTCGGGAGGGGATGCCGTGTCGGGGAAGGACGGACGCGCGAGCGAAGGTCAGATCGGTGAACCTTCGCGGGTGGACCTGCCGGGACCGGATTGGCAGTGGCGGGTGCGGCTCCGTGCGTGGCGCGAGCGCCTGCGGGCCAACCCGGCCACGCGGAAGGTGTATCGGTGGGTCGTCGGCGGCGTCGGCCTCGTGGTCGTGGTCATCGGCTTGATCATGGTGCCGTTCCCAGGGCCGGGTTGGCTGATCGTCTTCATCGGCGTTGCGATCTGGGCCTCGGAATTTCATTGGGCGCGTCGACTGCTCGAGGTCGGTCGGCGTCTCCTGTCGCGCTGGACCGACTGGATGCTGAGGCAGGGCTGGGCCGTGCGCGCGTTGGTGACGCTCGCCTCCATTCTGGTTGTCTGCGCGATGTTCTGGGTGCTGTTCAAGTTGGCGGGCGTCCCCGCGTGGCTGCCGGACATCGCCGAAAGCTCGCTGCGCACGTACGGGGGGTTGTGAGCGCCTTGGGCGCCGCGTCGCTGTCGAACACACGTAGGATCCGGGTTTGGCCGGGCGAGCCCCGGACGATAGTCTGGGCAGCACGCTCGGACGTATAGCTCAGTTGGTTAGAGCGTTCGCTTCACACGCGAAAGGCCAGGGGTTCAAGTCCCTTTACGTCCACTGATGAGGAATCGCGGGCACCGTGCGTTCGATCACGAACCACCAGATGGTAAGGCGTTAATACGGTTGGGCCAGGGTGCCTGCGTCTGCTGGGAGCATCCGCTGCCTCGGGGTGCCGCCAGGTGACCAAACACCAAGGCCGCCGGTGACGCGACCGGTGGCGGGCGCGATCCACGTGGGGTGCGGTCAGCGTGGAGGTCAGGGCGGGGGAGCGGTCGACAGACCGGAGCACGCGACCGCGGCGTCCCACACGCCCCGCAATCTCTGGGTGGTCGCTTCCTCGGCGGCGGGGCGCGGCACCCCGTCCGCACCGATCAACATCGGCTGCCACTCCGCACGGGTGATGAGTGAAGTGTCCGTGAGGCGCTCGGCGCCCGACGAGCGACCACGAGACCTGGCCGCGTCCGCGTCCGCCGTGAGCGTGAGGACCCCAGAGCGAGCCTCGGGCTCCGTGGAGCGCCACCAGACAAAGTTCCCCAGGGCGTAGCCGACGTAGCTGCGCCCGGACCAGCCACCGCCCTGCAGACGGTGCGCGTGACCACCGACGATGATGTCCGCGCCGTCGGCCTCCAGTGCCCGCACCGTGGCCGATTGGGCGGCGTCGGCGCAGGTGGCGTACTCGGTCCCCCAGTGCATCATCACTACCACCAGGTCCGCGGTCGCGGCCGCCTCGCGGGTCGCCTCGCGGAGAAGGGTCAGCGCCGCGGGGGTCTGCGAGGTGGCGACCCCGGCCTGGCCGTCGGCGGCGGAGTGGCGCGTGGCGGTCTCCTCCCACAGCTGGAGCGCGGCGAGGAGTGCGACGCGCACCCCCTTGACGTCGACGACGTACGGTTGGTACGCCTCACGGGTGTCATGGCCGATACCCACTATCGGGATCGGACTGGTGGCCTTGGCGGCGAGCGTGTCGGTCAGGCCTACGGTGCCGAAGTCGACCGCGTGGTTGTTGGCGAGGCTGACCGCATCGACGCCCGCGGCAGCCAGGGCCTGTAGGGCGGTGGGCGGAGCCCGGAACGTGAAGGATTTATCCTCGCGCTCCCCGCCGGTCGTGATCGCGGTCTCCAGGTTGACCATCGAGAAATCGGCCGCACCCAGCGTGGGCCGCAGGTCGGACAGGGCGTGGTCCGGGTCCGTGAGCAGTCCCGCCACGTACTCCTCGAAGTGCACGTCTCCGCCGAACGCGAGCGTGATCGTACGGGGTGCCTCCGATGCCGAGGACGCGGCATTCATCGGCGAGCTGGTGGCCTGGGGGGAGATCGCCGTCCCACAAGCCGTGGCTGCGAGGAGCAGGCCCGCGCACGCTGCGGCGAACGGTCCTCTGAGCCCGATGCTCTGTGTGCTCACGCCCGCCCCTCCCGCGCGCCCGGGCGGGATGCCGGCCTCTGCGTTGGTGCCCAGTCTAAGCGCGCCTTCTCCAATTCTCTTGACGCGCAAAATACTTGGTGTCGCTGGGGGTCGGATTCGGGCGTTATCGCAGGGCGCCGTTACCCTGATCGGGCACGCGTTCTTCGTACGACGCGTGCGTTCCGCGAACTCCAAGGAGCCCGATCGTGTCTACTCAGATCACTGTCACCGTCGAAGGCGAGCAGCGCGCGATGGACGCGGGCTCGACGTACGGGGACGTCCTGGAGCTCACCGGTAGCGGGGCCGACCGGGTGGTCGCTGCCAAAGTCGGCGACGAGGTGTTCGACCTGTTCCGGCCCGCTGCCGACGGCGACAGCGTCGAGCCGGTCCTGCTCGGCACACCCGAGGGCACCGACGTGCTGCGCCACTCCGCGGCGCACGTGCTCGCGCAGGCCGTGCAGGAGATCAACCCGGCCGCCCGCCTCGGGATCGGGCCGCCCGTGCGTGACGGGTTCTACTACGACTTCGACGTCGCGGAGCCGTTCACCCCCGAGGACCTCAAGAAGCTGGAGAAGGCGATGCAGCGCATCGTCAACTCCGGGCAGACCTTCCGGCGCCGCGTGGTCACTGAGGCCGAGGCGCAAGAGCTGCTGAAGGACGAGCCGTACAAGCTGGAGCTCGTCACCCTCAAGGGCCGCGCGAAGAACGCCGACGAGGTCGGCGCCCTCGCGGAGGGCGCCGAGGTGGAGATCGGCGGCAACGACCTGACGGTGTACGAGAGCGTCGATCGCAAGGGTGACGTCGTCTGGTTCGACCTGTGCCGCGGGCCCCACGTGCCCTCGACCAAGGTGCTGGGGAACGCCTTCAAGCTGATGCGCAGCTCGGCCGCGTACTGGCGCGGCGATCAGAAGAACGCGCAGCTCCAGCGCCTCTATGGCACCGCGTGGCCGACCAAGGATGACCTGAAGGACTACCTGTTCCGTCTCGCCGAGGCGGAGAAGCGCGACCACCGCAAGCTCGGCGTCGAGATGGACTTGTTCAGCTTTCCCGACGAGATCGGCTCCGGGCTGCCCGTCTTCCACCCGCACGGCGGGATCATCCGTATGGAGATGGAGGAATACAGCCGCCGCAGGCATGTGGAGGAGGGCTACCGGTTCGTGAACACCCCCCATATCACCAAGGCGCAGTTGTTCCAGACGTCGGGACACCTCGACTGGTACGGCGACAGCATGTTCCCGCCGATGCGGGTGGACGAGGAGTTGCACGAGGACGGCACCATCAAGCGGCAGGGGCAGGATTACTACCTCAAGCCGATGAACTGCCCGATGCACAACCTCATCTTCCGCTCGCGCGGTCGGTCGTATCGCGAGCTCCCCCTGCGGCTCTTCGAGTTCGGGACCGTCTACCGCTACGAGAAGTCCGGAGTCATCCACGGTCTCACCCGGGCGCGCGGGTTCACCCAGGACGACGCGCACATCTACTGCACCCGCGAGCAGATGAAGGACGAGTTGGCCAGCCTGCTCACGTTCGTCCTCGACCTGCTCAAGGACTACGGGCTGGACGATTTCTACCTCGAGTTGTCGAGCAAGAATCCGGAGAAGTACGTCGGTGACGACGTCACCTGGGAGGAGGCGACCGAGACGCTGCGCCAGGTCGCGACCGACTCCGGCCTGGAGCTGATCCCCGACCCGGGCGGCGCCGCGTTCTACGGCCCGAAGATCTCCGTCCAGGCCAAGGACGCCATCGGCCGCACGTGGCAGATGTCGACGATCCAGCTCGATTTCAACCTGCCGGAGCTGTTCGAGCTGGAGTATCAGGCCTCCGACGGTTCCCGCCAGCGCCCCGTCATGATCCACCGGGCACTTTTCGGCTCGATCGAGCGCTTCTTCGGGGTGCTGGTCGAGCACTACGCGGGCGCGTTCCCGGTGTGGCTCGCCCCCGTGCAGGTCATGTGCGTGCCGGTCGCCGACGAGTACGTGCCCCACCTGGAGGAGGTCGCGGCGCAGCTGGGCGCCCAGGGCGTGCGGGTCGACATCGATGCCTCCGACGATCGATTCCCCAAGAAAATCCGCAACGCCAGCCGGTCGAAGGTGCCGTTCACGCTGATCGCAGGGGAGGAAGACCGAGCCGCCGGTGCGGTGTCCTTCCGATACCGCGACGGAGCACAGGAAAACGGGGTGCCGGTCAGCCAGGCGGTGGCGAGGATCCTCGAGGCGATTCGCACGCGCGCGCAGGTGTGAGCGCTGGCACGGACACGGGTACGGGCCGGTTGACGCAGACGGATGTCCCGTCCGAGGCGTGAGATCCGTGGTTATATGCCCTCGTGAGGGCAGACGTGAGGGCAGACCAGGGTCAACTATGGCAGGTGATGCGCGCCCAGACTGCGGACGCGTTCGCCCTCGCCGCCCTGGAACTCCAGCTCAGCCGGGAGCAGGGGGGCGCCGGCGAGACGGGTTTCCTGGATCGGTACGCCGATGCCTGGCTCGCCGACTCCGACCGTCGACCCGCCTGGATCGCGAAGTCCTTCGACGGCAGCCCCCGGGGCGGCGTGACGCTGTTCGTCGTCGACGGCCTGCCGCGACCAGGCCGCCTCTCGCGCCCGTGGGTCCACGTCACCAACCTCTACGTCACGCCGGGGGCCCGCCGCATGGGCGCCGGCGAGGAGCTGCTGCGCAGCGCCCTGGCGTGGTGCCGCGACAACCGGGCGATGTGGGTGCAGCTCCGCGTCGGGTCTGGGGGCGGATCCAGCCTCTACCGTCGGGCCGGGTTCACGTCGGCCGACGCTCGGCTGGTGCGCCTCGATCTCCCTGGGCCCGGCCGGGCGCACCTTCCCTCGAGCGGGCGCCGGGCGGGCCTAGGATCGGCGTATGGGGACTGATCGCGACGCGCCTGAGTCCTGGCCCGACGGAATTCAGGTCGAGCCGCTGAGCGATTTCGTGGGTATCCCCGACGGGTTCGACCGGCTGTGGACGCCGCACCGCATGGTGTACATCAAGGGGGAGCGGCCCAGCGAGGCTGCGGGCGACGGTTGCCCCTTCTGCGCCGCCCCCGGCCGCCCCGACCCGGACAGCCTCATCGTGCATCGCGGCGATCTCTGCTTCGTCGTGATGAACCTCTTTCCGTACAACCCCGGGCACCTACTCGTCTGTCCGTACCGCCACGTGCCCCTGTACATCGATCTCACTGACGATGAGACCGCGGAGTTCTCCGACCTCACGAAGCGGGCGCTGCGGGCTCTCGACACCTCGGCCCGCCCCATGGGGTACAACCTCGGGATGAACCAGGGGGCCGTCGCGGGTGCGGGCGTCGCCGCTCACCTTCACCAGCACGTCGTACCGCGGTGGAGTGGCGACATGAACTTCCTGCCGGTCGTGGCCCAGACCAAGGCCCTACCTCGCCTCCTGGAGGAGGCCCGCCAGGCGCTGGTCGACGCCTGGATCTGAGACCGAGCCTCGCGGACAGACGTCCTCGCCACCACCGAGTGACCGACCACCGAGTGACGAGGCTCGTCCGACCCTCGATCGCGCGGCTCCACAGGCTTCGCTGCGGGTCAAGACCCATGAGCTCGCGGACCTGGTAGAAGTCGCCCGGAGCTTGGGAGCGTCAGGAGCCTGGCCCCGCACCCAGGTCGTACCTGGCGGTGACCCACTCGACGCGCTCGAGGTTGTTGAAGATCATCAGCGGCACGCCGACGCCCGGCGCGTACCGGTCACACGCCAGGATCGACGGCTGCGGCACGGAGTCCTTGGTGCCCGTGGGCGGCCGTCGTGCAAGCGATGGTCGGCCGGCCGACGGGGCAGGCAGGGATCCACCGAATCGGCACGTCAGCGGCGCGGCGACACGCCCATTCGCATCAGCCCGTAGGAGATCCCGTCCACGAGCGCGACCCAGCTGGCCTCCACGATATTGGCGGCCACTCCGACCGTTGACCACGCCGTGTCGCCGTTCTGGTGCTCGATGAGGACACGCGTCACCGCGTCGGTGCCATGCGACGCCTCCAGGATGCGGACCCGGAAGTCGATCAGCTCGATCTGGCCCAGCTCGGGGTACACCTTCAGTAGCGCGAGGCGCAACGCGTGGTCCAGCGCGTTGACGGGGCCGTTTCCCTCTCCCAGCGCGATGTGCCGCGCCCCGTCCGCATGGATCTTCACGCTCGCCTCGGACATGGCCGGTGCCCTGCCCTGGTGGTCGGTCGTGACGCGCCAGGACTCCACCTCGAAGTAGGCCAGGTCCTCCCCGAGCTGGCGACGCAGCAGCATCTCGAACGAGGCGTCCGCCGCGTCGAAGGTATAGCCCCCGGCCTCCAACGCCTTGACCTCTGCCAGCACCTTCGCGAGCAGGTCTTTGTCCTCGGCGAGATCGAAGCCCAGCTCGCGTCCCTTGAGCTCGATGCTCGCCCGCCCGGCCATGTCGGAGACGAGCATCCGCATCTCGTTGCCGACGGCCGCCGGGTCGTGGTGCTGATAGAGGTCACTGTCGATCTTGATCGCGCTGGCGTGCAGTCCGGCCTTATGGGCGAACGCGCTCGCACCGACGTACGGCTGCCGGGAGGTGGGCGCGATGTTGGTGACCTCTGCGATGGAGTGGGCGATCCGAGTGGCCTCCTGCAGGTGGTCCTGCGACAGCAGCGAAAACCCGCGCTTGAGCTGCAGGTTCGCGACCACGGTGATGAGGTTCGCGTTACCCGTCCGCTCGCCGTAGCCGTTGATGGTCCCCTGGACGTGGGTGACCCCGGCGGACACCGCGGCCAGACTGTTGGCGACCGCGCACCCGGTGTCGTCGTGGCAGTGGATGCCCAGACGGGCGCCGCTGACGTCGAGCACGTCGACGACCGTCTCGCCGATCTGGTCGGGCAGCATGCCGCCGTTGGTGTCGCACAAAGCGATGACCTCGGCCCCTGACTCCGCTGCTACCTGAAGCACTTCCAACGCGTACGCCCGGTCGGCGCGGTAGCCGTCGAAGAAGTGCTCCGCGTCGAGAAAGACCCGCCGACCCTCCCCGCGCAGGAACGTGACCGTGTCCCGGATCATCTCCAGGTTCTCCCCCGGGGAGGTCCGAAGCGCCAGCTCGACGTGCCGAACGTGCGACTTGGCCACCAGCGTGATGACGTCCGTGTGCGCGTCGAGGAGCGCCCGAACCTGCGGGTCGTCCGCCGCTCTCGTCCCAGCCCGTCGGGTCGCACCGAACGCCGCCAGCTGGGCGTTGCGCAGGTTCAGTTCGCGTGCCGCCCGCGCGAAGAACTCGGTGTCCTTAGGGTTCGCACCGGGCCACCCGCCCTCGATGAATCCGACGCCCAGGTCGTCCAGGTGCCGCGCGATCGCCAGCTTGTCCTCGACGGACAGGTTGAGACCCTCCTGCTGGGCCCCGTCGCGCAGGGTCGTGTCATAGACGTGCAGGGAACTCACGGCGGGTCTCCTGGGTCGGTTCGGGTACGGAACATCGACGGCGCCCCCGTGGTGAGACCACGAGCGCCGCCCCCGATCCTAAGGGCCCGATCCGCCCCGGACCGATCAGCCCCGAACCGATCAGCCCCGAACCGATCAGCCCCGAACCGATCAGCCCCGAACGATCAGCCCCGAACGATCAGCCCCGAACGATCAGCTCTAAGGCCGATCAGCCCTTGGCCGCCATCTGCTCTGCCACAAGGCGCTGCGGCATCTGCTCGTAGCCGACCATCTCTCGCGTGAACGCACCGGAGCCCTGGGACAGCGAACGCAGGTCGACCGCGTAGCGCGCGAGCTCGAGCTGTGGGATCTCGCCCTTGACGACGGTCGTTCCCTCCTGGTCGCCCTGCTCGGTGCCCTGCAGTCGTCCGCGCCGGCCCTGCAGGTCGGTCATCACGGCGCCGACGTACTCGTCGGGGATCATCACGGTGAGCAGATCGATCGGCTCCAGCAGGGTGGCCACCCCCGGCTTGGCTGCCGCCTCCTTCAGGGCGAGCGAGCCCGCCATCTGGAACGCGGCGTCGGAGGAGTCGACGGAGTGCGCCTTACCGTCGAACAGGGTGACACGAACGTCGACCATCGGGTATCCGGCGAGGCAGCCCTTCTGCAGTTGTGCCCGCACGCCCTTCTCCACCGAGGGGATGAACTGGCGAGGCACGGAGCCGCCGACGACCCTGTCCACGAACTCGAAGCCCGCGCCGCGCTCGGTGGGCTGGACTTCGATGTCGCACACGGCATATTGCCCATGTCCACCGGACTGCTTGACGTGCCGACCCTTTCCCCCGGACGCGCCGACGAACGTCTCGCGCAGCGCGATCTTGAGCGGCTCGGTCTCGACGTTGACGTTGAGCTGATTCCTGAGGCGGTCCATGACCATGTCGAGGTGGGTCTGACCCATCGTCCACAGCACGACCTGCGCCGTCTCGGCGTTGTGCTCCACGCGCAGCGACGGGTCGCCGGCAGCCATGCGTTGCAGCGCGGCGGGAAGCTTGTCATCGTCGGCGCGGCTCACCGCCTTGATCGCGGCCGGAAGAAGCGCCTCAGGCAGATCCCACGGTTTCGCGACCATGGGCGTGTCCCTGTCGGACAGCGTGTCGGAGGTCCGGGCGGCGGGCAGCTTGGCGACGACCGCGATGTCGCCGGCGATCGCCTCGTCCTTGGGGCGCAGCGTGTCGCCGAGGGGGGAGCTCAGCGGGCCGAGGCGCACGTCCTCGTCGTGGTCGTGGTGGCCCTCGATGCCGCGTCCGGCAAGCGACTCCATGTGACCCGAGACGTGCACGTTCGAGTCCGGGTGCAAGGTGCCGCTGAACACCCGGACGACGGCGACGGCGCCCACGTACGCGTCGGAGGTGGTCTTGATCACCTGAGCCAGGAGTGGCCCGTCGGCCGATACCGCCACGTCCGACACATCCGCACCCGCGGTGGTGTAGATCGCGGGCAAGCGGCGCATGGTGGGCGGCGGGAATCCCTTCTCGATGAGGTGCAGTAGCACGTCGACGCCCGCGCCGGTCGCGACGGAGACGGGCAGCACGGGGAAGAAGGACGCCCGCGACAGCGCCTTGAGCAGCGCTTCTTCCACGACGTGGAAGGGGATCTCCTCACCCTCCAGGTAACGGTCCAGGAGGGAGTCGTCCTCCGCCTCCTGGATGATGCCCTCCATCAGCGGGCCCTGGTACGTGTCGAAGTGCACGACGTGTTCCGGGCCGGTCTTGGCGATCGTCCGCTGTTCGCCGGTGTAGTCGTGCACCTCGCCGAGCACGAGGTCGACCGTGCGGTCGAGCGAGCCGCCGGCGCCGAGCTCCGGCACGGCCAGCGGCAGCACGCTCTCGCCGAAGACATCCTGGCATTCGGCCAGGATCGTTTCGTAGTCCGCCCGACCGGCATCGAGCTTCGTGATGACGACGGCGCGTGGCTTGGAGATCTGGGCGCACTCATGCCACAGGCGCCGAGTGGAGGGGTCCACGCCCTCCGCGGCGGAGACCACGAAGATCGCGGCGTCGGCTGCTCGCAGGCCGGCGCGCAGGTCGCCGACGAAGTCCGGGTAGCCGGGGGTGTCGATGAGGTTGATGACCGCGTCCCCCGCAGCCAGCGCAGCGATCGACAGCTGGGTGGATCGCTCGTCCGCGCGAGTGGGCCGATAGCCGGGAGTTGTCGTCGCGACCAGATAGTCGAAGAGGCGCGACTTGCCGGAGCCGCTTGGGCCGACGAGGACGACATTGCGCAGCCCGTCCGGGGTCGTGGCGACGGGTGCTGACGTGGTGGATGCTGGTCTGCCGCTCATGGTCCCTCACCATGCCTCGCCGACCGCATACGGACAAGCGCTTCGGGTCAGGAATTCGATGACAGATGCACCACAGCCGCCATCCGGGCGGCCAGGAGCGCACCGAAGCGGTGGCGGAGGCCGCAGGCGCCGTGAGTCGATCAGTACGCTGGCCTCACCATGCTGAACAGATTCGCGCGCGCCTTCATGACCCGGATGCTCACACCCGTGGCCCGGGTGGCCCTGCGCATGGGCCTCACCCCCGACATGGTCACGATCATCGGGACCATCGGAGTGTGCGTCGGCGCGCTCGCCTTCTACCCCCGCCACGAATTCTGGACAGGGACGCTCGTCATCGTGCTGTTCGTCTTCTCCGACACCCTCGACGGGACGATGGCGCGCTTGTCGGGCCGCACGAGCACCTGGGGCGCCTTCCTCGACTCCACGTTGGACAGGATCGGCGACGGTGCGGTGTTCGGCGGCCTGCTCCTGTGCTTCGCCGCACGCCCCGACGGGGAGCTCACCGCCTGGTTCGCCCTCGCGTGCCTCGTGTTCGGCTTCGTGACCAGCTACGCGCGGGCCCGTGCCGAGGGGCTCGGGATCACAGCCGCCAACACCGGGATCGCCGAGCGCGCCGACCGGCTCGTGGTGGCTCTCGCCGCGACCGGGCTGACCGGCCTGTTCGGGTGGCCGGACCTCGTGCTCACGATCACCCTCGGACTTCTTGCCCTCGCCAGCTCGATCACCGTGCTGCAGCGCATGATGGCGGTGCGCCGACACATCCTCGCGCCCTCGTGAGCCGGGCAGGGGATCGCATCGCCCGGGAGGCGTTCCGCGCCGGGTGGCGCGGCGTGCGCCGGATGCCCGCCGCTCGCGCGTACGGGCTGTTCGCGGCACTCGCCGACGCTGCCTACCTCCGCGACACCCGAGACGTACGGCGCTTGCGGGCGAACTACGCTCGCGTCCGGCCCGAGGTCGACAGCGAGCAGCTGGAGGCCCTGGTGCGCGCGGGGATGCGGTCGTACCTGCGCTACTGGTGTGAGGCGTTTCGCCTGCCCGACATGACCGTCGGGCAGATCGCCGCCTCGGTGCGGGCCGTCGGGACCGGCCCGCACCGCGCGGAGCTGGCCGCCGGAGGATCCGTCGTGTGTTTCCTCGGCCACCTGGGCAACTGGGATCTCGCCGGCGCCTGGTCCACGACGCAGTTCGGTCCGGTGACGACGGTCGCGGAGCGGCTGCGCCCCGAGGCGCTGTATGACGAGTTCGTGGCGTTCCGGCGTCGGCTGGGCTTGGAGGTGCTCCCGCTGACCGGCGGCGCCCCGCCGTTCCCCGCCCTCGTGGAGACGGTTCGTCTCGGGGGAGCGGTTGTGGCGCTGCTCGCGGATCGCGATCTCACGGCCCAGGGGGTGGCCGTCGACTTCTGCGGGTTGCCCGCGCGGATGGCCGCCGGTCCGGCGGCGCTCGCGGTCGCGACCGGGGCCGTACTGGCCCCGGTGTCCGTGCATTACGAGCCGGCGCCGCGTCGCGAGCTGCCGGGTGGCTACCGCACTGTGGTGACGTTCCACGACCGTGTCCAGGACCCCGGCGCGGGCCGGACGCGCGCGCGCGTGGAGGCCATGACGCAGGCCTGCGCCGACGTGCTGACCGCGGCGGTCGGCACGCACACGCACGACTGGCACATGATGCAGCGGGTCTTCACCGACGAGGCGCCCCCCGAGCTGATCGCACCCCGGAGGCGTCGCCGGGGCGAACCACCCGGGGGGGCCGCATGAGGGTCGGGATCGTGTGCCCATACAGCTTCGACGTGCCTGGTGGGGTGCAGTTCCACGTCCGGGATCTCGCCGAGGCGCTCATCGCGGGCGGGCACCACGTGAGGGTGCTCGCCCCAGCGGAGGAGGACACCCCGCTGCCGGACTACGTTGTGGGGACGGGCAAGACGGTCCCAGTGCGTTACAACGGGTCGGTGGCCCGACTGGCGTTCGGACCGATCACGGCCGGCAAGGTGGCGCGCTGGCTGGAGTCCGGCGGTTTCGACGTGGTGCATATCCACGAGCCGATCGTGCCGAGCCTGTCGATCCTCGCCCTGTGGGCGGTGGACGGCCCGACCGTGGCCACGTTCCACACGAGCTTCGTGCGCTCCCGAGCCATGCAGTCCGCCTACCCGCTGGTGCGGGCCAGCTTCGAGAAGATCAACGGCCGCATCGCCGTCTCGGAGGCAGCGCGGGAGACCGTCATCACGCATATCGGCGGCGACGCGGTGGTGATCCCGAACGGCGTGTTCGTCGACCGGTTCGCCCAGGCCCGGGTGCGCCCGGAGTGGCAGGGCAGCCCAGGGAGCCCGACCGTCGCGTTCCTGGGGCGGCTCGACGAGCCGCGCAAGGGACTGAACGTGCTCTTCGAGGCGCTTCCTCACCTCCGCGTCACCCACCCGGGTGTCCGGGTCCTCGTCGCTGGTCACGGCGACGAGCACGCGGCACGCTCGCGACTGACCCCCGACGACCGAGCGTGCGTGACCTTCCTCGGCGGGGTGAGCGATGCGGATAAGCAGTCGCTGCTCCGCAGCGTCGACGTGTATGTCGCGCCCCACCTCGGCGGCGAGAGCTTCGGCATCGTTCTGGTTGAGGCGATGGCCGCAGGGGCCCCCGTCGTGGCGAGCGACCTGGCCGCGTTCGCCAGGGTGCTCGACAACGGGAGGGCGGGGGTGCTCTTCCATGTCGGTGACGCGGTCGCGCTCGCCGACACGTTGGGAGGCTTGCTGGGCGACGTCGCCCGCCGACAGTTGTTCACCGGGAGGGGGTTCCGACACGCCCGCCGGTACGACTGGTCCACGGTCGCGGCGGACGTGCTGGCCGTGTACGAGACCGTGACCGCCGGAACCAGCGCCGCACGCCACGAAGTGCGTCCGGCGCACGCGAAGGATCCGGTGGAGCGCAAGGGCCGCGGCTCCGACGTCGAGCGGGCGTCCTGGGGGGAGCGCGTCCTGCGTCTGTCCCACCGCGCGGGCGAGCGGCGGGAAAGGAGAAGTCCGTGAGCTTCCTGGAGGTCTTGAGCCTCGTCGTCATCCTGCTGATCGCCGTCGCGTGGTATCTCACGTACACGGCCGCGCGCCTCGACCGGCTACATACCCGTGTGGAGAGCACGTACGCCGCCCTCGACGCGCAGCTCGTTCGCCGTGCCGAGGCGGTGTTGGAACTGGCGAACTCGGGCGCCCTCGACCCTGCCGGGGCGCTGATCGTCGCTGGAGCGGCGACCGACTCCCTGGAAGCGGGTGACGCGGCCCAGGTCGAGCGGGAGGCTATTGAGAGTGAGCTCACGCACGCGCTGCGGCTTGTGACCGCGGCAGGGCAGGCGGGGACGCAGTCCGCGACGCGTGAGCAGAACGTGGACGACAGCGTACGAACGGAGGCGCTCACGCGCCTCGACGACGCACACCAACGGGTGACGATGGCGCGGCGCTTCCACAACGACGCGATCACCGACGTGCTGCGCCTGCGGCGCAACCTCCTCGTACGGGTGTTCCGGCTGGCGGGGTACACCGATCTGCCGCGCACCGTCGAGTTCGATGACGACCTGCCGCTTCGTCGGTGACACGAGGTGGCGCCGCATCGGGAAGATGAGACGGCCGCTTCCCGAACCAACACCGTTCACCGGGGAAGCGCGGCGGCGTCAGCAGGGATGCGGATATGCTCGATCAAGCGGACTGGGCCGCCCGCGCACCGCAGGATCGACCCGCGTCAGCACCCCACGCTCCGCACCCCCACATCCCGAAAGTTGACGTCAGCGCTGTGAGCATCGAGCACACCACCACCACCGGCACCTCCCGCGTCAAGCGCGGCATGGCTGAGATGCTGAAGGGCGGCGTCATCATGGACGTCGTCACCCGCGACCAGGCGAAGATCGCCGAGGACGCCGGGGCCGTGGCGGTGATGGCGCTCGAGCGCGTCCCCGCGGACATCCGCGCCCAGGGGGGCGTCTCCCGCATGAGCGACCCCGACATGATCGTCAGCATCATGGAGGCGGTGTCGGTGCCGGTCATGGCCAAGGCCCGCATCGGGCACTTCGTCGAAGCGCAGGTGTTGCAGAGCCTCGGGGTGGACTACATCGACGAGTCTGAGGTGCTCACTCCGGCCGACTACGAGAACCACATCGACAAGTGGGCGTTCACCGTGCCGTTCGTGTGCGGTTCGACCAATCTTGGAGAGGCGCTGCGGCGGATCACCGAGGGCGCCGCGATGATCCGCTCCAAGGGCGAGGCCGGCACCGGCGACGTGTCTAACGCCACCACCCACATGCGCCAGCTGCGCAAGGAGATTCGTCGGTTGCAGAACATGGTGCCGGACGAGCTGTACGTGGCGGCGAAGGAGCTGCAGGCCCCGTACGAGCTGGTCAAGGAGGTCGCGGAGGCCGGCAAGCTGCCGGTCGTCCTGTTCACGGCGGGCGGCATCGCCACCCCGGCCGACGCGGCGATGATGATGCAGCTCGGCGCGGAAGGCGTGTTCGTCGGCTCAGGCATCTTCAAGTCGGGTGACCCCGCCAAGCGGGCGGCCGCGATCGTCAAGGCGACCACCTTCTATGACGATCCGACGGTGATCGCGGAGGTCTCCCGAGGAATTGGCGAAGCCATGGTGGGCATCAACGTGGACGACATCCCGGTACCGCACCGGATGGCCGACCGCGGCTGGTGAATCCGGGTCCTCCAGTGCGGATCGGCGTGCTGGCCATCCAGGGCGACGTCCGCGAGCATGCGGCGGCTCTGGAGCGCTGCGGTGCGGCCGCCGTACCGGTCAGGCGCCGCGAGGAGCTCGCCGGGGTGGCCGGACTGGTGATCCCGGGGGGCGAGTCCACGGTCATCGACAAGCTGCTGCGCGCGTTCGGGCTGCGGGAGCCGGTCCGCGCGCGGATCGCGGACGGGCTGCCGATCTATGGCTCGTGCGCCGGCATGATCCTGCTGGCCGACCGTGTGGCCGACGGGATCCCTGACCAGCAGACGCTTGGCGGGATCGACATGACGGTGCGCCGCAACGCCTTCGGGCGCCAAGTGGACAGTTTCGAGGTAGATCTCGACATCGCGGAGGTGACCGATCCCGGTCGTACCTTCCGCGCCGTCTTCATCCGCGCGCCGTGGGTCGAACAGATGGGGCCTAGCGTGCAGGCGCTGGCGTTTCTGCCGCGCCGCGTCGCGGAGGCCGGCTCGCCGACCGCGCGGGTGGTGGCGGTCCGCCAGGGCGCGCTGCTCGCTACGTCGTTCCACCCGGAGGTCGGCGGCGACGACCGCGTCCATGCCCACTTCGTGGACATCGTGCGGGACCGGTAGGCTCGGACGTCCCCCGGCGCGGCGTAACGAGAACCCGCACGTACGAGCGGGAGCGTCGCTTCACAAACGCGCGTTCCTCGGCCGGCGCCGGCCACGCGCCGCAACGGCGGATGTCGGCGATCATGATCGGACAGCAGGGAGACGACAGGCGATGAGTGGTCACTCCAAGTGGGCGACGACCAAGCACAAGAAGGCTCTGATCGACGCCAGACGGGGCAAGCTCTTCGCGAAGCTCATCAAGAACATCGAGGTCGCGGCTCGCACCGGCGGCGGCGACCCGGTCGGCAACCCGACGCTGTTCGACGCGATCCTCAAGGCCAAGAAGTCCTCGGTGCCCAACGACAACATCGACCGGGCGGTGAAACGCGGCTCAGGCGCCGAGGCCGGTGGGGCCGAGTACCAGGCGATCACGTACGAGGGGTACAGCAGCAATGGCGTCGCGGTGCTCATCGAGTGCCTCACGGACAACCGCAACCGCGCTGCGGCCGAGGTGCGCACGGCGCTGACCCGCAATGGCGGCGCGCTGGCAGACCCCGGTTCCGTCGCCTACCTCTTCACGCGCAAGGGCGTCGTGATGGTGCCCAAGGAGCAGAAGGATGGGCAGACCAGCGAGGATGCGCTGCTGGAGATCGTCCTGGACGCGGGGGCGGAGGAGATCGACGACTTCGGCGACGCCTTCCGGATCGTCTCGGAGGCGACGGACTTCGTCGTGGTGCGCAGCGCCCTGCGGGATGCGGGAGTCGATTACGACTCGGCCGAGGCCGAGTTCGTCCCGAGCGTCGAAGTGCCCTTGGACGTCGAGGGCGCCCGGAACATGATGCGCTTGGTCGACGCCCTCGAGGACAGCGACGACGTCCAAAACGTCTGGGTCAACGGGGACGTGAGTGACGAGGTGGCCGCGGAGCTCGACGAATGAGCCTGAGGAATGAGCCTTGATCAGCGAGCTCGACGCGTGAACTCGACCATCCGTCGACGGCGGGTGCGGGCCGCTTCCTGAGGTCGCCGCGTGCCGCGACCTGTGGTGTCGCCGCGACGCGGGCCGGCCGGACGGCGCGTCGCAACAGCCCGCCGATCGGTGGGACGCTACCCTGGATCGAACAGATGTGCGCCATCGGGGCGCCGCTGTCGGGGAGGGGAGCGCATGCGCGTCCTGGGCGTCGATCCCGGCCTCACCCGGTGCGGCCTCGGCGTCGTCGACGGTGAGCTGGGACGGCCGATGCGCATGGTCGCGGTCGGCGTCGCGCGCACCCCGAGCGTCGACGCCACTCACGAGCGGCTCCTGACCCTGCAGGCCGAACTCGACGAGTGGCTTGCGCGCTACACCCCAGACGTCATCGCCGTGGAGCGCGTTTTCGCTCGTCACGACGTGTCCACGATCATGGGCACCGCGCAGGCGAGCGCGATACCGATGCTTGCCGCCGCACGGCTCGGCCTGCCCCTTGCCCTGCACACCCCGAGCGAGGTGAAGGCGGCGGTCACGGGCAACGGCCGTGCCGATAAGGCGCAGGTGACCGCGATGGTGACGCGCATCCTCCGGCTCAACACGCCGCCGCGCCCAGCGGACGCGGCCGACGCTCTCGCGCTCGCCGTGTGCCACGTGTGGCGCGGCGGGGCACAGGAGCGGATCGCCGCGGCACTCGCCGCGCACGGGGGCGCGAGAGGTCAGCTCCCGCTGCGGGCGGGAGGCACCCGATGATCGCGTCCCTACGGGGCGAGGTGGTGCGCGCCGCCCTGGACCACGTCGTGGTGGAGGTCGGCGGCGTGGGTTTGCTCCTGCGGACCACCATCGGCACGGCAGCCGCCCTCCATGTCGGTCAACAGGTGCTGCTCGCCACCTCGCTCGTCGTGCGTGAGGACTCGCTGACGCTGTACGGCTTCGCCGACGCCGAGGAGCGCGAGCTCTTTGACACCGTCCAGACCGTGTCGGGGGTCGGGCCGCGGCTTGCGCTGGCGATGCTGGCGGTGCACCCACCCGACGCGTTGCGTCTGGCGCTCGGCTCCGGCGACGTGCTCGCCCTGACCAAGGTGCCGGGCATCGGCAAGAAGAGCGCCGAACGTCTCGTGTTGGAGTTGCGTGACAAGGTCGGGCACGCAGCAGGCGCGGGGGGGTCAGGCCCCGCGGGCGCTTCGGCCCGGGGGGGAGGTGCCGCGTGGCGCGAGCAGGTTCACGAGGCGTTGCTCGGTCTGGGCTGGACGGCCAAGCAGGCGGACGGTGCGCTGGACACCGTCGAGGAGAGGCTCGGCGGCTCGCCGCTCGTCGGTGACGCCTTGCGGGCTGCCCTGCGGGAGCTCGGACGGTGAGCGACTGCGGCGACGGCGACGCCGGCGAGCCCATGCCGTACGTGCCCGACGACCCGTACGCGCGCGGCGAACCGTTGTCGTCCGACGAGTCGTCCGACGGGTCATACGACGCGACGGCCCGCGTCGTCGACGCAGGGCTGGACGCCCAAGACGATGAGCGCCGCGTCGAGGCCGCGCTGCGACCGAGGCGGCTCGCCGAGTTCCCCGGACAGACCCGGGTGTGTGATCAGCTCGGGCTCGTCCTGGAGGCGGCCCGGCGCCGCGGCACCCCGCCCGATCACGTACTGCTGTCCGGGCCGCCCGGCCTCGGCAAGACGACGCTCGCGATGATCGTCGCGGCCGAACTCGATGCCCCCATCCGGGTGACCAGCGGCCCCGCCATCCAGCACGCCGGCGACCTCGCGTCGATCCTGTCCTCGCTCACCGAGGGCGAGGTCCTCTTCCTCGACGAGATCCACCGGATGGCGCGCCCGGCGGAGGAGATGCTCTACCTGGCGATGGAGGACTTCCGGGTCGACATCGTCGTCGGCAAGGGGCCGGGCGCTACGGCGATCCCGCTGGAGTTGGCGCCGTTCACCGTGGTCGGTGCCACAACCCGCACCGGCCTGCTGCCCGCGCCCCTGCGCGATCGGTTCGGCTTCACGGCCCACCTGGACTTCTACGACCCAGGTGAGCTGGCGACGATCCTGCGCCGCTCAGCACGGCTGCTCGGCGTCGAGGCCGACGCCGCGGGCATCGCCGAGATCGCGCGACGCTCCCGCGGCACCCCCCGGGTCGCCAACCGGCTCCTGCGCCGCGTGCGCGACTGGGCCCAGGTCCGTGGAGAGCACGTGGTCGACGAGGGCGCATCCTTGGCCGCGCTGGTCCTGTTCGATGTCGACGCGCGCGGTCTGGACCGCCTCGACCGGGCCGTGCTCGACGCGTTGTGCCGTCGGTTCGGGGGCGGTCCGGTCGGGCTGGCGACCCTGGCCGTGGCGGTGGGGGAGGAGCCTGACACGGTCGAGACAGTCGTCGAGCCCTATCTCGTGCGCGAGGGGTTCTTGATCCGCACCCCGCGCGGCCGCGCGGCGGCGGCGTCCGCGTGGCGACACCTGGACCTGACGCCGCCACCCGGCGCTGCCGCTCAGGACGCGCTGCCGTGGGACGAGCCCATCGGTCGATTTAACGTCCCCGGGGCTTGATCGTCGCGCGGCTGGGCTCCGAGCTTCTCGGTCGTCCACGCGCGACACGAGTTCGGTGCTACGCGAGCCGTGTTGGCACCCGGAACAGCCCGTCACCTAGACTCGCGGAGGTGCCGCGGGCGACGAAAGGGCGCACCGTCGACCACAGGTCGTCCCGGGCCGCGCGTCGGCAGGGTGGACGGCGGCGCGTCTGCGGTGGGGCGCACGGGGGACCACCGCGGTGCCCAGAGGGATGGTGCCCGATAGCACCAGGTATGGGATGGGCGCAGCTCACACCCGTACGGGGTCGGCCGGCGCCGGACACCGCGCGGGACGCACCGACGCGGCACCAGGACAGCGATCACGAGGACGGTCATGGCGAAGAACCCCCACCGGCGCGGGCCGATCCGCACCCTGCTCGTGATGCTGGTCATCACGCTGGGGCTCACGGGATTCCTGGGCGCAGTGCACACCTGGGGCGAAGCTCAGCTCACCCCGAAGCTGGGCCTCGACCTGGAGGGCGGCACCCAGATGACGCTGAAGCCGCAGGTCCGCCAGGGTGAGGACGTCAACGCCGCACAGCTCGACCGCGCCGTCGACATCATCCGCAGGCGTGTGGACGGGCAGGGCGTCGCCGAGGCCGAGGTCGGCACGCTCGGCAGCAACATCGTCGTGACCGTGCCCGGACAGATCACCCAAGAACAGCAGCGGGCGCTGGAACAGTCCTCACAGATGCGGTTCAGGCCGGTGCTCGGGGTGCTACCCACCCCGGCCGGGCAGCAGCAACCACAGCAGAACGGTCCCGAGTCGTTACCCGGTGGCCCGAGCGCCCCGGAGACACTGCCCGACGCGACGACCGGCGCGGGCGGCGCCACCCCTGCAGCCAGCTCGAGCGCCGCGAAAGCGCCCGTCCCGGAGGCGCTGCGCCTGCCCGCTGAGACGACGCCGGCGCCCACGCCAGGCACCTCCACTCCCGCGGCCAGCAGCCCTGCCCCGGCGCCCAACACCGTGGGCGGCAACCCGTTCACCACCGCGCCGGCGGTCCCGCAGGGTCAGGGCATCCCCACCTGGTACGACGGTCTGCGCGACGACCCCGCGAAGCTCGTCGAGTACACCCTGAGCACCGGCTGGCTGACCGAGCCCGGGCTGGAGGCGCAGGCGACCTCGCTGACCTGCCCCGACAAGACGTTCGACCCCACGGCGGAAGACCTCACCAAACCGATCGTCGTCTGCGGCACCCCCGATCCGGAGGCGGGCGGCCAGGTCCTCGCCAAATATGTCCTCGGCCCCGCCGTCCTGACGGGGGACAGCCTCGCGGACGCCAGCAGCGGCATGGGGCAGGGCCAGACCGGACCGACCGGGCAGTGGGTCGTCAACCTCAAGATGAACGGCGGTCTGCCCACCGAGATCTACGCTGCCGTGAGCAAGGCGATGGTGCCCTTGCAGACTCCGCGCAACCAGCTCGCCGTCGTGCTGGACAACCAGGTGATCTCCGCCCCGTTCTTCAGGAGCGAGATCGTCGACGGGCGGGCCGAGATCTCCGGGAGCTTCACCGCGGAGAGCGCCAAGCTGCTCGCAGACCAGCTGAAGTTCGGGTCGCTGCCCCTGAGCTTCGAAGCGCAGGAGCTGCAGTCGATCAGCCCGACCATCGGGAGCGAGCAACTCAGCAAGGGCATCATCGCGGGCCTCATCGGACTGCTCCTCGTCGTGGTCTATTCGCTCTTCCAGTACCGCGCTCTCGGCTTGGTCACCGTCGCCTCCATCCTGATCGTGGCGGTCCTGACGTACCTGACGATCACGCTCTTCGGGTGGAGCCAGAACCTGCGGCTCACGATGGCCGGCGTGACCGGCGCGATCGTGGCCATCGGCACGACAGCGGACTCGTTCATCATCTACTTCGAGCGGGTCCGTGACGAGATCCGCGAGGGCCGCGCGCTCCTGGCCGCGGTGGAGACCGGCTGGGCCCGAGCGAAGCGCACCATCCTGGTCTCGGACGGTGTCAACTTCCTCGCCGCCGCCGTCCTTTACGTGCTCGCGGCGAGCAATGTGCGCGGCTTCGCGTTCATGCTGATGTGGACGACGATCCTCGACGTGGTCGTGACATTCCTCTTCACCCACCCACTGCTCAAGCTGCTCGCGACCACACGGTTCTTCGGTGGCGGCCACCCGTGGTCCGGCCTGTCGCCGGAACGACTCGGGGCCAAGCCCCGCTACCGGGGCCGGGGTCGCTTCGACGTCATCCCCACCGCCACTCGTACCGCCTCGTCGCCCGCCACACGCGCCGCGACGCGCCCGACCGCCCCTCGCGCGGCCATCGAAGGAGGCCAGGCGTGAACTTCGCCCAGCTCGGCAATGACCTCTATACGGGGAAGCGCTCGACCGACTTCGTCGGCCGCTACAAAACCTGGTACGTCGCCTCCCTCGTCCTCTTCCTTCTCGCGTTGGCCGGTCTCGGGCTGCGCGGCCTCAACCTGGGGATCGAGTTCACGGGTGGCTCCGACTTCCGCGTCGCCAATGTCGCCTCCTTGGACAACTTCGAGCAACGCGCGCGAACCGTCGTGGCGTCTGCGGGCGGGGTCGAGGGCGCTCGGGTCACGCAAGTCGCCGGTACGGATGTGCGCGTCGAGACCGAGCGCTTCGACGCGGATAAAGTGAGCGCCGTCTCGGCTGCGCTCTCCAAGGAGTTCGGCGTTCCGGCCACGTCCGTGACGAGCAGCGTCATCGGCCCGTCGTGGGGAGCTTCGGTCAGCAAGCAGGCTCTGCAGGCCCTCGCCTGGTTCCTGGTGCTGGTCTCGATCGTGTTGGCGGTCTACTTCCGCACCTGGAAGATGTCGCTGTCAGCGATCGTCGCGTTGCTGCACGACATCTTCATCACGGTCGGCATCTACGCCCTCGCCGGGTTCGAGGTGAGCCCGGCGACGATGATCGGCTTCCTGACGATCCTCGGGTACTCGCTCTACGACACCGTCGTCGTGTTCGACAAGGTTCGCGAGAACACCACCGAGGCGCTCGCGAGTGGCCGCAGCACCTACTCGGACGCGGCGAACCTCGCCGTCAACCAGACCCTCGTGCGTTCCATCAACACGACCGTCGTGGCGCTGCTGCCGGTCGGGGCCATCCTCGTCGTCGGACTCGTGTTCATCGGCCCGGGAACGCTGCTCGACCTGTCGCTCGCGTTGTTCGTGGGCATCGCCGTCGGCGCCTATTCCTCGATCTTCATCGCCACCCCGCTGCTGGCGCACCTGCGCGAGCGCGAGCCGGAGATGCGCAAGCTCGCAGCGCGCGTCGCTCAACGCGACGCGAAGGCCGCCAGCCGCGCCCAGCGGGAGGCGCCCACCCCGATCGAGCGCGGGGACGCGGAGCCCGGGACGGGTGAGCCCGGGTCCGCTGGCGCGCGGGTCCCGGCCACGGGGCAGGGTTCCGGCGACGACGCCCCCGCCCCCGAAGGCGACGCGGGGGAGCGGACCCTGACGGGGCGCCCGATACATCCGTCGATTCAGACGGGTCCGCGGAACCAACCGCGCCGTCTGCCCAAGGCCAAACGCTGACGCGCCGCGCCGCGTCGCCACCCACCGGGCCATGGCCAGGCCGTGACCCAGTGCAACTATGATCGGTCCATGAATCCGCGCGACGTCCCCGCCGAGGCGCCCGCCTCCGCCGATGTCGCGCGGGATGATGGCCCGGAGCCGAGCGAGGCGGCGGTCGCACCCGCCGATGACGGCCCGGCGATCGCGACATCCGAGGCCTCCTCGACCTCTTTGGCAGCGACCGCAACCCCAGCAGTCCGCTCTGCCTCGCCTGCCCGGGCCGCCCAACCCGTCACCGCCGGCGCACCCGCCCGGTCAGCACCTGCCGCCCCGGCGACGACGCCCCCGCTCACGGTGGGCAGCATGTGGACCACCGCGAGCCCGTCGCGTGTGCGGGCCCGCCTCGCCCGGTTCGGCGGCCCGCGCCACCAAGGCCATCCGGCCCTCGAGCCGATCCTGCGTGTGGTCAAGCAGACCCACCCCAAGGCCGACGTGGCGCTGATCGAGAAGGCGTATCAGGTGGCCGAGCGCGCCCACGCGGGTCAGCTGCGCAAAAGCGGGGACCCGTACATCACGCACCCGCTGGCGGTCGCGCTCATTTTGGCGGAGCTCGGCATGACGCCGCCGACCCTCGCAGCCGCCCTGCTGCACGACACTGTCGAGGACACCCCGTACTCCCTCAAAGAACTCACCGCCGACTTCGGCGATGAGATCGCAATGATGGTCGACGGCGTGACGAAGCTCGACAAGGTCGAGTACGGCGAAGCGGCGCAGGCCGAGACCGTCCGCAAGATGGTCGTCGCGATGGCCAAGGACATCCGGGTCCTGCTGATCAAGCTCGCGGACCGGCTGCACAACGCGAGGACGTACAAGTACCTGTCAGAGGGCAAGGCTGAGCGCCACGCCAAGGAGACGCTGGAGATCTACGCCCCGCTCGCGCACCGGCTCGGCATGAACACGATCAAGTGGGAGCTGGAGGACCTGGCTTTCGCCGCGATCTACCCGCGGGTGCACGAGGAGATCGTACGGATGGTCGCCGAGCGGGCGCCGGCGCGCGACGAATATCTGATGCTGGTCAAGGAGGAGGTCTCCGACGCGCTGCGCGAGGCTCGCATCACCGGTGTCGTGACCGGACGGCCCAAGCACTACTACTCCGTGTACCAGAAGATGATCGTCCGGGGGCGCGACTTCGAGGAGATCTACGACCTCGTCGCGGCGCGGGTGCTCGTGGACACGGTACGTGACTGCTACGCGGTGCTCGGGTCGATGCACACCCGATGGAAGCCCATGCCGGGGCGCTTCAAGGACTACATCGCGATGCCCAAGTTCAACATGTACCAGTCGTTGCACACGACGGTCGTGGGCCCTGGCGGGAAACCGGTGGAGATCCAGATCCGCACGCACGAGATGCACCAGCGAGCGGAATACGGGATCGCGGCGCACTGGAAGTACAAGGATGGCGCCGACGACGGCCATACCGATCTGCGGTGGGTGCGCCAGGTCTTGGACTGGCAGCGGGACACTTCAGACCCCGGGGAGTTCCTCGAGGCGTTGCGGTTCGAGATCAACACCCGCGAGGTGTACGCGTTCACGCCCAAGGGCAGCGTCATCGGGCTGACCGCCGGGTCGACGCCGGTGGACTTCGCGTACGCCGTGCACACCGAGGTGGGCCACCATTGCATGGGCGCCCGCGTCAACGGTCGGCTCGCCCCGTTGGAGAGCCCACTGGACAACGGCGACATCGTCGAGATCCTCACGAGCAAGGCCGAAGGTGCCGGCCCGTCCCGCGACTGGCTCAACTTCGTCAAGAGCCCGCGGGCGCGCAACAAGATCCGACAGTGGTTCTCCAAGGAGCGCCGCGAGGAGTCCATCGAGACCGGCAAGGACGCGATCGCCACGACGATGCGCAAGCAGCAGCGACCGGTGCAGCGCCTGATGACGGCCGACACTCTCAAGGCTCTTGCCGCTCAGCTGCGGTACGCGGACATCGATGCGCTCTATGCGGCGGTGGGGGAGGGCCACATCTCCGCGCAGAGCATCGTGGAGAAGGTCATCGTGACCCACGGGGGGGAGGAGGGCGCGAGCGATGACCTCGCCGAGGGCACCATCCCCGGCGCTGGGCGCGGCTCGAAGCGCCCCACCGATCCCGGCGTCGTCGTCGTCGGCGCCTCCGACGTATGGGTCAAGCTGGCGCGGTGCTGCACCCCGGTGCCCGGCGATCTCATCCTTGGGTTCGTCACGCGCGGACAGGGCGTGTCGGTCCACCGCAAAGACTGTCCCAACGCGGAGCGGCTGCTGGAGCAGCCCGAGCGGCTCATCGACGTCGAGTGGTCGCCGTCGGCCTCCAGCGTCTTCCTTGTCGCGATTCAGGCCGAGGCGCTCGATCGGCCCCGGCTCCTGTCCGATGTCACCAGTGTCCTCGCGGACCATCACGTCAATATCCGCTCGGCGGAGGTACAGACACTGCAGGACCGGGTGGCGCGCCTCAAGTTCCATTTCGAGATGGGCGAGCGGAGTCACCTCGACCACGTGATCAACGCCATCAAGCAAGTCAGCGGGGTCTTCGACGTCTACCGCGTCAACGACGGCAAGGGCGCCCCTCGCGACGTCTGATCAGCCGCCGAACTCGGCGAGCCCTGTGCGCGCCTGGTCCAGCCACGCCTCGCGCGCCGTCAGCGCGTCGCGGGCCTTCGCGACCGCGCGGGAGTCCGAGCCCGCCTCGGCCTTCGCCAGGTCCGCACGCAACGCTTCGCAGGCAGCCTCGAGCTGTGTGACCAGACTCTGCGCGCGGGCCGCCACCTCCGGGTTAGAGCGTTGCCACTTGCGATCCTCCGCCTCGCGGATGGTCGATTCGACGCGACGCATCGCTCGTTCGATGCGCTCCATGTCGGTGCGCGGCACCTTGCCGGCAACATCCCACTTGTCCTGGATCGCTCGCAAGGCGCTTTTCGCCGCGTCGAGATCCTTGACGGGCAACAGCGCCTGAGCCTGGGTGAGGAGCTCCTCCTTCACGGCGAGGTTCCCGGAGTACTCCTCGTTCTCTGCAGCGACCACGCTGTCCTTCGCGGCGAAAAAGCCGTCCTGAGCGGTCTTGAACCGCACCCATAGCGCGTCGTCGTCGCCGCGTGAGGCGCGACCTGCCTGACGCCAGCGGTCCATCAACCGTTTGAACGCCCCAGCGGTCGTTCCCCATTCGGTGCTGCCTGCGAGGCGCTCGGCTTCTTCGACCAGATCCTCTTTGGCGGACTTCGCCGCTCCCTGGGTGCTGGTGAGCTGGGCGAAGTGGACGCGGCGGAGCTTGTCGAAGCTGTTGCGGGCCCCTGACAGGCGGCGCCAGAGGGACTGCTCTGTCTCACGGTCGAGTTTCGGCCCCTCGCGTTGTGCGGTTTTCCAGTCCTCGAGGAGCTCACGCATCGCGGAGCTGCTCGACTTCCACTGGATACGTTCCTCCGGCTGAGCCGCGATCTTCTCGGCCGCCACGACGATCGCCAGTCGGCGCGCCGTAGCCGCCTCGCGGGCGGCCGCACGGTCGGCGGCCTCCACCTGGCGGCGTGCCTCCACCGCGGTGGCGATGTTCTCCACCTTGTTGCCGAGGGCGACGAGGTCTCCCACGGCCCGCAGGTCGGTCATGGTGGCCCGGAGCTTGGTCAGGGCGTCCCCGGCCTCCTTGGCGGACAGATCGGTCTGAGTGACACGCTGCAACAACAGGTCCGCCTGCGCGTTCGTCTCGTCGAACTTGCGGGTGAAGTATGCGAGCGCCTCTTCCGGGGTCGCGCCCGGGTAGGAACCTACCTCCCGCTCGCCCTCCGGCGTCTTGACAAAGACCGTGCCGTCGTCGGCGACCCGCCCGAACTCGCTGGAGCGCAGCCCGCTCGGGACCACGGGCTGCACGCGACCTGCGAGCGTTGCCGGAGTCGGCACTCCCGAGGCGGCCCGAGCGAGGACCGCCGGCGATACGACGGGGGGAGCGGTCGGAGCGGCCTCAGTTTCAGGGGGCTGGGCTTCGGGGGCTTCGGTTGCAGCGGCCTCAGTTTCAGGGGGCTGGGCTTCGGGCGCCTCGGCTGCCGCTTGGTCCGCCGACTCGTCGGGAGTGGAATCGGTCGAGGTGGGGTCCGACACAGCTGGCCCTTCTGAAAGACACCGGCAGCACGGGCGCGTCGCCAGCTCGAAGACAGAACAGAACGGAAAATATCCCGTCGACAGTCGCGCAGCGATCCTTACCGTCCGGCCGCGGCGAACTTGTGACGTGGATGACACCATAGCTGCTGGGACTTCCACCAGGCGAGAGTCGTCTCGCGTGCCGGGGATCGCGCGCCAAGATCCTCGCCCGCGCCGAAGCACGCACTCCCTACCTGCGCGACGTCGCCCCTGACTCGGAGGGACGGCGACCCCGGTTAGGCTGGCCGCGTGTTCACGATCGGTTTCCCGGCGGCAGCCTTCGGCACCAACTGCTACGTGCTGGCCCCTGCGGAGGGTGAGGAGTGCGTGATCGTCGACCCCGGAGTCGGGGTCGTGGACCGGTTGCGCGACGCGCTGAAGCAGTTCCGGCTCCGACCGAACGCGGTGCTGCTCACCCATGGCCACATCGACCACACGTACTCCGTCACGCCCGTCTGCGGCGCTCACGGCATCGCGGCGCACATCCACGGCGCAGACGCCTACCGGTTGCGCGACGCGCTCGCCGCCGTCGATCCGGCCATCTTGTCGATGTTGCGGATGGAGTACGGGGACGTGACCTGGCGCGATCCCGACGACGTCGTCACCTTCGACGGGGGAGTCGACCTCGACATGGCCGGGCTGACGATGCGCGTCGAGCATGCGCCGGGGCACACCGAGGGCTCGGTCATGTTCCGCCTGGAAGGCCAGCCCGACTCGCTGCCGGGTGACTCGGGCCTGATCCGGACGCTGATCGCGGGCGACGTCCTGTTCGCCGGGGGCATCGGTCGCACCGATCTGCCGGGTGGATCCGAGGACGAGATGCTCGAGACTCTGCGCGACGTCGTTTTGTCGGAGCACGACGACACGCTGGTCCTGCCCGGTCACGGTCCGGCCACCACCATCGGCCGGGAGCGGATGACCAACCCGTTCCTGCACAACCTCTGAGCCGCCCGCCACGCGCAGGCGGTCCGGGCTCTGTCCCCATCCCACGCCCAGATCCGCGCCCGGACGGCCTACCCCCGTACACACACCATCCGTGAGAGCCGACATGAGGACCCAGTCGCGATGAGCGCGAAGATCACCCCGTTGTCGGGGTTTCCCGAGTGGCTGCCAGAGCAGCGCATCGTCGAACAGCACTTCCTGGACGTGATCCGCGGGACATTCGAGCTGCATGGTTTCGTCGGGATCGAGACCCGCGCGGTCGAGCCGGTGGAGCGGCTCCTGGGCAAAGGCGGCGACGCGGACAAGGAGATCTACGGCGTGTCGCGGCTGGCCGCGCGCTCGCACGAACGCGGCAGCTCCGAGGAAGAGTTGGGCCTGCACTTCGACCTCACCGTGCCGTTCGCGCGGTACGTGCTGGAGAATGCGGGCAAGCTGTCCTTCCCGTTCCGCCGCTATCAGATCCAGAAGGTGTGGCGCGGCGAGCGTCCTCAGGACGGCCGGTTTCGCGAGTTCATTCAGGCTGACATCGACGTGATCGACGCCGAGACTCTGCCGTTCCACTACGAAGTGGAACTCCCACTGGTGATCGCCGACGCGTTCGGCCAGCTGCCGGTCGGGCCGTTCCGCATCCAGGTCAACAATCGCAAGATCCCGGAGGGCTTCTATCTGGGCCTCGGGGTCCCCGCCGAAGAGGTGGCTGGGGTCCTGCGGATCGTGGACAAGCTGGACAAGATCGGACCGGGCGCAGTGGCGCAGATGCTTGTCGAGGCTGGTAGGACGGACGAGCAGGCGCGTGCCTGCCTCGGCCTCGCGGAGATCAGCGCGGGAGACTCCTCGTTCGTCGACCGAGTGCGGGCGCTGGGCGTGCACCACCAGGAGCTGGACGAGGGGCTGGCCGAACTCAGCGCGGTGGTCGACGCCGCTGCGGAGCACGCTCCGGGCCTGCTCGTGGCGGACCTCAAGGTGGCACGCGGCCTCGATTACTACACGGGAACGGTGTACGAGACACAGCTGATCGGCCAGGAGTCGTACGGGTCGGTCTGCTCCGGCGGACGGTATGACGCGCTGGCTTCCGACGACCGGACGACCTATCCGGGCGTGGGCATCTCGATCGGGGTCTCCCGCCTGGTGGCCAAGCTGATGCCCGCTCTGGCCGCGACCCGCCGCAGCCCCTCGGTGGTGCTCGTGTCGCTCGCGGCGCAGGGGGACCGGCCGCAGGCGATGCGCGTGGCGGCTGTGCTGCGCGGGCGCGGGATCGCCTGCGAGGTGGCACCCAGCGCCGCGAAGTTCGGCAAGCAGATCCGGTTCGCGGACCGGCGCGGCATCCCGTTCGTGTGGTTCCCAGCGTGGACGGACGCGGCCGGCGTGGCGCACCCCGCTGCGGTCAAGGACATCCGATCCGGTGAGCAGGTGGAGGCGGATCCCCGTGTCTGGACTCCATCCGCCGAAGATATGCGGCCCGGGATCGTGGTCCGCTAGGCCACGGGAGGTCAACAGGTCGATCGGCGGGCACGATGCTGTCCACGCATTGGACCATCAAGGCACTGTGACGTACCTCACATTTGGATGCAAATCGTGGACAACGGGAGCTCGTCAGGACGCGTCCCCGCGCTCAGGCCGTCGACACCGCACACGTAAGGACTTGACCGTCCTCGCCATTCACGACAATTGCGCCGGGCGCGCGAACGGGGGACGGCGGGCACACGCCACGGGAGAGTCGAGCTCTTCTGGGACGCTCCCCCTGTCCCCGGCTCCGTAGCGCGACGAGCGACGGCGTGTCATGTCATATTCCTAGTGTGTCGGACGTTCGATCTAGTTGTGCGGCGATGACCGCGTCAGAGCTCCCGCCGGAGCCCCCGCCGGAGCTGCCGTCGGAGCCCCCGCCGGAGCAGATCCAGGCCGCGTCGTCCCTCGATAGCGCGGCCCGTGCCTGGCTGGACCATCTGCGCGTCGAACGGGGGGTCGCCCGCAACACGATGCTGTCCTACGGGCGCGATATCCGACGCTACGTCGGGTTTCTCCGGGGTCGCGGCATCGAGGACATGCGCGCCGTGACCGAGGGAGACGTGTCGGGGTTCCTCGCGCACCTACGTGACGGCGGTGGCGACAGGCCGCCACTCTCGGCGTCGTCCGCGGCGCGCTCCCTGGTCGCGGTGCGGGGGCTGCACCGCTTCCTGCAGGCCGAGGGGGTGACCCGCTCAGACCCGGCCGCAGCCGTCCAGCCGCCTCGTCCCGTCCAGCGGCTCCCCAAAGCGATCACCCACCGTGAGGTAGAGGCACTCCTGGCCGCGGCGGGCGCGGGTAGCACGTCGGTCGCGTTGCGGGACCGGGCTCTTCTGGAGCTCCTGTACGGGTGCGGGGCCCGCATCAGCGAGGCGGTCGGCCTCGACGTCGACAACCTCGACCTGGAGTCGAGCACCGTGCGCCTTCGAGGCAAGGCCGGCAAGGAGCGCGTCCTGCCTCTGGGAGGCTACGCGCGGGAGGCTATCGGGGCGTACCTCGTCCGGGGCCGTCCAGCCCTCGTGACCGGCAGCCCTCGATCCCAGGAAGGCGCGGTCTTCCTCAATCAGCGCGGCGGGAGACTGTCCCGGCAGAGCGCGTGGGCCCTCTTGCAGAGCGCGGCGGACCGGGCCGGTCTGACGAGCCCGGTCAGCCCGCACACGCTCAGGCATTCGTTCGCCACCCACATGCTCGAGGGTGGCGCGGACGTGCGTGTCGTCCAAGAGCTGCTCGGACACGCCTCGGTCGCGACGACACAGATCTACACGCTGATCACCGTGCAACACCTCAGAGAGGTCTACGCGCAGGCCCACCCGCGCGCCCGGTGATCCAGGGATGGTGAGCCTCCGGCCGTGAACCGGTGGTAGGCGCGCCGTTGGTAGAGTCGAGCGGTCGATCGGCGTGACGCCGAGCGGAACCGACGACGGGAGGCGCGCCATGACGTCCGAGACGTCCACCCGGCAGACCCCGACGACGCTCGAGCCCGCCGCAGGAGCTCCGTACGCGCCGCAGGTGAACGCCTCCGTCGCGGACGAGCAGGGTCGCGAGGACGACCAGTCCAACCACCTACCGGGCACCGAGGAGGCGCTGCTGGCGCCTCTCGGCCCGACCGGTCGTGTCACGCCGGACTTCCCGACGCCGGAACCCCTGACCGCACACGGTCCAGCCCGGGTGATCGCGATGTGCAACCAGAAGGGCGGGGTCGGCAAGACCACCACGACGATCAACCTCGGCGCCGCGCTCGCCGAGCTGGGGCGCCGTGTGCTGCTCGTCGACTTCGACCCGCAGGGCGCGCTGTCCGTGGGGCTTGGGATCCAGACCCACGATCTCGACGTGACAATCTACAACCTGCTGGTCGAGCGCGGCCACGACATCCGCGACGTGATCACGCAGACGCGAACTCCCGGCCTCGACCTCGTCCCGGCCAACATCGACCTGTCGGCCGCGGAGGTGCAGCTCGTCGGCGAAGTGGCCCGGGAGACGGTGCTCGCGCGGACCCTGCGGCCGGTGCTCGACGACTACGACGCGGTACTGATCGACTGCCAGCCGTCCCTGGGACTGCTCACCGTCAACGCGCTCACCGCGTCCCACGGCGTCATCATCCCGCTGGAATGCGAGTTCTTCGCGATGCGCGGGGTGGCGCTCCTCGTCGAGACGATCGACAAGGTGTGCGACCGCCTCAACCCCCGACTGAAGGTCGACGGCATTCTCGCCACCATGTTCGACGGACGCACCCTGCACAGCCGAGAGGTCGTGCGCAGTGTGGTGGACCACTTCCAGGACCTCGTGTTCCACACGGTCATCTCACGCACCGTGAAGTTCCCCGACGCGACGCTGGCGGCAGAGCCGATCACGACGTACGCCCCGAGCTCCACGGCGGCGGAATCCTACCGCCAGCTCGCGCGCGAACTGATCGCGCGCGGGGGTGCCGCCTGACCTACGTGGCGCCGGAACCAGGAGACCCCGTCGCCGTCGAGGTCTCACCCGAGGCGCCCCCTGACGCGGACAACGTGGCGGACGCGTCGTCAGGCCGGTCGTTGGTGACGGAGGCCCCGTCGGAGTGGGCCGCCCCGGGTGGGGTGCTCACGCGGCGGGTCCCCGCGGTTCCCTTCGAGGTCCACCTGCATCAGTTCGACGGGCCGTTCGACCTGCTGATCGGTTTGATCGCCAAGCATCGGCTCGACGTCACGGAGATCGCCCTCGCCACGGTCACCGACGAGTTCTTGGCGCACCTGCGGGCTCAGCAAAGCTGCTCAGCGCACTGGGATCTGTCGCAGACCACGGACTTCCTGCTGGTCGCGGCGACGCTGCTGGATCTTAAGTCAGCGAGACTCCTTCCCCGACGGGACGGCTCGGAGGAGGACCTGGAGCTCATCGAGGCCCGGGATCTGCTGTTCGCGCGGTTGTTGCAGTACCGGGCCTTCAAGGAGGTCGCGGGGATGTTCGCCCTGCGCATGGCGACCCTCGGACGTGCGCAGCCGCGCCAGGCGGGTCTGGAGCCCCGCTACGCGAAGCTGTTGCCAGAGGTGGTGCTGGGTGTGAACCCCCAGCGTCTGGCACGGATCGCAGCGCTCGCGATGGTGCCGAAGCTGCCGCCCACCGTCGCTCTGGAACACCTGCACGCCGCGCGGGTCAGCGTGCGTGAGGAATCCCGCGTCGTGGGGGAGCATTTGCGCCGCGCCGGGACGGCGACGTTCGCCGAGCTGGTGGCGGACGCGACCTCCCGGCTCGTCGTCGTCGCACGGTTCCTCGTCGTGCTTGAGCTGTACCGCGAGGGAGCCGTCACGTTCGATCAGCCAGAGTCGCTGGGGGAGCTGTGCGTGCGCTGGACGGTGAGTCGGGACGAACCGACGGATGACGATGGCGCGTGGGAGGACCGGCTGGCGCGCGAGTACGACGAGCCGACACCAGCCGGCGGGAACGCCGCCGCCGGTGAAGGAGTATCTGACCATGACTGACTCGGTGGACGACGACCCGGTGGACGACGGCGGGCCGTGGCGGGAAGGCCCGACGGC
>JBDTWM010000001.1:0-86079 GCA_040006675.1 Dermatophilaceae bacterium | reverse complement strand
CGATGGTACTGCACTGGTGACGGTGTGGGAGAGTAGGACGCCGCCGGACAACCATCCTCGAAGGAGGGGTGAAGACCACTGGTCTTCACCCCTCCTTTGTCGTGGTTAGCTACCCTGGTCCGGGACGCGGCACGCACGGTGATCTGTCGCCGCTCAGAGCACACGTCGTCCATGGAGAGGGAGGCAGAGCGTGTCATTGGAAGGGCCTGCTCGATGGGCGAAGGTGGAGCGGCGTCAAGGGGCTCCTGAAGGGGTTCCTGGACAGGGACAAGACGTTCGGCGGGAGCGTAGCGACGC
The DNA here is from genome assembly GCA_040006675.1 of Dermatophilaceae bacterium. Lineage (GTDB taxonomy): Bacteria > Actinomycetota > Actinomycetes > Actinomycetales > Dermatophilaceae > Austwickia. Next base: position 85,782 of record JBDTWM010000001.1, on the reverse strand, counting down.
TGTCAGTGGTGAGGACGGACCGCGCGAACGGCAGACGACGGGCGACCGCGGACAACGGGGGTCGCCGAGGGAGACGTCCGGGGCCGAAGAGCGACGTCCGCGGCGGGATGACCGGCGGGGTGGGGGGAACGAGGCTAAAGGCAGGCAGTGGCGACCATCGAATCGCGGCGGCGGAGCGGGAGTCCCAGGAGTGGGCGGCCAGGACTCGGGGCAGGGTCGCGGTCCTGGCCGTGCACGCCGGGATGGCGGAGCGTCCGCAGGTGGTCGCGCTGGTGATGATGCGCGACAAGGCGGCTTCCGTCGCGATGATCGGCCGACAACAGGGACAGGCAATTCGTCGGAGGCCGGCTCCTCGGCAGGCGGGGCGGAGCGCGTCGATGCGACAGATCGTCGTCGCGGAACCCGGGCGCCGGGAGTTCCGCACGCGGAAGGTGAAGGCAGGGGCGACGGACGCGACCGACGCGGGTCGGGTGGGCGTCGCGGCCCGGGCGACAGCACCTCTCGGGGCGGTCAGGTCGACGATCGCCGGGCCCGTGGGAAGGGGCAGGACGAACAGGGGTTCGCGGGGAGGGGTCGTGACGGAGCTCGCCGGGGGGGTGCTCGCCCTCAGGGTGCTCGGACTGCCGGCGCGGTCGGGGGGCAGGATCGTCCCCGCCGGGGACCGCGCCGCGCGGCCATCGGTGAGCGGCGCCCTGAACCGATCATCGCCGAAGACGTCACCGGCTACGAGCTCGACGCGAGCGTTCGCCGTGAACTGCGCACCTTGACCAAGGACAATGCCCAGGGCGTGGCGCAACACCTTGTCATGGTCTCGCGACTCATCGAAGATGACCTCCCGACGGCCCGCGAGCACGCGGATACCGCCGTGCGCAGGGCGGGGCGCGTGGCCGCGGTACGAGAGGCGCGCGGGCTGGTGGCGTACCGCGAAGGGGACTTCCAGCTTGCCTTGGCCGAGCTTCGGACGGCTCGACGGCTCTCCGGGTCGCACCATCTGCTCCCGATGATGGTCGATTGTGAACGGGGTCTGGGCCGCCCGGAACATGCCTTGGAACTCGCAGGGTCGCCCGAGGCGCGCACGCTGGGCGCGGCGGAGCGTGTCGAGTTGCTCATCGTGTGCTCGGGCATTCGTCGCGATATGGGTGATCTCGACGCGGCGGTCGTGCTTCTCGAGACGCCGGACCTGGATCCGGCGCGGCGGGACCCGTGGTCACCTCGTCTGTTCTACGCATACGCCGAGGCGCTGGTCGCGCGGGGTGATCGTGAGCTGTCCCGCGCCTGGTTCGCGGCGGCCGCGGACGCGGACCCCCAGGGCGCGACAGACGCGGCGGAGCGCCTCGACGACATCGATGGCGTCGTCTTTGTCGACCTTGGTGACGACGATCCCGCCGACGACGACGAGCCGGCCGGCACCGGTAACCCAACGGGCGAGCCGGCCGGCACCGGTAACCCAACGGGCGAGCCGGCCGGCGACGGTCAGCCGGCAGACGACGGCGGGGACGGACCAGAACCCGAGGGGCCGGCCGTGCCGGGGGCGGACGGCCGATCCGACGCTTCGCCCTGACGCGCCTCCTTGGCGCCCTCTGTCGATCGCGACAGGATAGGGCCATGAGCGAGAAGACGCCGCCCCCCGGTGATGCGAGTCTGCGGGCACGGTTCCGGGGCATGCTGTTCGACCTTGACGGCGTGGTATTTCGTGGCCATGTTGCGGTGCCGCATGCCGTGGAGGTGATCAACGAGATGCGCGCGGCGGGGGTGGGCGTGGCGTTCGTCACGAACAACGCGTCGAGCCCACCCGAGGACGTCGGGGATCGCCTGCGCGGTCTGGGCGTGCGGATGCGCGACGAGGAGGTCGTGACGAGCGCGCAGGCGGCCGCGGCGTACGTGGCGAGGCTGGTGCCACCCGGGGCGCCGGTGTTGGCCATCGGCGGCCCTGGTGTCGCCAGGGCGCTCCAGGGGGTCGGCCTCGTGCCGGTGTTGCCTGCCGACAGGGCCGCGGCATCGCGGCCTGTGGAGGCGGTCTTGCAGGGCTTCGGCCAGGACATCGGATGGTCCGATCTGGCCGAGGCCAGCTACGCGGTGCAGACGGGGGTGCCGTGGGTGGCGACGAACGGTGACCTGACGATCCCCATGGCGGGTGGCATCGCCCCCGGCAACGGTTCGTTGCTCGGGTGCGTGCGCAACGCCTCCGGAGTGGACCCTGTGGCCATCGTGGGCAAGCCCCATCCGCCGCTGTACGAGCTGGCGGCGTCCGTGCTCGGTGTCCCGGCGGACGGCACGTTGGCGATCGGGGACCGCCTCGACACCGACATCGCGGGCGCGGTAGCGGTCGGGATGGAGTCGCTGTGGGTAACGACCGGCGCCAACACGCCGGCAGACACGGCGCTGGCTCCACCGAGTCATCGACCCCGGTTCGTCGCCTGCGACCTGCGGGGGCTGCGGGAACCGTACGATGACCCGGTCGTGGACGCCCAGCCCGGGGTGTACCGCGCGACCTGCGCCACCGCGGAAGTCACCGTCGCCGAGGGGACCGTTCGGGACGCCCGACGAGGCACGCCGAATGAGCGCCTGCGGGCCTTCATCGTGGCGTGCTGGGCCGCCGCTGACGGCGGAATGCCGTTGGATCAGGACTCGGTGCGTCGTTGCTCGGAGGCCCTTACGAGCGACAAGGACAACCTCGCCGACCAAGACGCTCGGGGGACGTCATGACGCAGCCCCGCGTCCCCGTACCGGGCGCTGATCCGGACCAGGAGGCAGTGGACGCCGCTCTGGCCGCCCTCGAGCGGGTCGAACCCGGGGAGCTCGACGCCCAGATCGCCGCCGCGACCGCGCTTGAAGGCACGTTGCGCGCGGTGCTGTCTGGTTCTGACGACACCTGAGCCGATGCGCCTCGACGCGATGTTGGTGGAGCGCGGGCTGGCACGCTCTAGGGGCGATGCCCGGGATCTCGTCCGGGACGGGGCGGTCCGGCTCAACGGCGCGCCTGCCCGCAAGCCGTCCGCGGCGGTGGCGGCCGGCGACGATGTGAGCGTCGCCGCCCGAGCGAGCTGGGTCGGCCGGGGCGCGCGCAAGCTCGACGCGGCCTTCGCGGCGTTCGGCGCGGAGCGGATCGACCCGCTGTCCGCCCGAGGTCTGCGCTGCCTCGACGTCGGCGCCTCGACGGGGGGATTCACGCAGGTGCTGCTCGAGCGGGGCGCCGCCCATGTGGTGGCCCTCGACGTGGGGCGTGGACAGCTGGTCGATGAGCTGGCGCGCGACCCTCGGGTCACCAACGCCGAGGGGGTCACCGTCCGCGACGTCGAGCCGGCCGCCCTGGGAGGACCGTTCGATCTGGTGGTCGCCGATCTCAGCTTCATCTCGCTGCGCCTCGTTGCTGCCGATTTGTCGCGCCTGACAAGCGTGCGCGGTCAGGGGGTGTGGCTCGTGAAGCCGCAGTTCGAGGTAGGGCGTCGCGCCGTGGGCAAGCGGGGTCTGGTGACGGACCCCGTCGAGCGCCGCGAGGCGCTCCGCGGCGCCCTCGACGCCGCTCGCCACGTGGGGCTGACACCGCGATCGGTCGTGCCGAGCCCCGTGACGGGTGCCACGGGCAACAGGGAGTATCTACTCTGGGTGTGTCGACGGCCAGACCTGGCCCTACCCGATGCGGACGCGGCGACGGAGAACGCGGCGATCCCCATGACGAAAGGCGAACGATGACCCGCCGGATCCTGCTGATCGCCAACGTGGCGCGGCCGGGGATGGTGAGTCACACGCTCGACATCATCGGCCTCATCGTGCGGCAGGGGTTGGAAGTCGCCATGCTGCCTGCCGATCTGGCCGCAACGCGCGCCCAGGGCTTGACGGGAGTCGTCCAGGCGGATCCACGGGCACCGGCCAACGGCACCGAGCTCGTCTGCATCCTTGGCGGCGACGGCACGATCCTGCGGGCGGCCGACATGTCGCGGGGGTCGGGGGCGCCCCTGCTCGGGATCAATTTCGGGCACGTCGGCTTCCTCGCGCAGGCCGAGCAGGAGGACTTGCGCGAGGCGGTCGGCAGGATCGTCGACCGCGACTACTCGGTGGAGGAGCGGCTCACGCTCGACGTCGTCGCCATGGCGGGAACCCGCATGGTGGCCCGGAGCTGGGCGCTCAACGAGGTCACGGTCGAGAAGGCGGCGCGCGAGCGGATGCTGGAGCTCATCGTGGAGATCGACGGCCGCCCCGTGTCGACGCTCGGCGCGGACGGCATGATCATCGCCACCCCCACCGGCAGCACCGCGTACGCCTTCTCCTCGGGGGGCCCGATCATCTGGCCGGACGTCGCTGCCCTGCTGGTGGTCCCGATCTCGGCGCACGCGTTGTTCGCCCGCCCGATGGTCGTCGGACCCTATTCGAAGGTCGCGATCGAGCTGGTGCCCGACACCGAGGGCGTGGGCATCATGTGGTGCGACGGGGCGCGCCTGTTCGAGCTGCCCGAGGGAGCGCGCGTAGAGGTGTCACGCGGGCGCACCCCGGTGATGCTCGCCAGGCTGAACTCGGCGCCCTTCGCTGACCGGCTCGTGGAGAAGTTCGCGCTGCCCGTCGTCGGGTGGCGAGGCCGGACCCGTGCGCCGGGGGCCTACCGCTGGCGGTCGGACATGCCGCCGCTCGTGTGAGCGGGTACGCCCGACTGCGCCGTACGGGTGTGGGCCTGCCGGACGTCGGCGGCGTGCCGCCCTACGCTGGCGTCATGCTCCGGCAGATGCGCATCCAGGGTCTGGGCGTCATCGATGACGCCACCTTGGACCTGGCTCCGGGCCTCAACGTGCTCACCGGGGAGACGGGGGCGGGCAAGACGATGGTGGTCACGGGGCTGGGCTTGCTCCTCGGCGCACGCGCCGACGCGCAGACGGTGCGACACGGTGCCCGGCAGGCCGTCGTCGAGGGGGTCGTGGAGGTCGGTGCCGATCACCCGGCCCGCGCGCGCGTGGCTGAGGCCGGAGGTGATGCGGGTGACGAGCTGATCCTCGCCCGCACCGTCTCCGCGAAGGGTCGCTCGCAGGCACACGTGGGGGGTCGTCGAGCGCCCGTGGCTCTGCTCGCCGACCTGGGAGAACTGCTCGTGGCGGTCCACGGTCAGGCCGACCAGTGGCGGCTGCGCAGCCCGGAGCAGCATCGGGTCCTCCTGGACGACTACGGGGCGCAGCCGGTCGCCGCCGCGCGCGAGGCGTACGCGGTGACGTACCGCTCGCTCGCCGATTGCCAGGCCGCTCTCCGCAGGGCGCAGCAGGCCTCCAGCGAGCGGGACGCGCAAGCCGAGACCCTGCGCGTGGGACTGGAGGAGCTCGAACGCCTCGACCCGCGCCCCGGGGAGGACGAGGAGTTGGCCACCGAGCAACACCGGCTCGCCCACCTTGACGCGCTGCGCACCGCCGCGGGGACAGCGCGGGAACACTTGACTGGCGACGACTCCGGAAGGCCAGGTGCGGCCGGCGCCCTCGCCGCGTCGCACGAGAGCCTCTCCTCCGGCGACGGACACGATCCCGCGCTGGCCGACCTGGGGAGCCGGATGGGCGAACTAGCCCTGCTGGCCGCGGATCTCGGCGCCGACCTCGCGGCTTACCTGGATGGGCTCGACGTCGACCCGACCCGGTTGGCGGCGGTGCACCAGCGTCGCGCCGACCTGACCCGCGTGACACGCGCCCACGGAGGATCGGTGGACGCAGCGTTGGCCTGGGGTCGGGACGCGGCGGCCCGCCTCGTCGACCTCGACGGGGCCGCTGACCGTGCCGCAGAGCTGAGGGTGCAGGCCGTGGGGCTGCAGGAGCGGCTCGGCGCGGACGCGCAGACCCTGTCCGCGGCGCGTCGCGAGGCGGCCGCCCGGCTGGCCGACGCCGTATCGGAAGAGTTGTCGCACCTGGCCATGGGCCGCGCCCGCCTTGAGGTGGCCGTGGACCGGGAGGAGGATCCGCGCGGTCTGCCGCTGCCGGGGGGCGCCCGCGTGCGCTTCGGACCGACGGGGGTCGACGCGGTTGAGATCCGCCTGGCCGCCAACCCGGGCGCACCTGCCCGCAGCGTCGCGAGGGCCGCGAGCGGCGGTGAGCTCTCTCGGGTGATGCTGGCCTTGGAGGTGGTGACGGCGTCCCCCGCGGCGGGTTCGGCAGCGGGCGGGCCGGGTCGCCCGACATTTGTCTTCGACGAGGTGGACGCAGGGGTCGGCGGCGCTGTGGCGCTCGATGTGGGCGCACGCCTGGCCGCCCTCGCCCGGCACGCGCAGGTCCTCGTCGTGACCCACCTTCCGCAGGTCGCCGCGTACGCCGACCGTCACCTCGTCGTGCACAAGGCGAGCGACGGGCACGTCACCTCCAGCGGGGTCGAGGCTGTCGAAGGGGAGGCCCGGCTCGCTGAGCTCGCCCGCATGATGGCCGGCGCGCACAGCGACGTCGCACGCGCCCACGCACGGGAGCTGCTCGACGTGGCGCAGGCCCGGCGCAGCGCGTGAACGGACAATGGCGGGCGCACTTCCATGTCGCGCGCCGGGCGGCCCCGCACGACGCGCCACGCCGCGCGTCCTGCGCGGGAGCGAGCCGGCGACGGGCTGCCCGGGACGCCCGGTAGAATGGGGGCCCGTGGTGGACACCAAGCACATCTTCGTGACCGGAGGCGTCGCCTCGTCGCTCGGCAAGGGCCTCACCGCCTCTTCCCTCGGTTTCCTGCTCCGCCAACGCGGCCTGCATGTGACCATGCAGAAATTGGATCCGTATCTGAACGTCGATCCGGGCACCATGAACCCGTTCCAGCACGGGGAGGTCTTCGTGACCGAGGACGGCGCGGAGACGGACCTGGACATCGGGCACTATGAGCGCTTCCTCGACGTGCCCCTGTCTCAAGCGGCCAACGTGACGACGGGGCAGGTCTACAGCCGCGTGATCGCCAAGGAGCGCCGCGGAGAGTACCTCGGCGACACCGTCCAGGTGATCCCGCACATCACCAACGAGATTAAGGAACGGATGCGCGAACAGGCGCATCACACCCACCCGCCGCAGGTGATCATCACCGAGATCGGCGGGACGGTCGGCGACATCGAGTCGCTGCCCTTCCTCGAGGCTGCCCGCCAGGTGCGCCACGACCTGGGCCGTGACAACTGTTTCTTCTTGCACGTGAGCCTCGTGCCCTACCTGGCGCCGAGCGGAGAGCTCAAGACCAAGCCGACCCAGCACTCGGTGGCCGCGTTACGCCAGCTCGGCTTGCAGCCTGACGCGATCGTGCTGCGCGCCGACCGTGAGATCCCCGACAAGCTCAAGCGCAAGATCGCGATGGCCTGCGACGTCGATCTCGACGGGACGGCTGCGTGCATGGACGCGGGGAGCATTTACGACATCCCCAAGGTGCTGCACGCGGAGGGACTGGACGCCTACGTCGTGCGACGGTTGTCGCTGCCTTTCCGCGACGTCGACTGGACGGAGTGGGACCGGCTGCTACGGCGTGTCCACGATCCCGCGCACCACGTCGAGATCGCCCTGGTCGGCAAGTACATCGACCTACCCGACGCTTACCTGTCCGTCACGCAGGCGATGCGCGCGGGCGGCTACCACCACGACTGCGCCGTCACCGTGCGCTGGGTGGCCTCCGACCAGTGCGAGACGCCGTCCGGCGCGCGGGCCGCGCTGAGCGGGGCGGACGCGGTCCTGGTGCCCGGCGGGTTCGGCGTGCGAGGCATCGAGGGCAAGCTCGGTGCGCTGCGTTGGGCCCGCGAGCAGCAGATCCCGACGCTGGGCATCTGCCTGGGGCTGCAGTGCATGGTCATCGAATACGCCCGCGACGTCGCGGGGATCGAGGGGGCGAGCAGCAGCGAGTTCGATCCAGACACTCCCGCGCCGGTCATCGCGACGATGGCCGAACAGGCCGAGTTCGTCGAGGGCGCGGGCGGGGACATGGGCGGGACGATGCGCCTCGGGTCCTATCCGGCCGTGCTCACGCCCGGCTCGCTCGTCGCGGACGCGTACGGCGTCGGGCGAGTGGAGGAGCGTCACCGGCACCGATACGAGGTGAACCTCAACTACAAGGATCGCCTGGAGGCCTGCGGCCTCGTGTTCTCCGGGATGTCGCCGGACGGCCGCTTGGCGGAGTTCGTCGAGCTGCCCCGCGAGATGCACCCGTACTACGTGGCCACCCAGGCGCACCCGGAGTTCCTGTCCCGCCCGAATCGGGCGCACCCCCTGTTTGCGGGCCTGGTCGGCGCCGCCCTGGAGCGTCAACGCGCGAGCAGACTGGTCGAGGTCGAGCGCCCGGAGCCCGAGCCGGAAGCAGCTGGAGTGGGCGCCCTCGGGACGGGGGCCGACAGATGAGTCTGGCCGCGCCGCGGCTTGACCCCGCCCAGGTGGCCGACCGCTTCGGGTCCCGTCCGGTGTTGGCTCACGAGATGTTGCACGCAGGGATGGTCTTCGACATGGTCGCGGACTGCATCGACCTGGGGGACGGCGGCGTCGTCACCCGTGAGTACCTCGAGCATCCCGGCGCCGTGGTGATCGTCGCCCTTCGCGGCGAACCCGGCGCGGAAGAGATCGCGCTCATCCAGCAGTACCGTCACCCGATGGCCGTCACCGAGTGGGAGTTTCCGGCCGGGCTGCTCGACGTGGACGGCGAGCCGCCATGGGAGGCCGCCCGGCGGGAGCTCGCCGAGGAGATCGATGTGCGGGCCGGGCGGTGGGACGTGCTCGCCGACTACGTGGCCTCCCCGGGCGGGATGGGGGAGGCGCTGCGGATCTATCTCGCGCGCGACCTCACGCCCGTGCCTTCTGACGAGCTCCACGAACGCGAGGCGGAGGAAGTCGGGATGCCGATCGGATGGCTCGACCTCGGGGACGCGCTCGACGTGGCCCTGTCCGGCCGGGTGAACAACTCGGCCCTGCTGATCGGCATCTTCGCGGGCCATGCGGCGCGAGCACGGGGGTGGGCGTCGCTACGGGCGTACGACTGTCCGTGGCCGCAACACCCGACGTACCGCCCCGGCGGCATGCGGGCGTGACCGCTCAGGGGGCCGAGGCGCGGACCGGGGCGCCGCGTCGCGGTCGTCGGAGCCAGGGTCTAGGTCGCCGAGACCTCGTGGGTGGCGGCCCAGGCCTGACGGAGGGCATCCAGCAGGACGTCAGCGCTCTGGGCGCCGACCACGCCGAAGCGTTCGGCCAGGACGAACGTAGGCACGCTGGTGATCCCCAGCTCCCGGGCCATCCGTTCATCGTCGCGCACCGCACCCGCGTAGGCGTCCGAGCCCAGGACCGCGCGGACCTCCGCCTCGTCCACGCCTGACTCGCCCGCGAGCTCCGTCAGCGTGTCGTGGTCGCTGAGTTGCCGTCCCTCGCTGAAATAGGCCCGCAGCAGGCGCCCGGAAACGTCATGCCCGACCCCACGATCATCCGCCAGGTGCGCCACACGGTGCGCGTCGAACGTGTTGCCCCAGCGCGCCGCCGCCCAGTCGTAGGGCAGCCCGAGCCCCGCGGACCGCTCGCCGATCTTTTCCTGCGCAGCCCGCGACTGCTCGGGACTCATCCCGTACTTCTCCGCGATCTTGGTGACCACGTCCTCCTGCGGATCCGCGGGCGCGTCGGGGTCGAGCTCGAAGCTGCGCCACCGGATCTGCACATCGTCGCGGTGTTCGAAATCGGCCAGGGCGCGCTCCAGCTCGGCGTTCCCGATGGAGCAGTACGGGCAGACCATGTCAGACCAGATGTCGAGGCGCATAACGGTGGCAACCGTCGTAGGGCCACCCGGATTCCCCGTGGGCACACTCGTCCCGGCAGATCGGATGCGTACGCGATCGTGACCGCCGCGTAGAATCGCCAAGGCGCCTGCGCGCCCGATGACCTCGAAGATTGTCCATCCGTGAACACCGAGACGACTCGAATCGCACGACGAAGGACCCACTGTGCTCCGTACCCACACCGCCGGCTCCCTGCGCGCCGAGAACGCCACGACCCCTCCCACGACCGTCGTCCTCGCGGGGTGGGTGGCGGGGCGCCGCGATCACGGCGGGGTGGAGTTCATCGACGTGCGCGACGCGAGCGGCGTCGTGCAGGTGGTGGCGCGGGACGAGGTCCTCACCGGCGTCGCGCACGGGCTGCGCAACGAGTACTGCGTCAAGGTCACCGGCACGGTCACGCGCCGCACCCCGGAGAACGTCAACCCGGACCTGCCCACGGGCGAGATCGAGGTCGTCGCGGACGACATCGATGTGCTCTCGGCCGCCGAGCCGCTGCCGTTCCAGCTCGACGAGCGCACCGGTGTCGGTGAGGAGGCGCGCCTGAAGTACCGCTACCTCGACCTGCGCCGCCCCGGCGTCCACAACGCCGGCCACGCGCTGCGCCTGCGCTCCAAGGTCTCGGCCGCGGCCCGCCGTGTCCTCGACGCGCGTGACTTCGTCGAGATCGAGACCCCGACCCTGACCCGGTCCACCCCCGAGGGCGCGCGTGACTTCCTGGTGCCTGCGCGACTGTCGCCCGGGTCCTGGTACGCCCTCCCGCAGTCTCCGCAGCTCTTCAAGCAGCTGCTCATGGTGGCGGGCATGGAACGCTACTACCAGATCGCACGCTGCTACCGCGACGAGGACTTCCGGGCCGACCGGCAACCCGAGTTCACCCAACTCGACATCGAGATGAGCTTCGTGACGCAGGACGACGTCCTCGAGGTCGGCGAGGCAGTGGTGAAGGAGATCTGGAAGCTCAACGGCGTCGACCTGCCGACGCCGTTCCCACGCATGCCGTACCGGGAGGCGATGGCCCGCTTCGGCACCGACAAGCCGGACCTGCGGTTCGGTTGCGAGCTGGTCGATTGCACCGAATTCTTCAAGGACACGCCGTTCCGGGTGTTCCAGAACGAGTACGTGGGTGCCGTGGTCATGCCGGGCGGTGGCAGCCAGCCTCGTCGGCAGTTCGACGCGTGGCAGGAGTGGGCCAAGCAGCGCGGCGCGAAGGGACTGGCGTACGTCACGGTCGAACGTGGGGACGACGAGGCTTCCGCGTTGTCCGGTCCCGTCGCCAAGAACATCTCCGACGTGGAGCGGGCCGGCCTCGCGGCGCACACCGGGGCCGAGCCGGGCGACTGCATCTTCTTCGGCGCCGGCACCCCCAGCCAGGCGCGCGCGCTGCTCGGGGCGGCCCGCCTCGAGATCGGCACGCGCTGCGGCCTGATCGACGAGGACGCCTGGAGCTTCCTGTGGGTCAACGACGCCCCGCTGTTCGAGCTCGCGGCGGACGCGCGCGCGGCTGGTGATGTCGCGGTCGGCGCAGGCGCCTGGACGGCGGTCCACCACGCGTTCACGTCGCCGAAGGCGGAGTACCTCGACACGTTCGACACCGATCCTGGTCCGGCGCTGGCGTACGCGTACGACATGGTCTGCAACGGCAACGAGATCGGCGGCGGCTCGATCCGTATCCACCGCCGCGACGTCCAGGAGCGCGTGTTCACGGTGATGGGCTTGAGCCAGGAGCAGGCCCAGGAGAAATTCGGGTTCCTGCTCGACGCGTTCCAGTACGGGGCTCCGCCGCACGGCGGCATCGCTTTTGGGTGGGACCGGATCGTCATGCTGCTCGGCGGGTACGAGTCGATCCGCGACGTGATCGCCTTCCCGAAGTCCGGCGGCGGCTTCGACCCGTTGACGGGGGCGCCCGCACCGATCACCCCCGCACAGCGTAAGGAGGCAGGCGTGGATGCGATGCCTCGGCGCAAGGGCGACGACGCCCCGTCGGGGGTTGGCGAGCGCACCTGACGCAAGGTCCCGACCCGCAGCGAAAAGCCGGCGGGATCATCCCTCCATGACGCACGTTCAAGTCGAGTCCCTTTGTGGCATACGCTGTGAAGCAGTTTCTAGGGTGGTTCTGGGCGAGACGTGACAGGGGGTCGGGGCCATGTCGTCTCGTCGTCGTACGTGGGCATGTGTGATGACCTCGGCCATGCTGCTCGGGGGAAGCGCCTCTGCGTGGGGCGCCATCCCGACGGAGTCGGCCGTCCCCCCCTCGACAGCACCTGCGGCGTCGACGACGCCGGGCACATCGACACCGGCGGCCGCCGCACCGTCGTACCGGGCTGTGCTCATCGACCCAACGGCCATCATCCCCGCGGGTCAGAGCATCGTCGACTCCTCCGTCGGGGGCGCCTCCAGCACGGGGCTCATCGTCGGCAACGTGACGCTCCAGTCGGGTGACACCATGATCACCCGGGGTTTCGTCTCCTCCCCGGACGGGCCCGCTCGGTGGGTCGACGCCTCCCCGGCGAGCGGTTGCCGTCTCACCGCAGCATGGGACATCAGCAGCTCCGGTGAAGTCGCGGGAGCCGCTACCTGCCCGGGGGTGCCCGCCCCGAGCGGCGTGCGCATCGCCCCTGACGGCACCACGACGATCCTTGACACGAAACCGGGATACACGACGCAGGTCGCGTCGATCAACGACCGGGGCACCATCCTGGGCCGGATCAACTACAGCACGCAGACGCAGTACGTGCTCGACGCGGTGCTCTGGCCCGCGGTCGGGGCGTCCCGCATCACGGATGTCAGCTCTGTGGATCAATACATGTGGGGTTTGTCGAACACGGACATGGTCGTCGGGTCACGCGCCGGAGTGGCGTCGTACTCCGTCGGGACTGCCGAGCTGGACAGGGCGCTGTCCACGCCGTCCGCACAGGCGAACGGCGGCGCCATTTCTCCGAACGGCAAGATCGCGGTGGGCTACACGGCGGTCGGTGCCCAACGGTACATACCGGGCGGCCCAGCATCTTCGGTCTCGGGCGCGGCCGGCTTCCAGGTCACCTCCGTGAACGACGCCGGGCGGGCCATCGGGTGGGTGAGCACCCCGACGGCGGAGTACGACGCGGTGTGGCAGCGCGGCGTCAGCCGCCCCCTGCTCGACGTCACGCAGGATCTGCCCGCGGGCTGGCGGACCCTTGCTGTCGAGCTCACCAACACCGGTGACATCGCTGTCCAGGCCTGGGACGCGCAGGGAAAGCCCCACGCCATGCGCCTGGTCGCCCTGAACTGACCCCCACGTGCGCCGCTCGCCCGCAGCGGCGGGAGGCCGCAGGACGCGGCGGTGGATGCGTCGGCGGTACATGCCTCAGTGCTGGATGCCGAGCCGCTGGTGCCAGCGGCGCAACGGGGCCGGGGCCCACCAGTTCCACACACCGAGCACGTGCATCGTCGCGGGCACCAGCAGCATGCGGACGAGCGTGGCGTCCAAGACGACGGAGATCGCCAGGCCGATCCCGATCTGCTTGACGACGAGCATCTGCCCGAAGGCCAACCCACCGAGCACGATCAGAATCAACAGGGCTGCCGACGTGATGATCCGCCCGGACCGCTGCAGTCCGAGCCGGACGGCGTCGGCGTCGGAGTGGCCCTGTTCGTGCAACTCCACGATGCGCGACAGCAGGAACAGTTCGTAGTCCATCGCAAGTCCGAACCCGAAAGCCACCATGATCACCGGGGTCGTCGACTCGATGCCGCCGGTGGCGGTGAACCCCAGCACTGTCTGCAGGTGGCCTTCCTGGAAGATCCACGTCAGGATGCCGAGGCTCGCGCCGAGCGACAACGCGTTGATCACCAAGGCCTTGAGGGGCAGAGCCACCGATCCCGTCATCAGGAACATGAGCACGATCGTGACCAACGCGACGATGCCGATGGCGTACGGGGCTCGGGCGCCGGTCGCGTCCAGGTAGTCGGACAGCCGCGCGCTGGACCCCGTGACCCACGTCTCGAAGGCGGGGCGGTTGGCGCGAAGCTCGTCGACGATGTCGCGGCCCTGGCCGTTCTCGGCGGTGGCCGTCGTCGAACGTACAGACAGCGTGCTGTGCGTATCGTCGAGTGCGATCGGCGCGTCGATCGAGGCCACGCCGGGAAGGTTGGCGACCACGTCGCGCCCGTACTGCCCGAGGGCTGTCGGCGAGGCCTGCGCGACCACGATCGCGACCGGCTCGGCAGTCATCGGGAAGTCACGCGCGGTCGACATCAAGAAATCCCGCTGCGCATTGCCCGCCGGTAGCAACTCGGTGTTGGAGGAGATCTGGCGCATGGACGCCGCGGGGACGGCGAGCAGGACGAGCAGCGCGAACGAGATCAGCATGACCGGGATGTGGGCGCGCTGCACCCAGCGGGCCAGCCGGGCGAAGAGGCCATCGTCGGGGGAGTCGTCGCTGCGCCGCCGGACCAGGCGTCGGCCGCCCATCGTGCACAGGGCGGGGACGAGCGTAAGCGCTACGAGCAGCGCGACCAGCACGACCGTCACCCCGGCCAGGCCGACGGCGCGGATGACCGGCGCCGGGAAGATCGTGAGACCGCTCAGGGAGATCGCCACGATCACAGCGGAGAAGAAGACGGTCCGTCCGGCGCTGGCGACCGTGTGCGCCGTGGCCTCGACAAGATGGTCACGGTCCAGACTCCGACGGTCCAGGTCGCGGGCGACGCGGTGGACCTCCTCGCGGAAGCGGCTGACGATGAGCAGCCCGTAATCGATGCACAGCGCCAGCCCGAGCAGTGTGGTGATGTTGACGACCGTCGCGTCAAGCTCGGTGACGAACGAGAATCCCCACAGGCTCGCCAGGCCCCCGGCGATCGACGCGATCGCCCCGACGATCGGCAGGCCCGCGGCGAGGAAGCCGCCGAAGACGAAGACCATGACCGCGAGCGACAGCGGCAGCGCGATGCCCTCGCCGCGGCTCAAGTCTTTTTGGATCTGGCTCGTGATCTCGTGCAGGAACGTGATTCCACCGCCCGCGCTCACGCTCGCGCCGGGCACGACCGCGAAGGCCTCCCGCGCGCTGGCCTCCACGCGCGTCGCCAGGTCGTATCGCGCGGACTGGCTCAGCGCGTCGTCGACGCCGACCACCATCAGGAACGAGTCATCCCGATCCGTAGCGAACAGCGGCGCCGTTTGCGGCGTCTTGACGCCTTTCGGGACCGCTAACGGGGATTGGATGAAGTGCACCCCCGGCAGCGCCGACAGCTGCCGCTGCAATCCCGTCCCCGCCTGAAGGGCCAGAGGATCCGTGGTGCGAATCCCGTCCACGCGCAACAGCACGGTGGGCCCCGCGGTGTCAGCACGCTCGATCAGGTCGGTGCCGACGTTGGATTCGCTCGGCACATACGGTTCCGCCTGTTGTAGCCGGGAGAACAGCGAGGGCGCGCCGAGCATTCCGGTCGCTCCTGCGAAGCACAGCGCCGCGAGGATCGCCCAGAGGAGGACCACCGCGCGGGCATGGCGACCCATCGTCCGCCCCCACCGCTGCATGAGAGGCGCACGCGTCGCCGGCCGCGCGATGTTACTCACTGGTCCACCATCTCACCGCCCACGTCGGGATGCCTCGGGAACGCTGTCCCACTCCTGAGATCGGCTGGTGCCCGGCCGGGTCGGAGGGTTTCCTGACGGCGCATTCCGTTCGGGGTGGCCGTCAGGCGCGGATGACAGACTGACGAAGTGGAGCCCGTTGACCTTTTTGCCGCCTCCCAGGGGGGCGTCGGCCCGGGTCGCGACGCGCCGTCGGCGACGGGGGGCGCCGCCACGCCCGGGGTGCCCGCGCCGTTGGCGGTGCGGATGCGGCCGCGCACGATCGACGAGGTGCGTGGTCAAGCGGGCGTACTGGGGCCGGGCAGCCCTCTGCGGCGTCTCATCGAGGGTGAGGTTTCCGGCGCCATCGGCCCGATCAGCGCGATCCTGTGGGGACCGCCCGGGACGGGCAAGACGACGCTGGCGCATCTTGCCGCGACCGCGGCGGCCCGGCGTTTCGTGGAGCTGTCAGCAGTGACGGCGGGGGTCAAGGACGTACGGCGCGTCATGGACGAGGCGTCGCGGGACCGCTCGCTGTTCGGGCGCGCCACGGTGCTCTTCCTCGACGAGATCCACCGTTTCACGAAGGCCCAGCAGGACGCGCTCCTGCCCGGCGTCGAGAACCGCCAGGTCATCCTTGTGGCGGCCACCACCGAGAACCCGTCCTTCAGCGTGATCGCCCCGTTGCTGTCGAGGTCGCTGCTGGTGACGTTGTCGTCGTTGGCCGACGAGGACGTGGCGGCCGTCGTCGAGTCCGCCCTCACCGACGAGCGGGGCCTGGCCGGGGCGTTCACCCTCGGGCAGGATGCGCGTGCGCACCTGGTACGGATGGCCGGCGGCGACGCGCGTCGCGCGCTGACCGTCGTGGAGGCGTCCGCGGGCGTGGCCGTCGCCGCCCGGGCCGGGGGGACGGGTGAGCCGAGCGCCGAGGACCCGCAGGAGATCTCGCTGGCCGACGTGGAGGCGGCGGTCGCGCAGGCGGCGGTGCGCTATGACCGGGCCGGAGACCAGCACTACGACGTGGCGAGCGCGTTCATCAAGTCGATACGTGGCTCGGACGTCGATGCGGCGCTGCATTACCTGGCGAGGATGCTGCTCGCGGGCGAGGACCCGCGGTTCATCGCCCGACGGATCGTGATCTCGGCCAGCGAGGAGGTCGGGATGGCCGATCCGTCGGCGCTCTCGACGGCGGTGGCGGCGATGCATGCGGTCGCGCAGATCGGGATGCCCGAAGCGCGGATCGTCTTGGCTCAAGCCGTGATCCACAACTGCCTGGCGCCGAAATCAAACGCTTCCTATCGGGCGATCGACGCCGCACTCGCTGACGTGCGCGGCGGTCTCGGCGGCTCGGTGCCTGCGCACCTGCGCGGGTCCGGGTACGCGGGCGCGGAGCGGCTTGGGCACGGGAAGGGGTATGTGTACGCCCACGACGAGCCCGATTCCGTGGCCGCCCAGCAGTACCTGCCGGACGACCTGGCCGTCACGGCCGATTACTACCACCCGAAGGACCGCGGCTTCGAGGCCCGACTCGTGGAGCGCTGGTCCTGGCTGCGCGCCCTGTTGCGGCACGGACGCTCCGGACCGGCGAGGTGACCTGGTGACCGACCTGGTGACCGACCTGGTGACCCGGAGGTGACGCCGTGAAGAGGACACAGCGCGTCGGTCACCTGTCAGATGACCGACGCTTCACCCCGCCCGGCGAACCCGGAAGGGCGATGGTCGCGGCGTCAACCGCGCGGCTCGTAGGCCATCTTGTGCGAGAGCGTGGCCTCGCGAATCTTGCTCAATCGGGTCAGCTCCATGCCGCGCAGGCCCGGGTTAGGGCTGTGGGGGGCTGCGCTCGTGCGCGCGTCGAACGCCGACTGGGTGAACTCGTACAGCAGCCCGGCCAGCTCCTTGGGGCCCTTGGCTGCGGCCTGCTGGACGGCGTCGCGAATGGTCTGGTCCATGTCCACTCCCAGGGTCGTTCGATCAACTCGATGCTGCCTTCGATCGTAGGCATTACGTCGCCGCCGGAGGCGGTTTCGGTGGAACGCGTGTTCCAGGAGAGGCGAGCGGACCTCCGCTCGTGGAGGCGGGCGGCGCGGTCGGCCCCCCGGGCGCCTGGGGAGTCTCGCCCAAGGTCACCGTCCCCGTCGGGCAGCGCCGTCGGGCGCGTCGGACACGTCGGACACGTCGGACACGTCGGACACGCTTACGGTGTCCAACACCACCCGGCGCTCCGCGAAGTGGCACGCCGACTCGTGTCCGTCTCCCGCGCCGCCGTCAGGCCTCACGATCAGGGCTGGTTCGCTGACCCGGCACTGCTCCTGCGCCTTCCAACAGCGCGTGTGGAACCGGCACCCCGACGGGGGGTTCGCGGGCGAGGGGACGTCGCCGACCAGCACGATCTGGTCGCGCTGGCCGCGCCGAGTGGGGTCGGGCACGGGCACCGCGGACAGCAGCGCCTGCGTGTACGGGTGAGTCGGGTGCTCGTAGATCTCGTCCTCGGTGCCCAACTCCACGATCTTGCCCACGTACATGACGCCGACCCGGTCCGAGATGTGCCGCACCACCGACAGGTCGTGGGCGATGAAGATGTAGGCCAACCCCAGCTCTTCCTGCAGCTTCTCGAGCAGGTTGATCACCTGAGCCTGCACGGACACGTCGAGCGCCGAGACCGGTTCGTCGCAGATCAGCACCTTCGGCCGCAACGCGATGCCGCGGGCGATGCCGATGCGCTGGCGCTGCCCTCCGGAGAATTGGTGCGGGTAGCGGTTGATGTGTTCTGGGCTCAGCCCGACGAGGTCGAGCAGCTCCTGCACGGCCTTGCGGCGCCCGGCGCTCGGCACGGCGTCCGGGTGGATCGCGAACGGTTCGCCCACGATGTCGCCTACCGTCATCCGAGGGTTCAGCGACGTGTACGGGTCCTGGAACACGATCTGGATGTCGCGCCGCAGCCGACGCATGCCGGCCCCGGACTGGGAGTACATCGCGGTGCCACCGAACTCCACACTCCCGGACGTCGGCTCCTCTAGACGCATCAGCACGCGCGCGAGCGAGGACTTGCCGCAGCCGGACTCGCCGACGATGCCGAGCGTCTCGCCGGTGTGCAGGTCGAATGACACGCCGTCGACGGCGCGCACCGCCCCGACCGTGCGGCGCAGGACGCCCCCCGTGATGGGGTAGTGCTTCACGAGCTCCTTCGCGGACAGGATCACCTCACCCACGGCGCACCTCCGCCGACGACAGGTGCAGCTCGCCCGAGAAGTGGCAGGCGCTCGACCGGCCCGGCGCGAACCTCACCAGCTCCGGCCGCTCGACCCGGCAGATGTCCTCGGCCCGCGCACACCGTGGGTGGAACGGACAGCCCCCGGGCAGGTTCATCAGGTTGGGCGGTAGCCCGCCGATGGCGTACAGCTCCTGGCCCTTGCGGTCCAACCGCGGGATCGACTCGATGAGCCCCACCGTGTACGGGTGCGCGGGGGAGGAGTAGATCTCATAGACGGGCGCGTCCTCCATGATCCGGCCCGCGTACATCACGCAGATCCGGTCCGCCACGTCGGCGACCACCCCCAGGTCGTGAGTGATGAGGATCAGGCCCATGCCCGTCTCCTCCTGCAGCTCCCGCAGCAGTTCCATCACCTGGGCCTGCACGGTCACGTCGAGCGCCGTCGTGGGCTCGTCCGCGATGAGCACCGCAGGGTCGAGGGCGATCGCCATCGCGATCATGATCCGCTGGCGCATCCCCCCGGAGAACTGGTGGGGGTAGTCGCCGGCGCGCTCGCGGGCGGCGGGGATCCCCACCCGCTCCATGAGCCGGACGGCCTCGCCCTTCGCGTCCGAGCGGTTCATCCCGCGGTGCGTGCGGAACGTCTCCGCGATCTGCCAACCGACGGAGAACACCGGGTTCAGCGCCGACAGCGCGTCCTGGAAGATCATCGCGATCTGCTCGCCGCGGACCGCCCGCCGCTCCGCGTCGTTCATCGTGAGCAGGTCGCGGCCGAGATACCGGATCGAGCCCCCGGTGACCCGGGCGGGTGGCGCGTCGAGGATGCCCATGATCGCCAAGGCCGTGACCGACTTGCCCGAGCCGGATTCGCCGAGGATCGCCAGGGTCTTGCCCTGGTCCACGCTGAAGCTGACGCCGTTGATCGCCTTGGCCACCCCGTCGCGCATCCGGAACTCGACGGACAGATCCTCCACCTCGAGCAGAGGGCCGTCGGCCGATTCGCTGGCAGGCTGCCGGTCCGGCGCGGCGGTGCGGGTGTGGGCTCGGCGCATCGGGTGGCTCCTAGCGGCTCTTGGGGTCGAACGCGTCCTGGGCGGCGTCGCCGAGCATGATGAACGCGAAGACGCACAGGCTGAGGAAGATGGCAGGGAAGAACAGGATGTGCGGGTACGTGCGTACCGCCACCAGGCCATCGCTGATCGCCACGCCCCACGAGATCGCGGGGGGCACCAGGCCGATCCCGAGGAAGGACAGCGACGCCTCCGCGACGATGAACACGCCGAGGTTGATCGCGGAGACCACCAGCGCGGGGGCCATCGCGTTGGGAATCACGTGACGGGTGATGATCCGCATCGGGCCGGCCCCGAGCGCGCGAGCCGCCTGGATGTAGTCGTTCGGCAGGACCTGCAGCACCGAGCCGCGCATGAGCCGCGCGATGCTCGGCCACGCCAGCACGGTCAGGACGAGCACGACCTTGCCGACGACGACGAAGTATGGCGACGACTGGTCTGAGGGAAAGGCGCTCATGAAGAGGATGCCGCCGAGCAGCAGGGGGATCGCGAAGAACACGTCGGTGATCCTGCTGATGAGCGCGTCGACCCAGCCTCCGCGGTAGGCGGCGAACACCCCGACCGCGGTGCCGATCGACGTGGTCAGGATCGTGGTGACGAGGCCGACGACGATAGACGCGCGCGCACCGTAGACGGTGCGGGCGTAGATGTCGTACCCCTGCATGTCGCGCCCGAAGATCGCATCGCCGTTGGGGGTCTCGCGCACGGGCCCGACGGCCCGCGGATCGGTCGAGGTGAACAGCTGCGGGACGATGGCCATGACCACGAACACCGCGATCAGGACGGCGGACAGCCAGAACATCCAGTTGCCCCGCAGCTCGAGCCACGCGTCGGCGTTGAGTGAGCGGGCCCGGCCGACGTCGGCGTTCTCCGCGGCGAGGGCCTCCTCTTCGGCGCGTCGCAGGTCCTCGCCGGTGCTGGCGGCCGTCGCCACGAGGCTGGGGTCGACACCGGTCGCGGGCACGTCGGCGCGGGGGTCAGTCATGGCTGATCCTCGGGTCCAGGACTCCGTAGAGGAGGTCCACGAGCAGGTTGACGACCAGGTAGACGAGGACGAGGGCGGTGACGGCGCCGACGACGGCGAACCCGTCGCGTTGACCGATACCGGTGAAGATGTAGCCGCCGATGCCCTGGATGTTGAAGATCCGCTCGGTGATGATCGCGCCGCCCATCAACGCACCGAAGTCGTAGCCCATGAACGTGATCACGGGGATCATCGAGTTGCGCAGGGTGTGGATGCCGATGACGCGTCGGTCGGGCAGCCCCTTGGCCCGCGCGGTGCGCACGTAGTCGGCCCGCAGGTTCTCCGCCAGGCTCGAGCGTGTCAGCCGAGCGACGTACGCCATCGACAGCGAGGCCAGGACGAAGGCCGGCAGCAACAGGTCGTACAGGCCGGGGCTGTACGAGGCGGTGACGGGGAACCAGCCGAGGCGCACGCCCAGGAAGTACTGGGCCAACGCCCCGGTGACGAACACCGGGATCGAGATCAGCGCGAGGGTCGAGACGAGCACCAGATTGTCGAGGAAGCGACCCTTGCGGATCGCGGCCAGCGCCCCGGCGCCGATGCCGATGAGTCCTTCGATGACGAGCGCCATGACGGCCAGCTTCCCGGTCACGGTGTAGCGCTGTTGCAGATCCTGCAGCACCGGGATGCCGTACGAGTTCTCACCGAAGTCGCCCGTCGCGAGCCCCGCGACGTACTTGGCGTACGCGATGGGCAGCGGGTCGTCCAGGTGGTATTTCTCCACGATCTGCTCCTGGACCGCGGGGGGGCAGCCCCGGTCACCGCACTTGCCGGCCGTCGGGTCACCAGGCAACGCAAAGACCATGGCGTAGATCAGGAACGTGGCGCCGATGACCACAGGGATCATCTGCATCAGCCGCCTGACGACGTACGTGCCCATCGGGCCTCCCACCCGTCGCCTGCCTCCGCCACGGGCGTTGCGCGGCAGGCACGCTCACTTAATCACGAGCTGTGGTCGCCGGATGCCCAGAACCGTCGGCCCGGGGCCGTGTCGCGGACGACGGCGCGGTCCGTCATCCGACCCTCACGCGGTCGTGATTCCTCACCTCGTCTTGATGCTGAGCAGGTCGGCGCGCCCGTCGGTCCGGTTCAGCTGCACGTTCGTGACCTTGGTGCTGTAGCCGATGTTGACCTGGTAGTACCAGAGCGGGATCGAGGGCATGTCGACGTCGAGCATCTTCTCCGCGTCCTGGTAGAGCTTCAGCGAGTCTGCGCCGGTCGCCTTGGCTGCCGCAGCCAGCTTGGCGTCGAAGGCGGGATTGTCGTACTCGGTGTCGTTGCTCGCCGCGCCCTTGGAATATTGCGGGGTGAGGAAGTTCTCGATGTGCGGGTAGTCCGCGGTCCACGCGGAGCGGAACATGTACGTCAGCTCGTGCTTCCCGATCGCGTCGCGGAACGCGGCGAAGTCGCTGGTCGGCGCCCCGATGCAGTCGACGTCGAGGGCCTGCCGGATCGAGTTGCAGGTGGCCTCGACCCACGACTTGTGGCTGGCGTCCGCGTTGTAGCCGATCGCCAGCTTGCCGTTGAAGCCACCGGCCTTGGCCAGCATGGCTTTGGCCTTCGCGGGGTCGTACCGGCAGTCTTCGCCGCACGCGCCGGCCTGAAAGCCCTCGACGCCCGGGGCGACCCAGCCGTCCGCCGGGACGCGGGTGCCGGCGAACTGGTCCTTCGTCACCTTGTCGCGGTCGATCGCCATCGAGATCGCCTTGCGCAGCTCCGGCTTCGCGTACTCCGGCGCGACGGACGTCGGCGGCATCATGATCGTCTGGACGGCCGGGAAGGGTCCGTTGATGAACCTGCCGTCGAGCTCCTGCTCATACGTCTTGTCGATCAGCGACCCGGCGGGGATCTCGACGGTGACGTCCAGGTTGTTGGCGAGCAGGTCGTTGTACGCCGCCCCCGAGTCCTTGTAGATCCGGAACGTGATCTGGTCGACGTTGCCTTTCTCGGCCGCGCCGCCGTAGTCGTTGAACTTCTTGAGCACGACCCTCTGGTTGGGCGTGTACTCCTCCAGCTGGTACGGACCGGCGCCGATCGGCTTTTTCGCGGCCTCGGCCGGGTCGGCGAAGAACGAGTCGGGCAGCGGCGCGAACGCCGTGAAGCCGAGGCGCAGGGGCATGTTCGACACCGGTTCCGCGGTCTTGATCGTGAAGGTGTGATCGTCGACGACCTTCAGGCCCGTCATCGCCGTGGACGTCGGGGTGCCCTTGTCGGCCTGCAGGGCGGCGTACCCCTCGATCGGCTCCATGAAGCTGGCCAGATACTGCTTATTCGGTGCGTACGCGGTGTAGTTCCACGCGTCGACGAAGCTCTTCGCCGTCAGCGCGGAGCCGTCGTGGAACGTCACGCCCTGCCTGATCTTCACGGTGAAGTTCTGGTTGTCCGTGGTCTCGACGGACTCGGCAAGGTCGTTCTTCGGTTGGGACGTCTCCGGGTCGTAGCGGAAAAGCATGGAGGTCGTGAGCGTCACGATGTCATGGCCGCATTGCTCGCCCGTGTTGCCGCCCAGCAGCGTGTTCTGCGGTTGGCAGCCCTGCACCGTGATCTCCCCGCCGGCCTTGCCGCCGGTGTCCTTGCCCGTGCTCGCCCCTCCGACGCTGGCGCCACAGGCGCTGGCCACGAGAACCGACCCGGCCAGGCCGGCCACGACAGCCGCACGAGTTGTTGCTCGCATCGAATTCTCCTTTATGGGTGTCCGGGTGTTGCGCACACCCGGACAGACGGGAACCCACCGGGTGACGCCGATGGGCAGTCCGGCCCCCCTGCGGTGCCAGGGACCGCGCATCCATCGCTGAGTCGCACGGATGCGCGTCTGGTCGTCCGACACGAGACGGCTTACTATCAACATAATGCCTTTACTCAGTACAGACTACTTCTTGATGAAGACGTGAGACTCCACCGACTCCCCAATGGGCACCCTCGGGCCCTTCCATGCCTGGCGCACGACGCTTGGTCTGCCCGCGGGGACGCCGTCTCTGCGGGGCCGTGTCTGCTGCGCCGGATGGGTGGGGCCGAGCTGCCGACACGGGGGCGGGCGTCATACTGGAGGTCAGGTGTGCCTCACCTCCCGACCTCCCGCGACACCACATCCACGGTGGCACCTCATCGACGGTGGCACCATATCGACAGGTGGCAGAGCGACGGCGCACCGCTCGTACCGAGTCCACACCATCACCCCAAGGACAGCACTCATGGAAACCGCCGAGATCAGGCGCCGCTGGCTGAGCTACTTCGAGGACAAGGGCCACACGGTCGTCGCGAGTGCCCCGCTGCTCTATGACGACCCGAACCTGCTGTTCGTCAACGCGGGCATGGTGCCGTTCAAGCCGTACTTCCTCGGGCAGGAGACACCGCCCTACCCGCGGGCCACGTCCGTGCAGAAGTGCGTGCGCACCCTCGACATCGAGGAGGTCGGCAAGACCTCCCGGCACGGCACGTTCTTCCAGATGAACGGAAACTTCTCCTTCGGGGACTACTTCAAGGAAGACGCGATCAAGTACGCCTGGGAGCTGGTCACCTCCCCGCAGTCCGCGGGTGGCTACGGGATGGACGGTGAGCGCCTCTGGGCCACGGTCTACGAGGACGACGACGAGGCGATCGCCCTGTGGCTGGAGCTGACGGACATCCCCGCGCAGCGTCTGGTCCGTCGCGGTAAGCAGGACAACTACTGGCACATGGGGGTGCCCGGCCCGGGCGGCCCGTGCTCGGAGATCTACTACGACCGCGGCCGGGAGTACGGCCCGGACGGAGGCCCGGAAGTCGACGAGGACCGGTTCCTGGAGTTCTGGAACCTCGTGTTCATGCAGTACGAGCTCTCCCAGGTCCGCGCGAAGGCCGACTTCGACATCGCGCGGGAGCTGCCGCACAAGAACATCGATACCGGCGCGGGCCTGGAGCGGATGGCGTCGATCCTGCAGGGCGTCGACAACATGTACGAGATCGACGAGGTCTATCCGGTGCTCGCGCGCGCCGCGGAGCTGGCGGGCAAGGAGTATGGGACACGCTCCGGCCGGGACTCGGCGACGAGCCATCCCGACGACGTTCGGTTGCGCGTCGTCGCCGACCACGTGCGCAGCTCGCTCATGCTG
Organism: Dermatophilaceae bacterium; assembly: GCA_040006675.1. Taxonomy (GTDB): domain Bacteria; phylum Actinomycetota; class Actinomycetes; order Actinomycetales; family Dermatophilaceae; genus Austwickia. Next base: position 61,126 of record JBDTWM010000001.1, on the reverse strand, counting down.
ATCGGCGACGGCGTCACACCGGGCAACGAGGGCCGCGGGTACGTGCTGCGCCGGATGCTGCGCCGGGCCGTGCGCGCGATGCGTCTGCTCGGCGTCAACGACCCCGTCCTGCCGGACCTGCTGCCGGTGTCACTGGAGCGGATGTGCAAGTCCTATCCGGAGCTGCGGCGCGACTTCGGCCGGATCAGCACGGTGGCTTACGAGGAAGAGGACGCCTTCCGGCGCACCCTGACAGCCGGCATCACGATCCTGGATACGGCGGTGGCCCGGACCAAGTCCGCCGGCTCGGGCGTGCTCGGAGGCGAGCAGGCTTTCGCGTTGCACGACACGTACGGTTTCCCGATCGACCTCACCTTGGAGATGGCCGCTGAGCAGGGTCTGTCGGTCGATGAGGATGAGTTCCGTCGCCTGATGGCCGAGCAACGGGACCGGGCCAAAGCGGACGCGCGCGCCAAGAAGCACGGGCACGGGGGCACGAGCATCTACCGGCAGGTCGCCGATTCCCTCGCGGCGCCGGTCACCTTCACCGGGTACGACGAGATCGTCACGCCCGGCACGGTGCGGGGGCTGCTCCTTCGCGGTCAGCCCGCAACCGTGGCGCGCGTCGGCGATGAGGTCGAAGTGGTGCTGGACGTGACCCCCTTCTACGCCGAAGCCGGTGGCCAGCTCGCCGACCACGGTCGCATTGAGCTGCCCGGGGGCGTCGTCGAGGTCCTCGATGTGCAGTCCCCGATCACCGGCCTGGTGGTGCACAAGGCGAAGGTGACGTCCGGCGAGGTCGCCCTCGGCGAGCCTGGGACGTCGTTCGTCGACGCGGACCGCCGTCGCGCCGTCGCGCGTTCCCATACCGCCACCCATCTGGTGCACCAGGCGATTCGGGACGCGCTCGGTGACACGGCCACCCAGGCGGGATCGGAGAACTCGCCGGGCCGGATCCGGTTCGACTTCCACAACGGCGGGGCCGTACCGATCGAGGTGTTGCGCCGGATCGAGGACGAGGTCAATGCCAAGTTGCTGGAGGACCTGCCGGTCAGCGCCCAGGTGATGAGCCAGCCGGAGGCGATGGCGCTGGGCGCGATGGCCCTCTTTGGTGAGAAGTACGGCGAGCGCGTACGCGTCGTGTCCGTCGGCGACTGGTCCCGCGAGCTCTGTGCAGGCACCCACGTGCAACGCAGCGGCCAGATCGGCATCGTCAAGCTGCTCGGCGAGTCCTCCATCGGGTCCGGAGTGCGTCGCGTCGAGGCGCTGGTCGGCGCGAACGCCTATGACCACCTGTCCACCGAGAGCGTCGTGGTCGGCCAACTCACCGAGGCGCTCAAGGTCCGCACCGACGAGCTGCCCGAGCGCATCGGCTCACTCCTCGGTCGTCTCAAGGAGGCGGAGAAGGAGATCCATCAGTTGCGCCAGGCCCAGGTTCTCGCCCAGGCGGGTTCTCTGCTGGACACGGCCCACGACGTGTTCGGTGTGACCGTGCTCACGTACGATGCCGGCGACGGCGTCGGTGGCGACGACTTGCGCACTCTCGCGCTCGACCTGCGCGCCCGCCTCGGCGGGGATCGCCCCGTGGTGGTCGCGGCGGCCTCGGCGACCAACGGCCGCCCGGTCGTGGTGGTCGCCACGAACAAGATCGCCCGCGACTGGCGGGTCAGGGCCGGGGCGCTGGTCAAGGTTGCCGCGCAGACTCTTGGAGGTGGGGGTGGCGGCAAGGACGACCTCGCGCAGGGCGGCGGATCCGACCCGTCCAAGATCGGCGAGGCGCTTGCGGCCGTCGAGTACACCGTCGGTCGAATCGTCACGGACTGAGCGGCCGACACGCGTGAGACGGGGCAGACGACTAGGAGTCGACGTGGGACAGGTCCGCGTCGGGGTCGCCGTGTGCGACCCCGACGGCATCCTCGCGACACCGTTGGCGACCGTGTCGCGGCGCGGTCGGCCCGGGCACCCGGGCGGGCCTCGTAGCGTCGCCGACCTGGCTGTCTCCGAAGGGGTCATCGAGGTCATCGTCGGCCTGCCGCGCTCCCTGAACGGCCGCGAGGGCCGCGCGGCGCAGGACGCCCGACGCTTCGCCGCCGCCCTCGCCCCTCTCGTGGCGCCCGCCCAGATTCGGCTGGTCGATGAACGCTTCACGACGACGTCCGCCCATGCGGACCTGCGGGCCAGCGGGGTCGACACGCGACGCCACCGCGCGGTCGTCGACCAGCAGGCCGCGGTCCGAATCCTCCAGCTCGCTCTCGACGTTGAACGAGCGTCCGACTTTCCTGTGGGCGGCGAGATAGACTCCCGAAGGTCGTCGGTTTGCTCTCAGTGGGAATGCAGCCCGGCGCAGGGACCGGAGTGACCGTGCGGCGATCGACGCCCGCGCGACACGCCAGACGACGCGCAGAACGGGAGCACCGTGACCGCAGGACCGCGCCGATGAGCCAGCGAGTGGATGAGCCGATATTCGAGGACGCCGACACCTCGCAGGGTCGCGACCGCACCCGAGACCCTCGCGGATCCCACCGGCCTCGCGCCCGTCGCGGTCGCACCATGGTCGTGGCGATTGTCTCGCTCGCGGTCCTCGCGATCGGCGCGCTGTTCGCCTACTCGGTCTTTCGCCCGGTGATCGCGTCCTGGACCGCCGACAACGACTACCCCGGCGGCGGCACGGACCCGGTGACCATCACCATCAACCCCGGCGACACGGGCGCGTCGATTGCGAACAACCTCGAGCAACAGGGCGTCGTGAAGACGTCGAAGGCGTTCGTGGATGCCCTGTCCTCCACGAAGGGCGACGAGATCCAGCCCGGCACGTACACGCTGCGCCACGAGATGTCCGCCGCCGCGGCCCTGTCCGCGCTGCGCGGCAACTCGGCGAAGGACGTCGTGCGGGTGACGATCCGGGAGGGGTTGTGGAAGAGCGAGGTGTACGGCGAACTCGCCCAGGCCTCCGGGCGATCCGTGGCTGACTACCAGGCCGTAGAGAAGGCTGCCGCGTCCGACCCCGCGGACGTCGGGTTGCCGGTGGCGACGAAGGGCAACCCCGAAGGCTACCTCTTCCCCGACACCTACACGTTCGACCGCGCAGCCACCCCGAAGGACCAGATCAAGCAGATGGTGAGCAGCGCGACCGTCGTGCTCGGCCAGCTCGGCGTGAGCGCCGACGCGGCACAGCGGGTGCTGACTCTCGCGAGCCTCGTGGAAGCCGAGGCTCGTCACCCCGAGGACCGCCCCAAGGTGGCCCGCGTCATCGAGAACCGGCTGGCCGACGGCATGCCCTTGCAGCTCGACTCGACCTCCGCGTACGGGGCAGGGGTGCGCACCAAGGTGCTGACCACCACCGAGCAGCGCGAGGCGAAGAACACGTATAACACCTACGCGATCAGCGGCCTGCCCGCTGGTCCGATCGGCAACCCCGGCAGGGAATCCATCCAGGCCGCCCTGAACCCGGCCGACGGACCGTGGCTGTTCTTCGTGACCACGAACCCTGCCACGGGCGAGACGGTCTTCTCGACGACGACCACCGAGCATGACGCCGAGGTGGACAAGCTGAACGCCTGGTGCGCCGAGAACTCCGGCGCGTGCTGAGCCGATCACGCGTGGCGCCGGTCGTGCTGCGGATGGCGGCGTGAGCGACGAGCGCCCGAAGAGTGACACGGCGCGGGAGGGGTCGTTGTATCGCGCCGCGGTACTGGGGTCACCGATCGGGCACTCCCTGTCACCGGTCCTCCACCGTGCCGCGTACGAGGCCCTCGGGCTGCACGATTGGCGCTACGACCTGTTCGCCGTCGGGGGCGTCGGGGAGCCGTCGTTGCCCGCATTCTTGGAGACCCTGGGCCCGGAGTGGGTCGGGCTGTCGCTGACGCTGCCGCTCAAGGAGGCGGCGCTCGCGTGCGCGGCGTCCTCGTCGCCGCACGCGCGGCTTCTGGGCGCGGCGAACACGCTGGTGCGCAGGGGCCCCGGATGGCACGCCGACAGCACCGACGCATACGGCGCCCGCGTGTCGTTGCAGGAGGCGGGGGTGCGCCACGTCGACGAGGCGCTTCTGCTCGGGGCGGGCGCGACCGCGCGGTCCGTGCTGGCCGCGCTGGCCGAGCTGGGCTGCCGCCGCATCGCTGTGGCGGTGCGTGACCAGGCGCGCCCGGAGACGCTCGCGCTGGCCGATGCGGTGGGGGTGAGCGTGAGCGTGCTCCCACTCGCCGGGTTGTCCCGGTACGTAACCGACTTCCCCGTGGTCGTGAGCACGCTGCCGACCGGCACGGACCTGGGCCTGGAGGCGGGCGACGCGCCGCCCGGCGATGTCGGCTCGGCGCCGCGGGAGGGGGCGGTGGTGCTGGACGTGGTGTACGCCGGGTGGCCCACCCCGCTGGCCCGATGGGCCGCGATCGGGGGGGCGACCGTCGTGTCCGGTCGGCAGATGCTGCTGCACCAGGCGTGCGAGCAGGTACGGCTCATGACGGGCCGGGCTGCCCCGGTGGCGGCAATGCGCGCGGCCCTCGCCGCAGCGTAGGCGTAAGCACACCGCGCATGACCTGAGCGGCGTGGGAGTCGCCAGCACACGTGGGGCGTCCCGAGCTTAGAATGCCGCGGGAGGGTGCTCCCTACGGAGATGCGTCTCCAGGATCGAGTCAGGCATGCAGAGCATGACGGCGTTCGTCATCCCCAGCGTCCATGACCAGACCATCGCATTGGCGCACGTCGCGGTACCCGGCATCGCGGCGGATGAGCTGCTGGTAGAGGTCAAGGCGGTGGGGGTGGGCATTCACGACTCGTATTTCCTGCCCCGCGAGCTGAGTTACCCCTACCCGATCGGGATCGAGGCAGCCGGGGTCGTCGCGCAGGTCGGCAGCTCGGTCAGCGGTTACGTGCCTGGCGACCGGATCGTGTTCATCAGCGCGATGCAGTCCAAGGGTGGGGTGTGGGCGCAGTACGCCGCGGTGCGCAGCGACTCCCTCATCTTGCCGATCCCTGAGGGGATGAGCTTCGAGCAGGCGGCTGCCGTGCCGGTGGCCGGCAACACGACACTGCGCGCCCTACATACGCTGTCGGCGATCGACAAGGGCGGGTCAATCTTCGTGGCCGGGGCTTCTGGTGCGATCGGGACCTTCGCCCTACAGCTGGCGCGTGCCCGGGGTTGGCAGGTGGCAGCCTCTGCCTCACCGCGCAACCACGACTACCTGCGCTCCCTGGGGGCAGCGGTGACCGTCGACTACCACGACGCCGGCTGGCCCGAACAGGTGCGACAGTGGCGCCCTGACGGTGTGGACGGCGCGCTGGCTGTGCAGCCGCAGACCACGGCCGACAGCGTGCGCGTGGTCAAGGACGGCGGCACGGTCGTGACGATCTCCGGGGACCAGGTGCCCCCGACCCGCGGGGTGCGGATCACGGGACTGGACTACCAGTGCGACGTCCACGGGGAGCTCCTGGCGCTGATGGGCAACATCGTCGCCGGGCGCATCGAGCTCGTCATCGAGCAGATCTATCCCTTCACGGACGCGTTGAGTGCGCTGGCCAAGGTCCAGACCCGACGCGCACGGGGCAAAGTCGTCCTCTCCCTCACCTGACCCAGCGTCCGCATCCACGGCGTGGACGGCGGTCCCGTCGATGTGGCGAGCGGGTTCCACGATCGGGCTCTACTTCGCGGGTGACGCGCCGATGAGGTCGGCATGAGCGGGCGGCCAGCAGCCGCGACACGAACAGCGCGACCTCCTGCCTGACGGGAGGCACGGCGGTGTAGCTGACAGATCGGACCTGCAGGACCTCGGTGAGCAAGACGGTCTGTGGAAGGACGTCTTCGCTGCACCGGGGCCCCGCGCTCGAGCCCGTCATCTCGCTCCCGTCGGCGTGTCGCGGCCACGATCCGCGCTACTGGGAATGGCTCACTTGGTCCTGGCGCCGACACGTACGCGCTTCCGCATCTGCTCGCCACAACGTACCCTCTTCACCAACAGGGTGCACTTTCCGCTCGGCAATCGATGGTCTTAAGATCTCGATTCTATAAGTAGGCAAGGAGACCTTGTCGCTTCACGCATCGATCACCCAGCCACTACCTGCGGATCCGGGTCAGGAAGGGAGTTCATCATGTCGTTGCCTAGGGTCAGACTGTTGGAGAAGATTGAGGTCGCCCAGGGAACCATGGCGTTTCATTTCGAGAAGCCGAATGGTTTTGACTACCGAGCCGGTCAGTTTGCTGATTACACCTTGTTGGATCCGGCGGAGACCGATGAGGAGGGCAACACTCGAGGATTTACCTTGTCCAGCGCTCCGTTTGAGCCTCATCTGGCGTGCACGACACGAATGCGCGACACTGCGTTCAAGCGGGTGTTGACGGCCTCGCCGATCGGTACCGAGCTGGAACTGGACGCGCCGTACGGGTCGTTCACACTGCAGCACAACGTGACGAGGCCCGCGGTCTTTTTGACCGGCGGCATCGGGATCACCCCGGTGCGCAGCATCGCGCTGCAGGCCAACCACGACGGAACCGACCACACCATCATCGCGTTCTGTTCCAACAAGCGGCTCGAAGACTCGGCCTACCTACAGGAATTGACCACGCTGAGCGATACAAGTGCACAGTTCACATTAGTAGCCACGATGACCGAACCGGACAAGTCAACGCAGTCCTGGGCTGGGGAGACCGGGCCCATCGACGCGGCGATGCTGTTTCGGTACGTCGATGACCTCAAGGTCCCGATCTACTATCTGAGTGGCCCGGCCGGCCTGGTCAAGGCGATGCGCGCTGTGCTAGAAGCAGCAGGCGTCGACGAAGATGACATCCGCACCGAAGAATTCACCGGCTACTAACCTCATCAGGATTTCACACAATTGCCTGCCCGAAATGATCGGAAAGGAAGATGATGATGATGAGCATCGCAGACCGCAGCGCACAGTTCACCTGGCAAGGCCCGCTGAACACAGGATACGGAAAGCTCGCCGCCACCAGCAGCGGCGCACTCGACGGCTTGGACCTGACATGGGCGTCACGCACCGAGCAGCCCGGCGGCAAGTCCAGCCCGGAGGAGCTCGCCGCGGCCGCGCATGCGTCCTGCTTCTCCATGGCGCTGGCGATGGCTCTCGGTCAGCAGGCGACGCCGCCGCAGCGACTTCAGGTCGAGGCGAAGGTGACCTTGGCCGAGGTCGATGGGCAGCCCACGATCACAACGTCCCACCTGCAGGTGAGAGGTCAGGTACCGGGCATCGATGCCGACAAGTTCTCGGCCATCGTTGACGAGGCTGCCACCTCATGCCCCGTCTCGCGCCTGTTTGCCGGCGCTGACATCACCGTCGAAGCACAACTCGACGAGACGGCCTGACCAACGGCTTTCGCGGCGGCCGTGACCGTCAACGCCCGCCCGCAGCGCTGCGGCCGTCAGTTCCGAAGTCGACTGCAACGGTCAACGCGTTGCGCTGGCCTCGAGCATTCACGGGGGTGACGTTCTGGCCCTGGGTGTCGGTGTCGTGTCCGGGTTGGTCTTTGACGGCGGTGGGGTGCATGAGGGTGGGCCGAGCCGCTCGGCTGGGCGTCGGGTTCCACTGCCTGACTGAGTTGGCGATCCAAGCCGACACAATCGATGCCGTCCGGGCAGGCGGGTGACCTGAAAGCGCGGGTCGGAAAACTTCGGGCCCGGCCGCGCCTAGCCCTCACCTGTCCAGGTCGCGGAGTACTCCTCAAGCGCCTGGACAGCCCGTGACACCATGGCGGCCATGGTGCGTTGGTTGACTGCTGGTGAGTCACACGGCCCCGCGTTGGTCGCGATCATCGAAGGACTGCCTGCGGGCATCCAGGTGACCAGCGCCGATATCGGCGCGGCGCTGGCCCGGCGGCGGCTCGGTTACGGGCGGGGCGCCCGGCAGAAGTTCGAGCAGGACGCCCTGGAGATCCTGGGCGGGGTTCGCCACGGCAGGACCCTCGGGTCCCCGATCGCGTTGGAGATCGGCAACAGCGAGTGGCCCAAGTGGCGCACGGTGATGAGTCCTGACCCGGTCAGCGAGCAGGCCCTCGCCGCATCCGACGACGTCAACGCGCCGCAGGAGCTCGCCCGCAACCGCCCCCTCACCCGCCCCCGGCCCGGGCACGCAGATCTGGCGGGTATGCAAAAGTACGGCTTCGACGACGCCCGCCCGATCCTGGAGCGCGCGTCGGCCCGGGAGACCGCCGCACGGGTTGCCCTGGGCGCCATCGCGGCCGCGTACCTGGCGCAGACCTGCGGCATCCGCCTCGTGTCGCACACGGTGGCGATCGGTGGCGCCGGCCCCCCCGACGAGGGGACGTGGCAGCCCGCGGCGCTGCCCACCCCTGACGATGTGGCAACGCTCGACGCCGACCCGGTGCGCGCGTTCCGTCCGGCGGCGTCGGCCGCGATGATCGCCCAGATCGAGGCAGCCAAGGCCGACGGCGACACCCTCGGGGGAGTGGTGGAGGTGCTCGCGTACGGGTGCCCTCCCGGCCTCGGCAGCCATGTGCACTGGGACCGTCGCCTCGACGCTCGCCTCGCCGCGGCCCTGATGGGTATCCAGGCGATCAAGGGTGTGGAGGTCGGCGACGGGTTCATGGGCGCCGCACGACGTGGGAGCGCCGCGCATGACGAGTTGGTGTGGGATGAGGGTGTTATCCGGCGACGCACCCACCGCGCCGGTGGCACGGAAGGCGGCATGAGCACGGGGGAGGTGCTGCGCGTGCGTGCGGCGATGAAGCCGATCAGCACGGTTCCGCGCGCTCTGGCCACCGTCGACGTGGCGACGGGTCAGGAGGCCACCGGCCACCACCAGCGTTCGGACACCTGCGCGGTCCCGGCGGCCGGGGTGGTGGCCGAGGCGATGGTCGCTCTCGTGCTCGCCGACGCGGTGTCCGAAAAGTTCGGCGGCGACAGCGTGGGGCAGACGCGGAGCTCGTACGAGTCCTACCTGGCCTCCATCCCCGAGGGAATGCGCTCGTGGTGACGACACCCCTGGTCGTGCTGACCGGACCCCCGGGCGCCGGCAAGTCGACGGTCGCCGCGGCCCTCGCGGACGTTCTCGGCGTCGGGGTCGTCGACACCGATGAGCGCGTCGAGATCCGCGCGGGCATGGGGATCTCGGACATCTTCATCGAGCGGGGCGAGCCCGTCTTTCGGGACCTCGAACGCCAGGTCGTCGCCGAAGAACTCGCCGGCCACGGCGGCATCCTCGCCCTCGGAGGCGGGGCGGTCATGGACCCGAGCACCGAGGAGGCACTGACCGGGCATCGCGTCGTCTTCCTGGACGTCAACGTCGCCGAGGCGATGCGCCGCACCGGACTGAACGCCGCCCGGCCCCTGCTCGCGTTGCAGCCCCGCGCATCCTGGCTGAAGCTCATGGCGGCGCGCCGTCCCACGTACGAGCGACTCGCCATCCTGACGGTGGACACCTCCGCGACGGAGCCGGCTGACATCGCGCGCCAGATCATCGACCGGTTGGGACTGGACAGACGGGGGATGGGCGGACCAACCCCGGGAACGCAGGAGGCCGCGCCGTGAGTCAGGCGACGCGCTCGATCCGTGTCGGTGGCGACGGCCCGCACGGCTACGACGTGCTGGTCGGCCGCGGCCTCGCAGGTCGCCTCCCCGCGGTGGTCGGTCCGAAGGCCCAGCGAGTGCTGCTGCTGTACCCCGACCCGCTGCCCCAGCTGGCCGAACCGGCCCGCCGGGCATTGCTCGACGCGGGCTACGAGGTCCACGGGCAGTCCCTCCCCGACGCGGAAGCCGCCAAGACCGCCCACGTGGCGGCGCAGCTGTGGGGCGTGCTGGGCCGGGCCGCGTTCACGCGGACCGACGTCATCGTGGCGGTCGGGGGCGGGTCTGTGACCGACCTCGGCGGGTTCGTCGCTGCCACCTGGCTGCGCGGCATCCGAGTCGTCCAGGTGCCCACCACGCTGCTCGGCATGGTGGACGCCGCCGTCGGCGGCAAGACCGGTATCAACACGCCCGAGGGCAAGAACCTCGTCGGGTCGTTCCACCCGCCGGCCGGCGTCCTGGTCGACCTTGAAGCGCTCGCGAGCCTCCCGCGCGCTGACCTGGCTGCGGGGATGGCTGAGGTGGTCAAGGGCGGGTTCATCCGTGATATCGGCATCCTGGACCTGGTGAGAATCGAGCCGCAGGCTGCCCTCGACATCACCGGCCCCGTCCTGCCGGAGCTGGTGCGTCGCAAGATCCAGGTAAAAGCCGACGTGGTCACCGAGGACCTCAAGGAGGCCTCCCTGCGCGAGATCCTGAACTACGGTCACACCTTCGCCCATGCGATCGAGCAGGTCGAGGGCTACACCTGGCGGCACGGCGACGCCGTCGCGGTGGGGATGGTGTACGCGGCGGAGCTGGCTCGCCTCGCCGGTCGCCTCACCGACGACGACGTACGGGTGCACCGCGAGGTCATCGGTGGCCTGGGCCTGCCGACCGGTTACGTCCCGGGTCGCTGGGACGCGCTGCTCAACGCGATGACGCGCGACAAGAAGACCCGTGGCGCGACCCTGCGGTTCGTCGTGCTCGATGGGATCGGCCACCCGGGCCGGCTGGAGGGCCCTGACGAGACCTTGTTGCGGGCCGCCTACGACGCGGTGACCTGATCGCTGTCGTCAGCTCGCGGAGCGGTCCTCCGTCAGGGGCGTTCGATCTCGGTGTAGATCGGCACCCCGAACACGTCCGTGCGGACCTCGCCGACGCGCTCGCCGCGGGTGACCGTCGCGTTCAGGTCCCACAGCGGGATCTCCGGCAGTTCCGACAGCACGCTGCGCTCGGCGTCCTGATAGGCCGCGTTGCGGGCCTCCGAGGTCGTGGCCGCGGCAGCTGTCGCCAGCTGGGCCTGGGCCGCTCCTCCGGCGTACCCGCTCGGGTTGCGTGAGGAACCCGCCAGGAACCGGGGAGCCAGGAAACCACCCAGCTCGGGGCGGTCCATCACCCAGGTGAACAGCACGGGGGTCGTGACCGTGCGCGTCGTGACCGCGCGTTCCAGAGCGGACTGGCTCGGATACGGGAGGCTGGTGCACCCCAAAGACAGGGTGTGGGTGACCGTCGCGCAGATGGCCTCCACCGTCGGGCCGCCGCCACCGTCGACCCCGTACGCGATCACCAGCGGCGCCGGGGTCTTCACGAGCAGTCCCATCTGCGCCAGGGCAGCACCGGGATCGTAGGCGCACGTCGCGCCGCACAGGTCGGGCGCGTAGCCGGCCACGACCGGCGCGGCCAGGTCACCCGCCTTCGCGCGCGTCCCTGCGAACAGGGTGTCGGCGAGCGCCTTCCGGTCGATGGAACGCGAGATGGCCAGGCGCACCCGCCGGGCGTCGGCGGTGGCCCACTCCGGACGGTGCATGGGGAACACGAGCGTCTGTTCCTTGCCCACCGGCTGGTTCGCTCCGCGGAATCCCACCTCCGCGCGATAGCGCCCCAGGTCGGGGATGGGGACGTCGTCGAGCACGTCGAGTCGGCCGGAGCGCAGCAGCGGGTACGTCATGGAGGGGTCGGCGAAGAACCGGAACGTCAGGCCCGCGTTGCGGGCCACGTCCCCTCCGGAGTAGGAGGCATTCGGGATGAGGCGCACCTCCTTGTGGGCCACCCATCCGCCGGGCGCGAGCTGGTAGGGCCCGTTGCCGACGGGCGCGACCGCGTAGCGCGCCGGGTCAGCCAGCGTGACCTTCGGAAGCGGCACGTACGGTAGGCGCGCCAACTGGTCGATGAACGACGGGTCGGGTCGCACCAGCCGGATCGTGAACGTGAGGTCGTCGACGACGCTCAGGCCCGTCATCGTCGTCGGGGCGGCCCCGCCACGTCGAGGGGCGGGCGGAGTCGCGGGCGAGGGGGTAGGGGGCCGCGTCGGGGCGGCGGACGCGCCGTTCGGCGATGGCGAGGCGGTCGCACCCGTGCTGCCCGCGCCGGACGCCGACGGGGTCGCGGTCGCGGCCGGCGGCAACGGCACCGGGATGGGCTCCGGCAGGCCACGCACGGAGGCGTACCCCACGATCGGGGCGTACGCGTCCGCGTGCAACTGCTGACGCGAAGGCATGACCGCCCAGTTCCAGGCGTCGACGAAGGAGCGTGCGGTCACCGGCTCCCCGTTGCCGAACACCCATCCCTTGCGCAGCTTGACCCGGTAGAACACATCGCCGACGCTCTCCACGCCCTCGGCGGCCTCGTTGGTCAACTTGCCCTTCGCGTCGTACCGGACGAGGCCGCGGAACAACAAGCTGGCGACGCGCTCGCCGCTGCTGTCGCTGATGTCCGCCGGCAGGAGATGCTGGGCCGGCTCGACGGCGTTGGTCACGATCGGGGCCCGCTCCGGGGAAGATGTCGCGCTGCTCGACGCTGGGGCCGGCGCCGGTTCGCTCGAGCAGCCCGCGATCATCGCTCCCGCGCAGAGCGCCGTCACCGCCGCGCGGGCCCGCGTCGCCCCGAAGATGGCAGGGGCGGGACGGGCACGCATCGGGATCCTCTCCGTCGGGATATCCGTCCTAGCCTGTCACGCCGCACGTCCAGACGGCGCGCGGCGGGCCCGGGGCAGGGCGTCCGCCCGTAGACTGAACGTCGATCGCGCGAGACGAGGGGAAACGACGCACTGTGGCAACGACGAACGACCTGAAGAACGGCCTGGTCCTCAACATCGACGGCCAGCTGTGGAGCGTTGTGGAATTCCAGCATGTGAAGCCCGGCAAGGGTGGCGCCTTCGTGCGCACGAAGCTCAAGAACGTGCTGACCGGCAAGGTGCTCGACCGGACGTTCAACGCGGGGACGAAGGTCGAGACGAGCAACGTCGATCGCTCCACGATGCAGTACCTCTACAAGGACGGCGACGACTTCGTCTTCATGGACGACAAGACCTACGACCAGATCCATGTGTCGTCGGTGGTCGTCGGGGACGCTGAGAAGTATCTGCTCGAGAACCAGGAGGCCATCGTCGCCACCCACGACGGCAACCCGCTGTTCGTCGAGCTGCCCGCCTCCGTGGAGCTGGTGATCACGTTCACGGAGCCGGGACTTCAGGGCGATCGCTCCACCGGCGGCACGAAGCCCGCCACGCTGGAGACCGGCGCACTGATCCAGGTGCCCCTCTTCCTGGAGTCCGGCACGAAGGTCAAGGTGGATACGCGCGACGGCAGCTACCTCGGCCGCGTCAACTGATGGCGACCCGGGATTCCGGCCGCGGTCCGCTCACCGGCTCCCGGACGAGGGCGCGGCGCGCGGCGCTCGACCTGCTCTACGAGGCCGAACAACGCGGCCTCAACGCCGCCGATCTCCTCGCGGACCGATTGGCGCGTCCGGTGAGCGAGGTCCCCCCACGCCCGTACACGGCCCGACTCGTCGAAGGCGCGGTGGCGCACTGGTCGGCGATCAACGAGGTGCTCGGCACGTACAGCCAGGGCTGGGCCCTGGAGCGGATGCCCGCCGTCGACCGCGCCATCCTGCGCCTCGGGGCATGGGAGATCCTGTGGAACGACGACGTCCCGGACGGGGTCGCCGTGTCTGAAGCAGTCGAACTCGCCAAGGCCTTGTCGACCGACGACTCGCCGTCCTTCGTCGCCGGCCTGTTGTCGCGGGTGGCTGAGGTCAAACCGTCGCTCGATCTCGACTGAGCCGCGGCGGCGTCAGGAACGGGCGCGGTTGTCAAGAACGGACGCGCTGCTCCAAGTAATAGCGGAGCAGGCCCTGCGTCGAGGAGTCCTGCCGCTCCAACGCCGAGAGATCGCCGCCGACGGCCGGGGTCAGGTCTTTGGCCAGCTGCTTGCCGAGCTCGACGCCCCACTGGTCGAAGCTGTCGATGCCCCACACGATGCCCTGCACGAACGTGATGTGCTCGTACAGGGCGATGAGCTGACCGAGGACGCTCGCGGTGAGCGCCGGGGCCATGATCGACGTGGTCGGCCGGTTGCCCGCGAAGACCCGCGCCGGGACGATCTCCTCCGCGGTGCCGTCGGCGCGCACCTCCTCGGCCGTCTTGCCGAATGCCAACGCTGCGGTCTGGGCGAAGAAGTTCGCCAGGAACAGTTCGTGGACGTCGACGGCGTGACCGTCCTCGTCGCGGTCCTTCAGCGGGTGGGCGGGGTTGGCCATGGCGATGAAGTCCGCCGGAATCAGCAGCGTGCCCTGGTGGATGAGCTGGTAGAACGCGTGCTGCCCGTTGGTGCCCGGCTCGCCCCAGAAGATCTCGCCGGTGGCGCACGTCACGGGCGTACCGTCCCAGCGCACCGACTTCCCGTTGGACTCCATGGTGAGCTGCTGCAGGTAGGCGGCAAACCGGTGCAGGTATTGCGCGTACGGGAGGACCGCGTGCGAGGCGGCACCGAAGAAGTTGACGTACCAGACGTTGAGCAGTCCCATCAGGACGGGCACGTTGTCCGTGAACGGGGTGCGGCGGAAATGTTCGTCGATCGCGTGGAACCCGGCGAGGAAGTCCTCGAACCCTTCCGGACCGATGGCCACCGCGAGCGAGGTGCCGACGGCCGAGTCGACCGAGTAACGCCCACCGACCCAGTCCCAGAAGCCGAACGCATTGGCCGGGTCGATCCCGAACGCCGCCACCTTGTCCAGCGCCGTCGACACCGCCACGAAGTGCTTGGCGACCGCCGCCTGTCGCGCCTCCGCTGTGTCCTTGATCGCGCCCGCCGCGATGAGACCGTCGAGCAGCCAGGCCCGCACCAGCCGCGCGTTCGTGATCGTCTCCAGGGTGGTGAACGTCTTGCTCGCGACGATCACGAGCGTGGTCTCCGGGTCGAGGCCCGCGGTCGTGGTCGCAGCGTCCGTCGGGTCGATGTTAGAGATGAACCGGCAGTTCAGGCCCTCCTGAACGTAGGGGCGCAACGCCTCATACGCCATCACCGGGCCGAGGTCCGAGCCGCCGATGCCCACGTTGACCACGGTCTCGATGCGCTTGCCCGTCATCCCGGTCCACGCGCCGGAGCGCACGGCGCGGGCGAAGTCGTACACCTTCGCCAGCACCTCGTGGACGTCGGCGTTCACATCCTGTCCGTCCACCACGAGCGTCGTGCCCTTCGGTGCGCGCAGCGCCGTGTGCAGCACCGCGCGATCCTCGGTGCCGTTGATGCGCTCGCCCGTGAACATCGCCTCCATCCGCTCACCGAGACCGACCTCCTCGGCGAGCTGGACCAGCGCGGCGACCACGTCGTCGGTGATGAGGTTCTTCGACAGGTCGACGCGTAGTTCACCCGCGGCCTTCGTGAAGCGCTGTGCCCTGTGCGGGTCGCCCGCGAACGCCTCGCGCAGGTTCAGGTCGAGGCCTTCCCGCAGCGACGCGAGCGTCGCCCAGGCCGGTGCGGTCGTCGGGTCGATGGGAGCGCGCATGGCGGGGACCTTTCGTCCGGCGGTGTGGGTGGGCGGTGCGGGTCGGCGGTGTGGGCCCGGTGGGCGGTTCGGCGAGAGCCCGGGGCGCGTTCGTCCTGTTGGCAGCGTAGTCGCCCGGCGGGGCGTGTCGGCGCCCTTGCGGGGAGCCATCGCTGGGGCGAGGCGGGGTGGTGCGAAAGGGGCGGCGGGCGGCGGTAGGCTCGGCGACGACCGACGTCCTTTAACCACCGTCCCGTGAGGCGGGGAAGGAGGTCCGCGCCGTGAGCCGGCCAGACCCGCACGAGTCCTCAGCGCCGTCACCGACCGATCCTGAGGCTCCGCCCGACGCGCGGGTCGTCCTCGGCGCGGACGACATCTCCCGCGGCCTTCGCCGCATGGCCCACGAGGTGCTCGAGCACAACAAGGGGGGACACGACCTCGTCCTCCTCGGCATCCCGACCCGGGGGGCGCCCCTCGCGCGGCGCCTGTCCGGGTTCATGCAAGAGGTCGAGGGAGCCGAGATCCCCTGCGGGACCATCGACATCACGCTCTACCGCGACGACCTGCGCCGCAAACCCACGCGGGCGCTGGAGCCGACGCACATCCCGTCCTGCGGCATCGACGACAAAGTGGTCGTCCTCGTGGACGACGTGCTCTACTCCGGTCGCACGGTCCGGGCCGCGCTCGACGCGCTCGGAGACATCGGCCGGCCCCGCGCGGTGCGGCTCGTGGTCCTCGTCGACCGCGGCCACCGCGAGCTGCCGATCCGCGCCGACCACGTGGGCAAGAACTTGCCTACCTCGTCCGCGGAGCGCGTCCTCGTGCTCATCGAGGAACTCGACGGGATGGACGAGGTCCGGATCATCGGAGGCGACCGCTGATGCACCTGTCCCACCTGCTCGGCATCGAGGGGCTCACTCGCGACCAGATCGTCCAGCTCCTCGACACCGCTGAGGAGATGGCGAAGGTCCGTCAACGGGAGATGAAGAAGATCCCAGCTCTGCGGGGCGTGACGATCGTGAACGCGTTCTTCGAGGATTCCACGCGCACGAAGATGAGCTTCGACCTGGCGGCCAAGTCGCTGTCGGCGGACACGATGGCCTTCTCCTCCAAGGGGTCCTCGACCACCAAGGGGGAGTCGCTGCGAGACACCGTGCTGACGATCGCGGCGCTTGGTGTCGACGGCTTCGTCATCCGGCACCCTGCGTCGGGAGCGCCGAAGCTCGCGATGGAGTGGACTGGTCTGCCGGTGCTCAACGCGGGGGACGGCACCCACGAGCACCCCACGCAGGCGCTGCTCGACGCCTTCGCCATGCGGGCGGCGCTCGGGCCGCTGGAGGGCAAGCACGTCGCGATCGTCGGCGACCTTCTGCACAGCCGTGTCGTGCGTTCCAACCTGCTGTGCCTGCGCGCGCTGGACGTCCAGATCACGCTGGTGGCGCCTCCGACCCTGATGCCGCCGGGCATCGAGTCCTGGTCGGCCCGTGACGGTTTCGCGATCACGTACGACCTTGACGAGGTCATCCCGCGAGTCGACTCGCTGATGATGCTGCGGGTCCAGCGAGAGCGCATGTCCGGGGGGTTCTTTCCCACGGAGTGCGAGTACACGGACGCGTACGGCTTGACCCGCGAGCGCCTCGAGCTCATGCAGGATCACGCGGTGATCTGCCACCCCGGCCCGATGAACCGTGGCTTGGAGATCTCGCCGGAGGCGGCCGACCACGCCCGCTCGCTGATTCTCGAGCAGGTCAAGGCCGGTGTCGCCGTGCGCATGGCCGCGCTCTATCACATCTTCTCCGGCGAAGGGAGCTCGGCGTGACCTGGTTCATCAAGGGGGCCGACCTGCTCGGACAGGGTCGCACCGACATCGCGATCGCGAACGGCAAGATCGTCGCGGTGGGGACCGACGCCGAGCAGCCGAAGGGCGCCGAGGTGATCGACGCGGACGGGCTGGTCGCCCTGCCGGGGCTGGTCGACATCCACACGCACCTGCGGGAGCCAGGCGGCGAGGAGGCGGAGACGATCGAGTCCGGGTCGCAGTGCGCGGCGGCGGGCGGGTTCACCGCGGTGCTCGCGATGGCTAACACCGACCCGGTCACGGACACGGTTCAAAAAGCCGAGTGGATGTACGCGCGCGGGCAACGCTCGGCGTACGCCGATGTCTTCCCCGTGGGGGCCGTGACCAAGGGGCTGGAGGGCAAGGAGCTCGCCGAGCTGGGGCTGATGGCCCGCTCCAAGGCGAAGGTACGGTTCTTCTCCGATGACGGCCGGTGCATCGGTAACGCGCAGGTGATGCGGCGAGCGTTGGACTATGTCAAGGCGTTCGACGGGGTCATCGCGCAGCACGCGCAGGACCCGTACCTCGCGCCACACCCCGGCGCCTGCTGCCACGAGGGCGAGCTGTCCGGGCGTCTCGGCCTGATGGGCTGGCCGGGGGTCGCCGAGGACGTCATCGTCGCCCGCGACGTGATGCTCGCCCGCATGACCGGCTCGCGCTTGCACGTCTGCCACGTCAGCACCGCCGGTTCGGTCGACGTGATCCGCTGGGCCAAGTCCCTGGGCGTCCCCGTGACCGCGGAGGCCACGCCGCACCACCTGTTGTTGACCACCGACCTGGTCGCGACCTACGACTCGGTCTACAAGGTCAACCCGCCGCTGCGGCCCGCCGAGGACGTCGAAGCGCTGCGGGCGGCCGTGGCCGACGGGACGATCGACGCGGTCGCGACCGACCATGCCCCGCACCCCGCGCACGCCAAACAGCACGACTTCCCGCTCGCGGCGTTCGGGATGCTCGGCCTGGAGACCGCGGTGCCGATCATCAGCGACGTGATGGTCCGCTCCGGGCTGATGAGCTGGGCCGACGTCGCGCAGACGATGAGCGTACGGCCCGCGCGGATCGCCCGGCTGGAGGGCCACGGACGGTCGGTCGCGGTCGGCGAACCGGCCAACATCGTGCTGATCGACCCGGAGGCCGAGGTCGTCGTGGACGCCTCGGTGACGCACTCACGCTCGCGCAACAACCCCTACGACGGGCGCACCTTCAAAGGACGCGTGATGACGACGCTTCTGCGGGGCGTGCCGACCGTGCTGGAGGGCCGTCTGCAGTGACCGCCTTCCCTGCGGACGAGTCCCGCAACGAGGATGCCGCGCCCCTGCTGGTCCCGCGGGAGCCTGCGGTGCTCGTGACGGAGGACGGCCGCGTGTTCCGCGGCCGTGCGTACGGGGCCGTGGGACACACCCTGGGCGAAGTGGTCTTTTCGACGGGGATGACGGGCTACCAGGAGACCCTCACCGACCCCAGTTATCACCGGCAGATCGTCGTGATGACCGCGCCGCACGTCGGCAACACGGGCATGAACGACGAGGACGCTGAGAGCCGGCGCATCTGGGTGGCCGGCTACGTCATCCGCGACCCCGCGCTGCGGCCCAGCAACTGGCGGTCCCGGCGCACCCTGGAGGCGGATCTGCGTGACGCCGGCGTGGTCGGCATCTGCGAGATCGACACCCGGGCGCTGACGCGGCACATCCGCCAGGGCGGCGCGATGCGCGCCGGGATCTTCTCGGGGGAGCTCGCGCACGGCAGCGACAAGGCGTTGCTCGCGCAAGTCCTGGACTCGCCGCGGATGGCCGGCGCAGCCCTGGCCGAGGAGGTGAGCACGCAGGACCCGTACGTCCTGCCATCGGTCGGCGAGCGCCGCGCGGTGGTGGTGGCGATCGACTTGGGCATCAAGGCGATGACGCCGCTGCTGATGGCGCAGCGGGGCATCGACGTGCACGTGCTGCCCGCGAGCGCGACGCTGCAGGACGTCCTGGCCGTGCCGGGCGTCCTGCGGGAGCACGGCCCGGACGGGGTGTTCTTCAGTAACGGTCCCGGCGACCCCGCCACCGCGCATGGACAGGTGGCGCTCCTGCGGCAGGTGCTCGCCGCGCGGATCCCGTTCTTCGGGATCTGCTTCGGCCACCAGCTGCTGGGGCGGGCGCTCGGACTCAGTACGTACAAGCTGACGTACGGACACCGGGGGATCAACCAGCCGGTGCTCGACCGGGCCACCGGGACGGTTGAGATCACCGCGCACAACCACGGCTTCGCCATCGCCTGGCCCGGCCCGCTGTCCTCCGATCCGGTCGTGGCACCGAGCGATGCGGGGCAGGGCACCGACCTCGGGCGGGTCCGGGTCAGCCACGTCTGCCTCAACGACGACGTCGTGGAAGGCCTGGAATGCTTGGACGTTCCGGCGTTCTCGGTCCAGTACCACCCCGAGGCCGCCGCCGGTCCGCACGACGCGGCCTACCTCTTCGACCGCTACCTCGCCCTGATCGAGGGGAACTACCGCCCCGCAGGAGCTAACTGATGCCCAAACGCGACGATATCCGTTGTGTGCTCGTGATCGGGTCTGGCCCGATCGTCATCGGGCAGGCCGCGGAGTTCGACTATTCCGGCACGCAGGCCTGTCGGGTGTTGCGCGCCGAAGGCGTGAGAGTGGTGCTGGTCAACTCCAACCCTGCGACGATCATGACCGACCCGGAGATGGCCGACGCGACGTACGTCGAGCCGATCACCCCCGAGGTCATCGAGTCGATCATCGCCAAGGAGAAGCCCGACGCCGTGCTCGCCACCCTCGGCGGGCAGACCGCCCTCAACGCGGCGATGATCCTGCACGAGCGGGGCATCCTGGAGCGCTACGGCTGCCCGCTCATCGGCGCCAACGTGGACGCGATCCAGCTCGGCGAGGACCGCGCCAAGTTCAAGGGCGTGGTCGAGCGCTGTGGCGCGCAGAGCGCCCTCAGCATCATCTGCCAATCCATGGACGAGGTGTGGGCGGCCGCCGAGGATCTCGGCTATCCGCTCGTGGTCCGGCCGTCGTTCACGATGGGCGGGCTCGGCTCCGGGTTCGCCTACACGCCTGAAGACCTGGAGCGGATCGCCGGCGCCGGCCTGCATGACTCCCCGGTCACCGAGGTGCTCCTGGAGGAGTCGATCCTCGGCTGGAAAGAGTACGAGCTGGAGGTCATGCGCGACCACGCCGACAACGTGGTCGTCGTCTGTTCCATCGAGAATCTCGATCCGATGGGCGTGCATACCGGGGACTCGATCACCGTCGCTCCCGCGCTCACGCTGACCGACCGCGAGTACCAGGACCTGCGCGACATCGGCATCGCGATCATCCGCGAGGTCGGCGTCGACACCGGCGGCTGCAATATCCAGTTCGCCGTGAACCCGGCCGACGGACGGGTCATCGTCATCGAGATGAACCCGCGCGTCTCCCGCAGCTCCGCCCTCGCCTCCAAGGCCACCGGCTTTCCCATCGCGAAGATCGCCGCGAAGATGGCCATCGGGTACACCCTCGACGAGGTCCCCAACGACATCACCGAGCAGACGCCGGCAAGCTTCGAACCGACGCTGGACTACGTCGTCGTCAAGGCGCCGCGGTTCAACTTCGAGAAGTTCCCCGACGCCGACGCCACCCTGACCACCACGATGAAGTCGGTCGGCGAGGCGATGGCGATCGGACGCAACTTCACCGAGGCCCTGCAGAAGGCACTGCGCAGCCTGGAACGCAAGAACAGCTCCTTCCACTGGCGGGGGCCCCGTCCCGACGCGGACGCGGCCCAGGCGTACCTGACGACCGCCCGCACCCCCACCGACGGGCGCATCATCGCGGTGCAGCAGGCACTGCGCGGCGGCGTGACGGTGGCGGCCGTGCACGAGGCGACCGGGATCGACCCCTGGTTCCTGGACCAGATCCAGCTGCTCAACGAGATCGCCGACGCCATCCGGTCGTCGGGTCGCAGCCTGCGCCACCTCGACCCGGACACGCTGCGCGTGGCCAAACGGCACGGCTTTTCCGACGCCCAGATCGGCGAGCTCGTCGGGCTCGGGGAGGCGGTCGTGCGCGGCGTACGTCAGGCTCTCGACATCCGGCCCGTGTACAAGACGGTGGATACGTGCGCGGCGGAGTTCGCCGCGTCCACCCCGTACCACTACTCCACGTACGACGAAGAGACCGAGGTTGCGCCCCGGCAGCGGCCGGCCGTCATCATCCTCGGCTCGGGACCGAACCGGATCGGCCAGGGCATCGAGTTCGACTACAGCTGCGTTCACGCGAGCTTTGCGCTGCGCGACGCCGGTTACGACACGATCATGGTCAACTGCAACCCCGAGACCGTGTCGACCGACTACGACACGTCCTCCCGGCTCTACTTCGAGCCGCTCACGCTCGAAGACGTCCTGGAAGTGGTGGACGCGGAGCGCGTCGCCGGTCCCATCGCCGGGGTCATCGTGCAGCTCGGTGGCCAGACTCCGCTCGGGCTCGCTCAGGCCCTCAAGGACGAGGGCGTCCCGATCGTCGGGACGTCGCCGGAGTCGATCGACCTCGCCGAAGACCGCGGCCACTTCGGGCGGGTGCTCGCCGAGGCGGGACTGCCGGCGCCGCGGCACGGCACGGCGTTCTCTGCCGTCGAGGCGGTGCGGATCGCCCGGGACATCGGCTATCCCGTCCTCGTGCGCCCGAGCTACGTCCTCGGCGGCGCGGGGATGCAGATCGTGTACGACGACCCCACGCTGACCAGCTACGTCGACCGGGCGACCGAGGCCTCCAGCGAGCACCCGGTGCTGGTGGACCGCTTCCTCGACGACGCCGTCGAGATCGACGTGGACGTCCTGTTCGACGGGGAGGACATCTTCGTCGGCGGGATCATGGAGCACATCGAGGAGGCCGGCATCCACTCCGGCGACTCCGCCTGCGTGCTGCCGCCCGTCACGCTCGGCCCGCGGGAGCTTCGCCGGGTGCGAGAGTCCAGCTTCGCGCTCGCCGAGGGGCTCGGGGTTCGCGGGCTGATGAACGTGCAGTTCGCGCTGGCCCAGGACGTGCTCTACGTCCTGGAGGCCAACCCCCGCGCCTCCCGGACGGTCCCGTTCGTCGCCAAGGCGACCGGGGTGCCGCTGGCGAAGGCCGCGGCCCGGGTGATGCTGGGCGCGAGCATCGCGCAGTTGCGCGGCGAGGGGCTGCTGCCCCCGGTCGGTGACGGCGGCACGATGCCACTGGACGCGCCGGTCTCGGTGAAAGAGGCGATCCTGCCGTTCAAGCGGTTCAGAACCGCGCAGGGCCGTGTCGTCGACTCGGTGCTCGGACCGGAGATGCGCTCCACCGGCGAGGTCATGGGGATCGACGCCAGCTTCGGGGCCGCGTTCGCCAAGACGCAGATGGGCGCTCTGTGGGGCCTGCCGACCACCGGGCGGATCTTCGTGTCCGTGGCCAACCGGGACAAGCGGGCGATGATCTTCCCGCTCAAGCGGCTCGCCGATCTGGGGTTCGAGCTGCTGTCCACGCTCGGTACCGCGGACGTGCTGCGCCGCAACGGCGTCCCCGCCACCGTCGTGCGCAAATACAGCGAGGGCCGCGGCCCCGGCGGTGAGCCGACGATCGTCGATCAGATCCTCGCCGGAGACATCGATATGGTCGTGAACACCCCCGAGGGCAGCGACGCCCGCAAGGATGGGTACGCGATCCGGACGGCCACCACGAGCATGGACCGGCCGATCATCACGACCGTGCAGCAGTTGGGGGCCGCCGTGCAGGGGATCGAGTCGATTCGCAGCGGTCCTGTGACGGTGCGTTCGTTGCAGGAGCACGCGCACGATCTGGATCTGGGGGCCGGCGCCGCGCAGGCGCTGCCCGTTCGACGAAGGGAGGACCGATGAGTGAGCTGACCGCGCAGTTGGGGCCTGCGGAGCGCGCCCGGGCCGCGGGCGTCGCGCAGCAGAACGCCCGCCTCGTGGAGGTCCACTCGGAAGGGGTCTATCGCCGGATGGTCTTCGAGGTGAGCGAGATCGCGGAACTGGCGCGGCCCGGACAGTTCGTCTCCCTCACCGTCGGCGGGGAGTTGTCGGCCGCGCTGTTGCGTCGTTCGTTCTCCATCTACCGGGCGCAGTCCCCGATCGGCCCCGGGCCCGGCCGGATCGAGCTGATCGTCGCCGCCTGCGGACAGGGGACCCGGTGGCTGACGTCGCGCGGTCCCGGCGAGGTCCTCGACATGGTCGGTCCGCTCGGGCGGCCGTTCCCACTGCCGACCCAGCCGACCCCGTGCGTCCTCGTCGGAGGTGGCTACGGCAGCGCGCCCCTGTTCTGGTTGACCGCAGCGCTACGTGAGCGCGGCTGCGCGGTTTCCCTCGTGCTGGGCGCCGGCAGCAAAGACCGGCTCTTCGGGGTCCTGGAGGCGCAGCGTCTCGTGGACCACGTCTCGGTCACCACCGACGACGGCTCCCTTGGCATGACCGGGCTGGTCTCCGACGCGTTGCCCAGCGCGATTGAGCAGATCGAGGCCGGGGTGGTTTACGCCTGCGGACCGATGCCGATGCTGCGCGCCGTCCAGGAGGTCGCGCAGGCGCAGGGGGTGGTGTCCCAGCTAGCCGTGGAGGAGTCCATGGCTTGCGGCATCGGTGTGTGCATGACATGCGTCGTGCCGGTGGTCGGCCGCGACGGGGTCACCCGGATGGTCCGCTCCTGTGTGGAGGGTCCCGTCTTCCGCGGCGACCGGATCCGGTGGGACGCCATCGAGGACGGACGGTGCTCGGTGCCCTCGGACGCGCTGGGCGCCCTCGTCGCGGAGGGCCACTCATGAGCCCGCCCCGGAACACGCCGCGGAACACGCCCCGGCCCGGCGGCCCCGCCCGGGCGGGGGGAGACCGGCGCGATGACCATGAAGACCATGATGACCTCGACGCACTCGCCGAAGCCGCGGGCGTGGAGCGACTGAGCGGTCAGATCGTCTCCGTGCCGGACGATGCCGCGCCGAAGGGTGCCGCGCGGGAGGCGTTCGTCACCGACACTGCGCACCACGCGGGCGCCTCCGAGGACGTTGCGCCCGACGTCACGCCCGGCGCGACACCTGATGCGGACGCTCCGTACGATCAGGAGGCCGTTACCCCCGGCGAGAGCGAGGCCGATCTCCTCGACGAGTCCCCTGCCCAGGTCGATGACGACACGCAGCAGGCCGTCCCAGGGGTGCCCCGCTCGTACGTGGTGGCCGGACGCGACATCGACATGAGCGTCGATCTCGGCTTCGACATGACCCTGCCCAACCCCGTGATGACCGCCTCAGGCTGCGCCGCGAACGGACGGGAGCTGCACCGGTTCTTCGACGTCGCCGAGCTCGGCGCGTTCGTGACGAAGACCGTGATGCTCAACCCGCGTTCCGGGCGCGGGACGCCGCGCATGGCGGAGACCCCGAGCGGCATGCTCAACTCGATCGGCCTGCAGGGCCCCGGCATCGAGGCGTTTGTCGCCGAAGACCTGCCCTGGTTGAAGTCGGTGGGCGCGCGGGTGCTCGTGTCGATCGCGGGCACCGAGCCGCGCGAGTTCGCCGACGTCACCCGCGTCTTGCGCAACAGCGAGGCCTTCGACGCGGTGGTGGGGATCGAGGTCAACATCTCCTGCCCCAACGTGGCCAACCGGGGCCTGGTCTACGCGTGCGACGTCATGTCGACGACGCAGGTGCTCCAGGAGGTCCGCACGGAGCTGCCGCCGGACATCCCGGCGTTCGCCAAGCTCAGCCCCGACGTGACCGACATCGTGATGATCGCCCGCGCCGCGCTGGCGGCGGGGGCGAGCGGTCTGACGATGATCAACACGCTGCTCGGCATGCAGATCGACACGGACCGCCTGACCCCCACGCTGGGAGGGATCACGGGCGGGCTGTCCGGCCCCGCGATCCATCCGATCGCCGTACGGGCCGTCTATCAGGTGTACGCGGCGATGCGCTCGGGGCGGATCCCGGCGGCCCCGATCATCGGGGTCGGTGGGATCGCTTCCGGGCTGGACGCGCTGCAGCTCATCGCGGCCGGAGCCTGTGCGGTGCAGGTCGGAACAGCCACCTTCCACGACCCCCACGCCCCGGCGCGGGTACTGGGTGAGCTCGCGGAGGCGGTCGGGCGACGCGGCTTCACTCGCCTGAGCCACGTCGTGGGGATCGCCCACACTCGCTGACCCCTTCACGCCCAGGAGAAGCCCGTGCCCGACCAGACACCCTACGAGCCGTTCGGGGCGCGCCTGCGCGTCGCGATGGACTCTGCCGGACCGCTGTGCGCCGGCATCGACCCGCACCCCGGGCTCCTCGACGCGTGGGGCCTGCCCGACAGCCCAGCCGGGTTGGAGTCGTTCGCGCAGCGGTGCGTCGAGGCGTTCGCGGGGGTTGTGGCCTGCGTCAAGCCGCAGTCGGCGTTCTTCGAGCGGCACGGGGCTGCGGGCCTCGCGGTGCTGGAGCGGACGCTGACCGCCCTGCGGGCGGCGGACACCCTGTCGATCCTCGACGTGAAACGCGGGGACATCGGCTCGACGATGGACGCGTACGCCCACGCGTACCTCGCTGACGGAGCCCCCCTCGCCGCGGATGCGATCACGGTGAGCCCCTACCTGGGCTACGGCTCCCTGCGGCCCGCGCTCGACCTCGCCCTGCGGACCGGACGGGGGGTGTTCGTGCTTGCGCTGACCTCGAACCCGGAGGGAGCGACCGTGCAGCACGCGACCGTTCCCGGGGGTGCGGGATCGGTCGCCGCGTCGATCGTGGCCGGCGTCACGTCGGACAACGCGCAGGCCGCCGCGCAGGGTCGGCTCGGGAGCGTGGGGATGGTCGTCGGCGCCACCGTCGGCGACGCCGTAGCGCAGCTGGGCTTGGATCTGGCGGCGGCCAATGCGCCGCTGCTGGCCCCGGGGGTCGGCGCGCAGGGCGCGACGGGGGCGGACGTGGTGGCCGTTTTCGGAGAGGCGCGGCGGGACGTGCTCGCCGCTTCCAGCCGTGAACTCCTCTCCACCGGACCGCAAGTCGACGCCTTGAGAGCAGCCGCTCAGCGCACCGCGACGCAGTTCGCCGACATGTGGGGGGCGCCGTGACCCGTGCGGAGCGGGCGCGGGAGGGCGCCGACGACCCGGTCCACGCCGAGCTCAACGCCATCAGGGCGAGCATCGACAACTTTGACGCCGCGCTCGTCCACCTCCTGGCGGAGCGCTTCAAGTGCACCCAGCGGGTGGGGCGACTCAAGGCTGAACACGGCCTACCACCAGCGGATCCGCAGCGGGAAGCGGAGCAGATCGCCCGACTGCGCGCCCTTGCCGAGGAGGCGCACCTCGACCCCGCGTTCGCCGAGAAGCTGCTCGGCTTCATCATCGACGAGGTGATTCGGCACCATCGTGCGATCGCCGAGCGCAGCTCCCGCTGAGCAGGAGATGGCCGGACCCGCTCGCGGAGGGCGCGGCGTGCCAACGTTGCACGTGGCGGGCCGTTTCGCTAGGTTCTACCCGAGGTCGGCGCCAATTGTCGCCGGTCGGGGGCCTCATCTGAGCGTCCCCTGCCACCTGACGTTCCCGGGCCGATCCTGACGCATCCGGCAGCACTCCGAGGAGAAACCCGTGGCCCTACCCCAGCTGACACCCGAGCAGCGCGCGGAAGCACTCGAGAAGGCCGCGGCGGCGCGGCGTGAGCGGGCGGCCGTCAAGAACCGTCTCAAGAACTCGCAGGGCTCGCTCGCCGACGTGGTCAAAGAGGGCAAGTCCAACGACGTCGTCGGCAAGATGAAGGTGTCCTCTCTCCTTGAGTCGATGCCTGGCGTCGGGCGCGTCCGCGCGCGCCAGATCATGGAGGAGATCGGCATCTCCGAGACGCGACGTGTCCGCGGCCTGGGCGCGAACCAGATCGCGGCGCTCCTTGAGCGTTTCAGCAAGAAGGCCTGACGCGCCACCATGCCGACGGGCCCTGACCCAGATGCCACCCGGCGCACCTCGGCACGGCTGATCGTCCTCGTCGGTCCCACCGCGGTCGGCAAGGGCGCCGTCTCGGCGTGGGTGCTTGATCATGACCCACGCGTATGGATGTCCGTCTCCGCGACGACCCGACCCGCCCGGCCGGGTGAGGCTGACGGCGAGGACTACATCTTCCTCGACGAGTCCGCATTCGACGCGATGGTGCGGGGCGGCGAATTGTTGGAGTGGGCCGAGGTCCACGGGCGGGCGCGGTACGGGACCCCGCGCCGGCCCGTCGAGGACGCGCTCGTCCAGGGACACCCCGTCCTGCTGGAGATCGACGTCCAAGGCGCGCGCCAGCTGCGCGAGACGATTCCCGAGGCACGCTTCGTCTTCCTCGCCCCGCCGAGTTGGGATGAGCTCGTCCGTCGGCTCGAGGGTCGGGGGACCGAGAGGCAGGCCGAGCGGGACGCGCGGCTGGCCACCGCCCGCGTGGAGCTGGAGGCGGCAGACGAGTTCGACGTGGTCATTGTGAACGACGACGTCGAACGGGCTGGCGCTGAGCTCGTACAATGGATCTGGGAAGGCCGCACCGGCGACGAGAACACCCGCGCCGCGACCGCCCGTCCATACGCGGCACGACACCGCGACGGCAAGAACCCCGAGGAAACGAGAGAGCGACTGTGTCCGGCACCGTAGCCAACCCGATCGGCATCACCAACCCGCCCATCGACGACCTGCTCGTGGTCGCCGAAAGCAAGTATGCGCTGGTGATCTACTCGGCCAAGCGGGCCCGGCAGATCAACGCCTATTACAGCCAGCTCTCCGAAGGGCTCTTGGAGTACGTCGGCCCGCTCGTGGAGACGCAGGTGCACGAGAAGCCACTGTCGGTGGCCCTGCGCGAGATCAACGGTCACCTGCTCACCTCGACGCCACTCGAGGTGTGAGAGGGACCGGACCGTGGGCTCGACCCGGCCCGCTATGACAGTTCTTGACCCGACGTGCCCTGACACCCCGCCGCTGCGCGTCGTCCTCGGGGTGGGGGGTGGTATCGCTGCGTACAAGGCCTGCCTGCTGTCCCGCCTGTTCAGCGAGGGCGGCGCGGACGTCACTGCCGTGCCGACCGAGGCGGCTCTGCACTTCGTGGGCTCCGCGACCTGGGAGGCCCTCTCAGGTCACCCGGTGAGCACGAGTGTGTGGGACGGGGTCGACGAGGTACGGCATGTGCGGATCGGTCAGCGCGCCGATCTGGTCGTCGTGGCCCCTGCCACCGCAGACCTGCTGGCGCGCGCCGCCCACGGCCTCGCGAACGACTTGCTGACCAACGTCCTGCTGACGGCGCGCTGCCCGGTCGTCATGGCCCCGGCCATGCACACGGAGATGTGGCTGCACCCGGCCACGCAGGCCAACGTGGCGACGCTACGAGGTCGCGGTGTCACCGTGCTCGATCCCGCCGTCGGCCGACTCACCGGCGTCGACACCGGGCCTGGCCGGCTTCCCGAGCCGGAGGTCATCTACGAGGCCGCGCTGGCGGTACTCGACAACGCGGCGCCGGGGCCGGGCGCCCTGGTCGGCCGACGCATCGTGATCACGGCCGGCGGCACGCGCGAGGCGCTGGACCCCATCCGGTACCTCGGCAACCGCAGCTCAGGGAAGCAGGGGTACGCGCTCGCGGCCGAAGCGGTTCGCCGTGGGGCGATCGTCGATCTGATCAGCGCGAACGTGTCGCTGCCGGCCCCGGTGCCGACATCGGTGCCGGGGGATGCGCTGTCGGCTGTCGGGGCGGGTCGGCTGAACCTGGTCCCCGTCGAGTCGGCGCTCGAACTCCAAGCGGTCGTCGAGGACGCGTACCAGGGCGCGGACGCGATCGTGATGGCGGCGGCCGTGGCGGACTTCCGTCCCGCCACCTACGTGGACACCAAGATCAAGAAGCGACACGACGCCGGGCACGAGGACGACGCGCCCGTGATCGAGCTGATACGCAATCCGGATGTTCTTGCGGGCTTGGTGCGGCGGCGGGGGGAGTCGGGCGCGGACCGTCCGGTGATCGTCGGGTTCGCCGCCGAGACCGGGGATGCGGCGCATTCAGTGCTGGAATTGGCCCGCGCGAAGCTGGCGCTCAAAGGATGCGATCTGCTCGTGGCTAACCAGGTGGGACCGGGCCTGGTGTTCGGCAGGGACACGACAACCGTGACCATTCTGGCGACGGGACGCGAGGCGCCGATGGCGGAGGTGAGCGGCACCAAGGCGGAGGCGGCCGCCGCCATCCTGGACGTGCTGGCAGACCTCATCTGAGAGGTGCGGGAGTGGGACGTGGGAGCGCAGACAGATGCCTGATTCGCGCTGCCAGCGTGGCTGGCTGTCCCGACACCTGCTGCCCGACGGAGACGAACCGGACCCACGCTTCTCCCTGGCCAACGAGCGTACGTTCCTGGCATGGATCCGGACGTCGTTGGCGCTGGTCGGCGGGGCCGTCGCGGTCGAAGCGTTCGCCGGCGGAGTGTTCACCGGCGGGAGCCGTACGGCCTTGGCGATCGCGTTGGCCGCCCTGGGTTTCGTGACCTCCGCGTCGGCGGGGGTGCGGTGGCTGCGCGTGGAGCGGGCCATGCGCGTCCGTCGGCCGCTTCCGATCCCTGCGCTGATCCCCGTCCTCGCGGGCGGGGTCACCGTGGGGGTGCTGCTCACCCTGGTGATCGTCTGGGCGAACGCTCGATGAGTGATGAAGCGCAGCTGCCGGCCCCGGCCGACGCGTCGGTGTCGCCGTCGGCGTCGGTGTCGGTGTCGGTGGTGCAGCGTGACCCGGGACTGCAGCCCGAGCGGACCACACTGGCCTGGTTTCGCACGTCGTTGGCGAGCAGCGTGGTCTCGCTGCTCCTCCTGAGGGGGCTCGACCGCGCGGACCCCGAGCTGGCCGGCCTTGCCGTGGCCTCCTGGGCGCTCGCCACCGGCGCCTACGTTGCAGCAACTCTCACCCATCGGCGGCGTGTCCTGGGCGTGCGCGAGGAGCGGTATCCGCGCCCCGGCTGGGCGGTGCTGAGCCTGTCGGCCTCGGTGATGGCGTTGGCGGCCGGGGCGATTCACCTGGCGCTGCAAGCGCCCTGACCCCCGTGCGCCGACGGGGTTTGCTGCGGGAGGACGGGACAACGCCGCTGGTAGCATGTGACCCGCACGTTGACACGTCTCGGCAGACAGCGGCCGGACGTCGTGCTGGCGCCGCGCGTCGTCGCGCGAGTTGCCTACCTTTTCGCTAGGAGTCTATGTGGCCCGCTTGTTCACGTCCGAGTCCGTCACCGAGGGCCACCCGGACAAGATCTGTGACCAGATCTCGGACGCGATCCTGGACGCGATGCTCGCACAGGACCCGCACGCCCGGGTCGCGGTCGAGACGTTGGTCACCACGGGGCTGGTGCACGTGGCGGGCGAGGTGGACACGGTGGGCTACGTCGACATCCCTCGTCTGGTACGCGAGACGATCGTCGGGATCGGCTACGACAGCTCGGTCAAAGGTTTCGACGGGAGGACGTGTGGCGTCGAGATCTCCATCGGTCAGCAGAGCGCCGACATCGCCCAGGGCGTCGACACCGCGTACGAGAACCGCACGGGCGGGGTCGACCCCCTCGACAAGCAGGGCGCGGGTGACCAGGGGCTCATGTTCGGATACGCGTGTGACGACACGCCCGAGCTGATGCCGCTGCCGATCCACCTGGCCCACCGGCTCGCCGAGCGACTCACGGCCGTGCGCAAGTCGGGACAGATGGCCTACCTGCGCCCCGACGGCAAGACGATGGTGACGATCGCCTACGACGCAGACCGACCGGTCGCGCTGGACACCGTCGTGGTGTCCAGTCAGCACGCGTCGGATGTCTCCCTGGAAGCTTTGCTCGCCCCGGACGTGGAGCAATACGTCATCGCGCCGGTGCTGCAGGACCTGCGGCACGCCGGCGTCACCCTGGACGTGTCCGACTACCGGACGCTGATCAACCCGACCGGCCGCTTCGAGATCGGCGGCCCGATGGGCGACGCAGGGCTGACCGGCCGCAAGATCATCGTCGACACCTACGGCGGGATGGCCCGCCACGGCGGCGGCGCCTTCTCCGGCAAGGATCCGAGCAAGGTGGACCGCTCCGCGGCGTACGCGACGCGCTGGGTCGCCAAAAATGTGGTGGCGGCCGGCCTGGCGCGGCGCTGCGAGGTGCAGGTGGCGTACGCGATCGGCAAGGCGCAGCCCGTCGGGCTGTACGTGGAGACGTTCGGCACCGAGAGCATCCCGGCGGAGAAGATCCAGGACGCCATCACCTCGGTGTTCGACCTGCGCCCCTCGGCGATCATCGAGGCGCTCGACCTCCTCCGGCCGATCTACCAGGCGACCGCCGCGTACGGTCACTTCGGGCGCACCCGAGCCGCGGGCCTGACCAACGCGTTCACGTGGGAGAAGACCGACAAGGTGGAGGACCTGCGCCGAGCGGTCGGCTGACCGCCGCCGGCGTGGCGCCCCCTGACGTCAGCCGGACGTCGCGTGCCTGAACGTCGCGTGCCTGAACGTCGCGTGTCGGTCGGATGCGGTAGTAGTACGGGCATGACGGCCGACCCAGACGACGCAGGTGTCGCGCTGCCGGTGGCCGTCGTCGCGGTTGACGTCCCGTTGCCGCACCTGGACCGCGGCTTCGATTACGCGGTGCCTCCTGAGCTTTCCGACACCGCGGTGCCGGGAGTTCGCGTGAAGGTGCGGTTCGCGGGTCGCGACGTGAGCGGATATGTGCTGGCGCGGCGGGCCGCCCCCGTCCATGAGGGACGGCTGACGCCCTTGCGTCGCGTCGTGAGCCCCGAACCGGTCCTCACCCCCCGCCTCGCGGATCTGTGTCGTCAGGTCGCCGACGAACACGTGGGGACCCTCTCCGACGTGCTGCGGCTCGCGATCCCTCCGCGCCACGCCCGCGCCGAACGTGCCCTGGACGCCGCGGCGGTAGCCGTCACGGCGCCGGGGAGCGCAGGGGGCCCGGTCGTCCCCGCGTCGGCCGGCGACGCAGGGCAGGGCTACCCGAACGGTGACGCCTGGCGGGGCTACCCGGCTGGCGACAGCCTCTTGCGACGCCTCGCTGCGGGGGAGTCGCCTTCGGCGGCGTGGACCGCATTGCCGTGCCGCGATGATGCGCACGACTGGCCCACCGCACTCGCGCAGGCGGCCGCGGCGACGCTGGCGAGCGGGCGCGGTGCGCTGCTGGTGGTGCCCGATGCTCGTGATCTGCGGCGCGTCGAAGCCGCGCTGATCGTCGCGGTCGGCCCCGACGCGCACGTGACGCTGTCCGCGGCTCAGGGCCCCCAGGCCCGATACACGGCGTGGCTCAAGGTGCTGCGCGGCCACGTGCGCTGCGTCGCGGGCACGCGCTCCGCCGCCTTCGCCCCGGTGGCCGACCTGGGGCTGGTCGCCTGGTGGGACGACGGCGACGACGCGTACGAGGAGCCGCGGGCCCCGTACCCGCATGCCCGTGCCGTGCTGCGCGCTCACGCCGCCCTCGCGGGGGCCGCCGCGCTGGTCGGGGGGTTCTCACGCACCGCGCACACCCAGCTGGCGATCGAGGATGGGCTGCTTCGAGAGGTGCTTCCCGAGGCTGTGTCGCGTCGGGGCGTCGCGCCGCGCGTTCACGTGTCGGGAGAGGGCGCCGACGAGTATCGCGACGGCCCGGCGGCCCACGCGCACCTGCCTGCGGCCGCCTGGCGCGCGACGCATGACGCGCTCGCGGAGGGGCCGGTGCTCGTCCAGGTGCCCCGGCGCGGCTACCTGCCGGGTGTGTCCTGTCGTACGTGTCACCGGCCGGCCCGATGCTCGGTGTGCGCGGGGCCGTTGGGACTGGAGGCTGCCGCCGGGCCGCCGATCTGCCGACGGTGTGGTGCCAAAGCGGCGGCGTACGTCTGCCCCACCTGCGGCGACGCACGTCTTCGCAGCCGCGTCGTGGGGGAGCGGCGCACCGCGGAGGAGCTGGGCAGGGCGTTCCCCGGTACGCGCGTCGAGACGTCGTCCGGCGACCACGTCCGGGACAGCGTCGACGCGCGGCCCGCGCTGGTGATCGCGACCCCGGGGGCGGAACCGGTGGCCGAGGGCGGGTATGCGGCGGTGTTGCTGCTCGACGCCTGGGCGAGCTTGGACCGCCCCGAACTCGATGCGGGAGAAGAGGCGCTGCGGCGGTGGCTCGGGGCCGCAGCGCTCGCGCGGCCGAGGGCGCGCGTGGTGCTTGCGGGCGCCCCCGAGGGGGTGACGGTGCCGACGGTCGAAGCCCTGGTGCGGTGGGCGCCGGAGTGGTTCGCCGCGCGGGAACTCGCGGAGCGGGCCGAGCTCGACCTGCCCCCGGCGGGCTGGATGGCGACGCTGTGCGGTGCCCGGCACGGCCTGCAGTCCCTGCTGGACGCGGCCACCCTGCCGGAGGGTGTCGAGCGCCTCGGTCCGCTCCCGATTCCGGGCGGTGCCGACTGGCAGCTGCTGCTGCGCGCACCGCGCGCACGGGGCGGCCAGGTGGCGGCCGCCCTCCTGGCCGCGAAGGGAATTCGTAGCGCCCGCAAGGATATTGATCCGGTCGTTGTGCGGATCGGAACGATGCGTACTGGTCGCTGAGAGCTCGTTCGGGGTTATTGTCAGGTGAACTGGACCTGTCATCATCGCCGTTTGCGAGTTTCCAAGGAGCCGCCGTGGAGGGGAGTAGTGCTGC
Organism: Dermatophilaceae bacterium; assembly: GCA_040006675.1. GTDB lineage: Bacteria > Actinomycetota > Actinomycetes > Actinomycetales > Dermatophilaceae > Austwickia. The sequence goes on along the minus strand of JBDTWM010000001.1, from coordinate 27,433 downwards.
GCTTTCGCCGCTGCGCGACCCCGCCTTCCGGTGGTTTTTCGCCGCGAGGCTGATCTCGACCGCCGGGTCGGCCATGGCGCCAGTGGCCCTGGTGTTCGCGGTCCTCCACGTCACGTCGTCCCCGGCGGCCCTTGGTCAAGTGCTCGCGGCCCGGAGCATCCCTCTCGTCCTGCTGCTCCTCGTCGGCGGCGTCGTCGCCGACCGATTCCCCCGTTCACGGGTGCTGATCGTCTCTCACCTGGGCTCCGCGCTGACCCAGGGCGCAGCCGCTTGTCTGGTGATCACGGGTCAGGCCGAGCTGTGGCAACTGATCGTCCTCGAGGCGTGCAACGGAGCGGTGACCGCGTTCACGATGCCCGCCATCCTCGGCGTTGTCCCTCAACTGGTCGCGAGATGTCACCTGCAGCAGGCGAACGCGCTGCTGGCCTTCACCCGTGGCGGACTGGCCGTCCTTGGCCCGACGTCCGCTGCGCTCCTCGTGGTGACGGTGGGCCCCGGCTGGGCCCTGCTGGTCGACGCGCTCACCTGGGTGGTCGCGGCGGCGTGCATCATGCCCATCCGGCTGCCCGCCCCTGCCGCGCCGGAGGAGTCCCATTCTCTGCTGTCCCAGTTGCGCTCCGGCTGGGACGTTTTCGTCGGGGCCACCTGGCTGTGGGTCGTCGTCGTCGCCTGCGGCATCCTCATGGCGATCCACGCGGGGGCGTGGAGCACTCTCGGGCCGGTGGCCGCATTGCAGCTTCCGCAGGTGGGGGAGCGTGGCTGGGGCCTCGCGCTCTCCGCCGAGGCGGTGGGCCTGCTGGTGTTCACGCTCGTCATGCTCCGCGCCCGGGTCGTCCATCCCCTGAGGTGGGGGATTCCGGCCATGATGCTGCTGGCGCTGCCGCTCTTCGCCCTCGGAGCCGGTGCGTCGCTCGGCGTGCTGGTCGTGGCGGCCTTCTTGGCCGGCGCGGGCGTGCAGGTCTTCATGATCACGTGGCAAACGGCCATCCACGAGCACATTCCAGAGCGGTACCTCTCCCGCGTCAGCGCGTACGATTCCGTCGGCTCCTTCGTCGGGATCCCGGTCGGGCAGCTCGCGGTGGGGCCCCTGGCGGCAGGCGAGCAGGTACGGGGTGTGATCTGGTGGTCCGGGTGGGTTTTCATCCTGGTGCTGGCCTGCACCCTCGCCGTCCCGGCGGTGCGCGCCTTGCGGCGGCCGGAGGTCGATTTCAGCCCAGGACCGGATTCCATCCCGCAGCCTGAGGCCACCCCGCCGGACGAGAGCCCGCCTGGGACGGACGCTCCAGGCGGGCACCCCCGCAGGCGCCGCCACGACGGCCGAGGGGCGCGGGACCGCGGCGGTCAACCGGTGAACCCGCAGGCGCAGCGTCCCGGATCGGCGCCAGAGCACGGCCGGACGCGCGGTCGCGGCGGCGAGCACTCGCCGAGGACGTCGTAGACTGGGGGCACCACGCTTCCCACCAGCGAAGGAACACTGTGGCTGTCAAGGACATCCGCCTCTTCGGCGACCCGGTGCTGCGCACCCCCGCGGAGCCCGTCGTCGACTTCGACAAAGAACTGCGCCGACTCGTGGCGGATCTCACCGACACGATGCGTGAGGCGCCCGGCGCCGGGCTGGCGGCCCCGCAGATCGGAGTGGGCCTGCGAGTTTTCACCTGGTGGGTCGATGACGAGCTCGGTCACCTGTGCAACCCCGTGCTTGAGCTGTCCGAGGAGATGCAGGAGGGCGAGGAGGGATGCTTGTCCTTCCCAGGCATCTATTGCGACACGCCGCGTGCGATGCGGGTGGCCGCCCAGGGCATGAACATGTACGGGGACCCGGTCACCATCGAGGGCAGCGAGCTGCTGGCGCGGTGCATCCAGCACGAGACCGACCATCTCGATGGCGTGCTGTTCATCGACCGGATGGACAAGGCGCAGCGGCGCTTGGTCATGAAGGAGATCCGGGCGACCGAGTGGGCCGGCGGGCCGCCCGCCACGGTCAAGATCAGCCCGCACTCCACCTTCGGTCTGGGCATGTAGGCGGCGATGCGGGTCGTCTTCGCCGGCACGCCAGAGGTGGCAGTGCCCTCCCTCGACGCGTTGCTCGCCTCCTCCCACGAGGTGGTGGCCGTGCTCACGCGCCCAGATGCCCCGTCCGGGCGTGGCCGCGCGCTGCGCCCCAGCTCGGTCAAGAAGCGGGCGATGAGCGCGGGGGTGCCCGTCCTCGCTCCTGCCTCTGCCAAGGACCCGGAGCTGGCCTCGCAGGTCGAGCGGCTGCGCGCCGACGTATGCGCCGTCGTCGCATACGGACAGATCTTGCCGCGCGCCCTCCTCGACGTGCCTGTCCACGGTTGGATCAACCTGCACTTCTCCTTGCTGCCCGCCTGGCGCGGTGCCGCCCCCGTTCAACGAGCGCTGATCGCGGGCGACGACGTCACCGGGGCCACCACGTTCGTCATCGAGGACGGCCTGGACTGCGGCCCGGTGCTCGGAACGATGACCGAGGAGGTCCGCCCTGACGACACGGCCGGTACGCTGCTCGACCGCCTCGCCCGCGCGGGTGCCGATCTGCTGGTGGCGAGTCTGGATGCTGTCCAGGACGGCCGGGTCGAACCCGTGCCGCAGCCGGTCGACGGGATCACCCTCGCGCCCAAAGTGAGTGTCGACGACGCCCGAATCCGGTGGAACGACCCGGCGTTGGGGGTCGACCGCCGCATTCGAGGGTGCACGCCGGCGCCCGGCGCGTGGACCGTCTTCCGCGGCCAGCGCGTCAAGCTCGGGCCGGTGCGGCCGCTCGCGCTGGGAGAGGCGCGCGACGCCGTGCCTCCCGGCCGACTCCTGGTGACGCGCCACGAGGTGCTCACGGGCACCGCGACGACGCCCGTGAGGCTCGGCGAGGTCCAGGTGCCGGGCAAGCGGCCGATGCCCGCCCCTGATTGGGCGCGCGGCGCGCGGATCGAACCCGGCGAGGGCTTCGCTTCGGACGGGGCCGACTCCGCATGACCCAGCCTTCCCGCGAGCCTTCGCGCCCACCCCCGACCGGACGTCGCGGGCCCCGCCGCCGGTCGCTGACCCAACCCGCTCAGCGCACCCGCGCGGCTGACCCCGCGCGGCTCGTCGCGTACGAGGTGCTGCGGGCCGTCGACGACGGCGCCTACACCAACTTGGAGCTGCCCAGCCGGCTCCGGCAGGCCCGAGTGACGGGACGCGACGCGGCCTTCGCGACGGAGCTCACGTACGGGGCCACGCGGATGCGCGGCCTGTACGACCCGATCATCGAAGTGGCTGCGGGACGCCCGCTCGACGCGCTCGAACCCGCCGTGCTGGACGTGTTACGCCTCGGCGCGCACCAGCTGCTGGGGATGCGAGTACCGGCGCATGCCGCCTGCGACTCGACGGTCGCGTTGGCGCGGCAGACCCGGGGCCAGGGGGTCGCGGGTCTGGTCAACGCGGCGCTGCACCGAATCACGGAACGTTCCCGCGACGAGTGGCTGGCGGAGGTGGCGCCCGCCGATGCCACGCAGGAGGCGCGGCTTGCGACCGTCACCAGCCACCCTGCGTGGATCGTCCGGGCTCTGCGCGCTGCCCTGTTGGGCCACGGGGCGTCCGTACCGGAGACGGTCGACGCGGACCTGCGCTGCCTGTTGGACGCCGACAATGCCGCGCCACGCGTGACGCTGGCGCTGCGACCGGGGCTGACCGACATCGACGAGGTGCGCACCGCCGGTGCGCGACCCGGGGCGCTCGCCCCCACGGCCGCCGTGCTCGCCGAGGGAGGAGACCCGGGGGCGCTGGCAGCCGTGCGCCAGGGACGGGCGGCGGTGCAGGACGAAGCGAGCCAACTCGTCGCTCTCGCCTTGGTCGCGGTCGACGTCGCGCCGGCCCGGACGCCCGACGCCGGGAGCCTCGACGCCGCCGGGACGCCAGACACCGGGACGCCAGACACCGCCGGATCGCTCGAAGCGACCGACGGTTCGGGTGGAGACCTGGTGGGGGAGCGGTGGTTGGACCTGTGCGCCGGCCCCGGCGGCAAAGCGGGACTGCTCGCGGCGCTCGCCCGCCAGCGTGGGGCGACGCTCTTCGCCAACGACGTCAGCGAGCACCGCGCCCAGCTCGTCCGCCAGTCGGTGCGGGCGACAGCCGAGGCGGGGGCCGACGTCTATGTCGGCGTGGGCGACGGACGTGAGCTCGGCGTTCTCGAACCCGCTTCGTACGACCGGGTGCTCGTCGACGCACCATGCACGGGGCTCGGTGCGTTGCGCCGCAGGCCCGAGGCGCGGTGGCGTCGAGCGGCGCAGGATCTCCCAGGACTGACCGCCCTGCAGGGGGAACTGCTCGACTCGGCGCTGGCGGCAGTCCGGCCGGGCGGGGTCGTGCTGTACGCGACGTGCAGTCCGCATCTGGCCGAGACGCGCTACGTCGTGCAGGACGCGGTAGGACGCGCGCAGGCCCGGGGATTAGGCGTGCAGATGCTGGACACGGCGGAGGCGTTCCGGGCCGTAGCGGTGGGGGAGCTGCCGGACACGGGCACGGCGCCGTATGTGCAGCTGTGGCCACACCTGCACGGCACCGACGGGATGTTCGCGGCGCTGCTGCGCCGCACGGCGTGAGCGCGTGCTGCTGTCAGCCGACTCGGTTTTGCGGCCATGGCCCTGGCCGTGCCCACAACCGCGACCGTCGCAGGGTCGTGCGGCCAGTGGCCCGCTCCAGGTGGCGATGGTTAGGCTGGCCGGGTGCTGATCTGCCCGAGCATTCTGTCCGCCGACTTCGCCAACCTGCAGGCCGCGCTAGAAACGATTCGCAACGCCGACTGGGCCCACGTGGACGTCATGGACGGCCACTTCGTGCCAAACCTCACCATCGGGCCGCCGGTCGTGACGTCTCTGGCGAAAGTCAGCCCCCTGCCACTCGACTGCCACCTGATGATCGACGACCCGGACCGCTGGGCGCTGGACTACGTGGAGGCGGGCGCAGCGATGGTGACGTTCCACGTCGAGGGTGCGCACGATCCCGTCGCGACCGCTCGGGCCATCCGAGAGCGCGGCGCGCGGGCCGGCATCTCGGTGAAGCCGGGCACTCCGTGGGCGCCCTACGCCACCCTGCTGCCCGAGATCGACATGGTCCTGGTGATGACCGTCGAGCCGGGTTTCGGCGGCCAGTCGTTCATGGCTGACATGATGCCCAAAGTCACTCAGGTGCGTGAGGATGTCGCACGTACGGGCCGTGACGTGTGGGTCCAGGTAGATGGCGGCGTGTCGCCCGACACCATCGGGACGTGTGTCCGGGCGGGTGCGAATGCCTTCGTGGCCGGGTCGGCAGTATTCACGGGCGACGCCGCCGCCAACGTCGACCTCCTGCGCGAGCTCGCCGTCGCCGCCGCCGGGTGAGCCCCGGAGCCGCGGGGGAGGTGATCTGCCTCGGCATCGCCGTGCTGGACGTCATCCAGCGGGTGCCCGAACCGCCGCCGTGGGGGCTCAAGTCGGTGGCACGAAGCACCGAACTGGCGGCAGGCGGCCCGGCCACGAACGCCGCGGTGACGGCCGCCCGGCTCCTCGGCCGTGCGACGCTGGTGACCGCCCTGGGTGCCACCCCGGCCGCGGAGATCGTCCGCGACGACCTGGCCCGGCACGGTGTCGACGTGGTCGATCTCGCCGACCAGGACTGGGAGTTGCCCGTGTCCACCTGCCTGGTCGGCGACGACGGAGAACGTACCGTCGTGTGCGTCGGTGCCACGGGCACGACCTTCCCGCTGACCCAGCGCGCTCGAGACCGCCTCGCCGGCGAGAGCCCGCGTCCTGATCACACGGAGCGCCCGCGCGCTGGGGACACCCCGCCGGGCCGGCGGGTGCTACTGCTCGACGGCCACCACCCGGTCGCCGCCGAGCAGGCTCTGTCCGCCCGCCCCGAAGGCTGCACCGCCGTCCTCGACGCGGGAAGCGTCAAGCCGTACGCGGAGAGCTGGCTCGCGCGGCTCGACGTCGTCGCCGGGTCCGCTGACTACGCGACCGGACTGGGGCTGGATCTACCGGCAACCGTGCGGCACGTGCTCGCGGCCGGCGCCGGGGCGGCCGTCATGACGGACGGCCCAGGTGACGTCCATTGGGCGCCGCGGGGCGCCGACATATCCCGGACCACTCCTCCCCGCGCGCGAGCGGTCGACACCCTGGGGGCGGGCGACGCCTTCCACGGGGCGCTCGCCGCCGGCCTGTCGCTCGGCTTCGACCTGGGCGCCGCGGTCGCGTTGGGCTGCCGGGTGGCCTCGACGCGCGTCGGCCACCAGGGCGCCCGCGGTTGGCTCACGCACGTCGCGCCTCTGCAGGGCGCACGATAGGAGAGGCGCGGCATCGGCCTCACACGAGAGCGCGCCATGAGCGGTCCGTTCCGGCCACACTCGAGGCCGTCGATCCACATCGCCTGAGCTGTCCCGACCTCAGCGCCGGCCGATCCGCATGCCCGCCGTCTTGACGGTCGCGTCATCGGCCACGAAGGCGGCGTACCGTTCCGATTCCATCCCCACCAGCGCGATGCGTCCCGCGGCGTCCGAGTGGATCCCCCAGCCGTACGTTTTGACCAGCGGTGAGGTGCGCAGGCAGGGCTGCCCCCGGGCGAAGAAAGCGGACCGCGCCTCGTCACCGGCATCCATCTCGATACCCAGGCGATCGCAATGCACGGCGAAGAGCACGTCGTCGCTGGTCAGCTCGTAGTCGTGCGCCACCAGCAGCGCGTACTGCCTCTGCGCCACCGTCCTCTTCCCCGAGGGCGGCGCGATCCCACGCGTGGCACGGGTGTCGGGGGCGACCGTGATGAGCGTGTTCGCGTAGTCGGTGGTGTGCACGCGGCCAGTTTTGCGCACGACGGCCATTACTCACAGCGGACGTGGCGTGGAAGGGTGGCGTTAACCGCTAGGACGAGGAGCTCAGGTGGGCGATCTCAAGGACGTGCTGCACGAGCAACTCCACCGGCAGCGGGCGGCGTTGCTGGCCAAGCTCGACGGCCTGAGCGAACGCGACGCCCGGGCGCCACGCACGCCGACCGGCACGAACCTGCTCGGCCTGGTCAAGCATTGCGCAGTGGTGGAACTGGGCTATTTCGGGCCGGTCTTCGCCCGCCGGTCGACGCTGACCTTCCCGTGGGACGCGCCCGGCGCGAGCCCGCGGGACAACCTCGACATGTTCGCGACGCAGGACGAGTCGATGACGAACGTCCTGTCCTATGCCCGGGCCTGCTTCGAGCACGCCGACGCGACCATCCGGGCGCTGCCGCTCGACGCGTGGGGCGCGGTGCCCTGGTGGCCGGAGGACCGCCGAGCCGTGACGCTCGGCCAGATACTCGTGCACGTCGCGCTCGATGAGGCCCGGCACGCCGGACACGCCGACATCCTGCGCGAACAGCTCGACGGGACCACCGGACTGCACGGCCGGGGCAACAACATGCCCGAGTGGGACGCGGCCCACTGGCAGACGTACGTCACGCGTCTCCAGCGGATCGCCGACGCCTGTCTCGACGCGCCGCACGTCGTCCATGATGGGGTCACCCCGCTGTCGGGCGACCCGCGCTGAGGGGCGCCAGCTCACGGCGCTGCCCGTAGCTGCGGCGGGTGGTCGACTTCACCACCATGACGTCTCGAAGCGAGGAGCCGAACACGCCGCGGACGATGTCGGCCAGGTTCTCGCGATCGGCTGCGAGCCAGCTCAGGTGGGACGCGCAGAAACCGCTCAGGGGGCCTTCTTGGGTCGTCGCCTACCGGCCGAGCCGCCCGCCTTGGCGTTGTACGCCAGGGTTTCGTCGACCCAGAATCGCAGGGCCTCATCCGTCGCGATGGACACTCCCGCCACGGTGATCCAGCTCTTTCCCATCGACCGCCCGACTCCCATCTCGGCTGGTCGCGCTCCGTCAACCGCGAGAAGGACGTCGGCACGTTCTGGGTCGGTGCGCACCAACAGGTCACCGTTGGACATCACGCTGAGCGCCATCTTCTCGTTCACCATGAAGGACACGCCCCCGAACATCTTGACTTCTCGCACCGCCGGGGCGGCGCCCAATGCTGCGTGGACGCGGAGAGCCAAGTCCGGTCTTTCGATCATGGCGAGTCATCCCGGTTGCTGGTGGTGGCGAGAACGAGAGGAAGTCGAAGACAAGCAGACCTTCCACGATCTGCCTGGACGTGCGGCAAACCCTACGTAGCACAAGCACGTCTTGGTGCTCATACCGTCGGTATTCCATCCAGGGCTTGCCACGGGCACGCGGTTGAGGCGCCCAGCACGGCGAGGAATGCGCGATCACGGTCGTTCTTGAGCATCTGCGTCGCGTTTCGCGCAGTGCCGTGGCGGACGTCCGTCACCGATGAGCACCATCAGCTCCGGTATCACCACCGGGACGCGACCCATATAGCAGCGCAGCGATTCAGGCCGAGGTGGGGTGATCACCATGCGACGGACGGCAGCGGACGCGCCACCACCGTGCCAGCCCGACTGCGCTGAGGGCCAGGCCGCCGATCACCAGGGCGCGGATCCGCACCGGGACGGAGCCCGGCGGCCGTACCTGACGATCGGCACGCTCTTCTGGGTCGGCCGTGTCGTTCGCCTCCGCACCGGGGAGGAGGACCACCCCGGCGGTACCGTCGACCGTGACTTCATCCCCGGTCGCGATCCGTCGGGTCGCGACGCCGGTGCCGAGCACCGCGGGGATGCCGTACTCCCTGGCCACGATGGAGCCGTGGCTGAGGACGCCGCCGATGTCGGTGACCACCGCGGCGGCCCGCGCGAACAGGGGCGTGTACGCAGGGGTGGTGATCGAGGCGACCAGCACCTCCCCCGGCCGAAAGGCGACGAAGTCCGTCGGCCCGGACAGGACTCGGGCAGGGCCGGTGACCCGGCCGCCGCTGCCGCCGGTGCCCTTGATGACGGTGCCGGTCTGGGCCTCGTTGCGCGCTGGCAGCATGTCGTCCATCAGCGCCATCCACCGGGTAAGCGGTAGGTACTGCGGTGGCGTCGCGAGGCGCCGGTTCCGCCAGAGCGCCTGACGCTGCGCCACCGCGGCACGCCGGTCCGGCAGGCCGACCGGTCCCACCGGGCCTGCTGCGTGTCCTGGGTCGACCTGGTCGGCCGGAGACGCGTCGAGCGCGACCGCGAGCGCCTCGGCTTCATCGCGGTTCAGCCAGCAGATGTCGAACGGTTCCTCGATCCCCCCGGCCTGCACGGCTCGCGATCCGAACTCCCGCAAGAGGTGTCGCATCCGTGGCCAGGCCAAACCCATGGCGGCGAGAGCATCCTCGCGGATCGGGGCGGTCCGCCGGGCCGCGGCGATGAGGCGTGTGGCGATCCGGCGGCGGACCGGGCCCAGGCGGCCGAGCACCTCCGCCTCGGCGGCTTCGCGTCGCGCGATCAGCCTCGCCTGGCGGGTCGCCGGATCCGTGGACCGGCCGGACAACGAGAACCGCAGCGCGGCCAGGACCGGCCCGGGATCGTCGGCGGCGACCGGGTTGACGAAGTCCAGGTTGTAGACCGTGTGCCCGTACGCCGCCAGGTGAGCCGCGAATCGTGCGCGCCACTGATCCCAGGTCGCGGCCTCGACTCCCTCCGGAGGCGGGCCGCTGAGGGCCTCGGGGCTGACCGTCTGCAGGGCGCCGGTGAGGTCGGGGTGCTGCCCGCACCAGTCGGCCAGGGCAGACAGCGACTTCTCGGCCCGGATCGGCTCGCTGTCCTCGCCGAGGAGAAAGACCTCGGCGGCGGGGTCACCGGGCCGTTTGATCGCCGTGTTGTAGAAGCCGCTCCAGCCCAGCTCCGCGGTCGCGGCCACCGGGATGATCGCCTGGACCGAGGTGTAGTAGGCGCATCCGGCGTCGAGGAGTTCCTGCACGCCGCTCAGGAGTTCTGCGGCCGTCATCGCCGAGGCGTCGCGGGCCGCCCACGCGGCGATGATCTCCCGGTAGCGGGGCAGGCTCTGGTCATGCCATCGGTGGATCGACCATGCGCCCGCACCTTTGGCCAGCAGTGGCACGACGCGGGGCGTGAGTTTGAGCATCGTCCAGAATGCTGAGCGCGAGTATTCGTAGAACGCGAACCCGTTGATCGTCGGGAAGTCGATCTCGAGCCGTTCGCCACCGGGAAAGACTTCGCCGAACAACTCTGCGAGACCCTCGACCACCGCGGGGCGGACCAGGTCGGCGAACAGCGGCGACAGCGGGTCAGGCATCTGCTCGACGATGCTCGCCCGGAAATACAGGCCAGACGGGTGCGGCACCGGCCAGTCCGTCGGGACGGGCCCTGCCTCGCCCGGCAGTGCCGTGACCGGTCGGGCCTGGACGAGCAGCACCTCGTCGCCCTCGCGGGCCCACTCGATGTCCTGCGCCGTCCCGTAGTGAGCCTGGACCCGCGCTCCGATGTCGGCGAGCGCGAGGGCGTCCTGATCGGTGAGGACCGTTGCCCGCCGGCGGCTTTCGGGGGTCACCACCTCGACGGTCCCGCTCGGCCGGGTCACGGTCATCACGGCTTTGTCGGCGGTTTCGCGTGAGAGCACGATCTGGCGGCCGACATCGACGACGACCGTGTCGGTGTCGACGCTCCCGCCGACGACCGATTCGCCCAGTCCCCAGGCAGCGGTCAGGAGCGTCTGGTCACGGCGACCGTTGGTCGGGTTCGCGGTGAACATGACCCCGGCCGCGTCGGCGGTGACGAGGCGCTGGATGACGACCGCGAGCTTGACCGAGGCCGGCTCGATGCCCCGCTGGGCGCGGTAGGCTAGGGCCCGCTCGGTCCACAGTGAAGCCCAACAGTCGTGTACCCCCGCCAGCAAGGCCTGGTCACCGTGCACGTTGAGGTAGGTGTCCTGCTGTCCGGCGAAGCTCGCGCCCGGCAGGTCCTCGGCGGTGGCCGAAGACCGCACCGCGACCGCGACGCCGGCCGCTGCGGCGGTGCCGGTGACGGTGTGGTCGAGTTGGTGGTAAGCCGCGAGGATCTCCTCGGCCAGCTCCGCGGGGATGGCGACCCGGGTGAACAGCTGCGCGATGTCGGCCGCCGCACGACCGGCCGCCGCAAGGTCGTCCGCATCGACCGTACGGGCCCGCGCCAGGATCGCATCACGCAGACCGCACGCGGTGACCGCGTCGGCGTACCCGTCGGTCGTCACCACGAACCCGGCAGGCACGGGGAACCCCGCCTGGGTCAGCTCCCCGAGATTGGCGCCCTTGCCGCCCGCGGTGGCGATGTCGTCCCTGTTCAGCTCAGAGAACCACGCGATGTACGTCATGACGAACGACTCCTGCCCGCGGGTCCGCTTCAGGACCGGACTCGGTCGGCGGCTCGCGTGGATCTCACGTTACGACGAGGTCCCATGCATCCGCCCGTCAGGACGGTGGATGCCGGGACCCGCGCGTGCCGGCGATGACCTGATGGAGGATGCTGCCATGACCACTCGCAGCGAGACGGACAGCCTCGGAGCCATTGACGTTCCCGCGGATCGCTACTGGGGCGCGCAGACGGAACGTTCCCTGCACCATTTCGACATCGGCCGCGACACCTTCGTCTGGGGGCGGCCGATGATCCGCGCCCTCGGGCTGCTCAAGAAGGCGGCCGCCCAGGCCAACGCTGAACTGGGCGAGCTACCGGGCGACGTCGCCGATCTGATCGTCCGCGCCGCCGACGAGGTGATCGACGGTCGACTAGACCAGGACTTCCCCTTGGTGGTGTTCCAAACCGGGTCTGGCACCCAGTCGAACATGAACGCCAACGAGGTCATCAGCAACCGCGCCATCGAGCTGGCCGGTGGCCAGCTCGGCTCGAAGAAGCCGGTCCACCCCAACGACCACGTCAATCGTGGCCAGTCGAGCAATGACACCTTCCCCACCGCCATGCACATCGCCATCGTCAGCGAACTCCACGCGAGGCTGTATCCCGCCGTCACCGACGTACGTGACGCGCTGGCGGCCAAGTCCGAGGAGTTCGCCGACATCGTGAAGGTCGGCCGTACGCACCTGCAGGACGCGACGCCGATCACCCTGGGCCAAGAGATCGGCGGCTGGGTCGCGCAGCTCGACTTCACGGTGGAGGGGGTACGACGCGCTGACGAGCGCGCTCGCGGGCTGGCCATCGGCGGCACCGCGGTGGGTACCGGGCTGAACACGCACCCCGACTTCGGCCGACTCACCTCCGAGAGGATTACGGACCTCACCGGGCTGCACTTCCAACAGGCGCCCAACCTGTTCGCCGCGTTGTCGGCCCATGACGCGCTCGTCGAGGTCAGCTCGTCGCTGCGAACACTCGCCGGGGCGCTGATGAAGATCGCCAACGACGTGCGGTGGCTCGCGTCCGGGCCGCGCGACGGCATCGGCGAGATCACGATTCCCGAGAATGAGCCGGGCAGCTCGATCATGCCCGGCAAGGTGAACCCCACCCAGTCCGAGGCGCTGACCATGGTCGCCACCCGCGTGTTCGGCAACGACGCCACGGTCGGCTTCGCGGGCAGCCAGGGCAACTTCCAGCTCAATGTGTTCAAGCCGGTCATGGCCCACGCGGTGCTGGAGAGCATCCGCCTCATCGCTGACGCGTGCGTGTCGTTCAGCCGCTACTGCGCCGTGGGCATCGCGCCCAACCGCGACCGCATCGCCGCCAACCTCGCGATCAACCTCATGCTCGTCACCGCGCTCAACCGTCACATCGGCTACGACAATTCCGCGAAGATCGCCAAGAAGGCCCACCGGGAGGGCACCAGCCTGCGCGAGGCCGCCCTGGCCACCGGCCTGCTCACCGGTGACCAGTTCGACGCCTGGGTGGTGCCGCTGGACATGACGCACCCCTCGGTAGAAAGTACTTGACCCTCACGCGGCGGGAACCCTCACAGTGGTGCCATGACCAGCACGACGCGAGGACCTGAACCGGCGGGACGCGCCCACACGCCTGCTCTGGAGCCTGACGCGGCGCCGATGGACGCGGCGCCGATGGACGTGGCGGTCAGCGGACCCGAGACGCTCACCGTCGGGCAGGTTGCCGAGGTGCTCGGCGTCACCCGGCGGACACTGCATCACTACGACGAGATCGGGCTCGTCGTGCCCAGCGATCGCAGCGCCGCCGGGTATCGGCTGTACACCCGTGATGACCTGTCGCGTCTTCAGCACGTCGTGGTCTATCGCCGTCTGGAGTTCGGCCTGGAGGAGATCGCCGACCTGCTGGACGAACCCGACAGCGTGCAGGCGCACCTGCGCCGACAACGCTCGGCGGTCATGTCCCGACTGGACGAGCTGCACGGGTTGGTCCAGGCCATCGACGACGCATTGGAGCACACCATGACTCACACCCGGTTGACACCCGCGGAGATGAGGGAGCTGTTCGGGCACTCCTTCGACGAGAGCTACGCGGCCGAGGCGCGCCAGCGCTGGGGCGACACCGACGCGTGGCGACAGTCGCAGGAGCGCACCCAGGGATACGCACGCACTGATTGGGAGGCGGTCAAGGCCGAGGCCGACGCGGTCGACGCGGCGTTCGCGGCCTGTCTCGACGCCGGCGTGCCGGCCGACTCCGAGCAGGCCGCCGAGGCCGCGGACCTGCATCGCGCCTCGATCCAGCGGTTTTACGACTGTTCATACGCCTTCCAGGCGAACCTCGCCGCCATGTATGTCGGTGATCAACGGTTCGCGGCGACGTACGACGGGGTGCGGCCAGGGATGGCCCAGTACGTACACGACGCGATCGTGGCCAACGCGGCCCGACACGATGTGGCCGTGCCCGACGCGGGTTGCGCGTGACGTCAGGTCAGGGCGGACGCGGCGAGGAGAAGGGATCGAACAGCCACGGGAAGGAGCCGACGGGTCGGTCCAAGATCACCATCGACGACTCCGGCGGCGTTGCCACGCCCGCGCCGACACGGTGGCATACTGGACGTACGTGCTCCGGGGATCGGTGTAAGTCCGAACCGGCGGTGATAGTCCGCGACCCGCCCCGCTCGGCCCCCTGGGTCGAGCGGGGCGGTGGACCCGGTGGAATTCCGGGACCGACGGTGAAAGTCCGGATGGGAGGCAGCACGCGAGGAATCCCCTGAGGGGATTCCTTCGTCGACGCCCGTGACGGTCGCCGGCCCCGTCGGCGCGCCGTCGGGTCCATGCGTCACGTGCGAGTCGACCGACCCGGAGTTCGCGGCAGTGACATGGCGGACAGATGGGGTCGAGGGTGAGCGAGCAGCTATCAGCTAGTGACGAAGCCCATGTGCGACGAGCACTGCAGGCCGCTGCCCTGGGGCCGCTCGGTGATGCCAACCCCCGTGTCGGCGCCGTCATCACGGATGCCGCCGGCGAGGTCGTCGGCGTCGGGCACCACCGCGGCTCCGGCACGCCGCACGCGGAGGTCGACGCCCTCGCCCACGCGGGGGAGAGGGCGCGAGGAGGCACCGCGTACGTCACCCTGGAACCGTGCGACCACACCGGACAGACGGGTCCGTGCGTGCAGGCGCTGATCGACGCGGGCGTCACCCGCGTCGTGTACGGACAAGACGATCCGAACCCGGACGCCGCCGGGGGAGCGGCCACGCTCGAAGCCGCCGGTGTCGACGTGGTCGGCGGGGCGCTGGTCGGCGAGTGCACCCAGCTCAACCCCGCCTGGACCGTGGCGGTGATGCTGGGCCGACCGTTCGTCACCTGGAAGTACGCGGCCAGCCTCGACGGGCGCTCGGCCGCCGCGGACGGTACGAGTCAGTGGCTCACCGGTGCCGACGCGCGGGCCGATGTGCATCGGATGCGGGGTGACTGCGGCGCGATCATGGTCGGCACGGGCACCGCGCTGACCGACAACCCGCGCCTCACCGTCCGAGGACCCGACGGCGGGCTCCGCGACCGTCAGCCGTTGCGCGTCGTCGTCGGCCGGCGCGAGCTGCCGCCGGATGCTCACCTGCTAAATGACGACGCGGCCACGGTGCAGCTGCGCACCCACGACCCCCACGAGGTCCTCGCTGACCTGCATGCGCGCGGGATCCGGCACGTCTTCCTCGAAGGGGGTCCGACGCTGTCCGCCGCCTTCCTGCGGGCCGGCCTCGTCGATCTGACGGTTGCCTACATCGCCCCGGTGTTGCTCGGCGCCGGAACCGCCGCCGTGGGCGACCTGGGCGTCGGCACCCTGGCGCGCGGCTTGCGCCACCTCCCCCTGGACGCGCGCATGATCGGGCAGGACGTACGGATCATGCTCCGGCCGGCCCGTGGCGACGACGGCCTCGATTCAGACCCTGCCGGGCCCTGACCCACGCACACGGCGACCGACACGGGCGCACCCGGCCCGACAGCTCACGGCACATCCCGTACGACGGCACATCCCGCACAAAGGAGACAGCAGTGTTCACCGGAATCGTCGAGGAACTCGGACGCGTCGAGGCCATCGAGCACGGCGAGGCGTCGGTGGTGCTCCGCGTGCACGGGCCGACCGTCGTGTCCGACGCGCACCACGGGTCGTCGATCGCGGTCAACGGGGTGTGCCTCACGGTCGTGGAGTCGGATGAGCATTCGTTCGCGGTGGACGTGATGAAGGAGTCGCTCGACCGGTCGAACCTCGGGCAGTTGGTCGAGGGCGCTCCGGTCAACCTGGAGCGCGCGATGGCCGCGGACGGCCGGTTCGGCGGGCACGTCGTCCAGGGGCACGTGGACGCGACGACCACCTGCCTGCGCCGCGTCCCCGGCGACCGGTGGGAGGTGGTGGCGTTCACGTTGCCTGCGGTCCTGGCGCCCTATGTCGTCGAGAAGGGCTCGATCACCCTGGACGGGGTGTCGCTCACGGTGAGCGCGCTGCGGCAGAACGAGTTCGAGGTGAGCCTGATCCCGACCACGCTCGATCTGACCACGCTGGGAGCGCTCCCGGTCGGCGGCACGGTCAACGTCGAGGTGGACGTGATCGCCAAGTACGTGGAGCGGCTGCTGGCCACGCGCGGCGACGTCGCCGCCCCGGACGGACTCACGGCGGACGACGCCCCGGCGAACCCGTTCGACGCCGGCGCCCGCCGCGCGGCAGCCCAGGACGGCAGGCAGTCGGAATGAGAGGCGCCCCACCCGAGCAGATCGGCTTCTCGACGATCGACCAGGCGCTGGCGGCCCTGCGGCAGGGCCGCCCCGTGCTGGTCCTCGACGACATCGACCGCGAGAACGAGGGCGACGTGGTCGCCGCCGCCCAGACCCTCACCACCCCGTGGCTGGCCTGGACGATTCGGCACAGCTCCGGGTACTTGTGCGCGCCGATGACCGCCGAGCGGGCGGACGCCTTGCGGCTGCCGCTGATGGTCAGCGACAACCAGGATCCGCGCGGTACCGCGTACACCGTTTCCTGCGACGCGGCGACGGGTATCACGACAGGCATCAGCGCCGCCGACCGGACCCGGACGATCCGGCTGCTCGGCGACCCGGCCACCGGCCCGGACGACCTGATCCGGCCAGGCCACGTGCTGCCGCTGCGGGCCCGGGACGGCGGCGTTCGGGAGCGGCGCGGGCACACGGAGGCGACCGTCGACCTGGCCCGCTTCGCCGGGTTGGAGCCCGTCGGCGTCATCGGCGAGCTGGTCCGCGACGACGGTTCGATGATGCGGACCCCTGACGTGTTGGCGCTGGGGGCGCGCGATGGGCTGCCGGTCGTCACGATCGCCGACCTCGCGGCATGGCGCGTCGTCCACGAACGGCTGGTCGACGGCCGGGCCGACGGCGAGGCTGACGACGGGGTCAACGGCGGGGGCGATCCCGCGGCCCCGCTCGCCGAGCTCACGGCCCGCCCCTCCGACGTTCCCGGCGTCACCGACGCCCCCGACGCCCCACAGAGGGCGCGGGTCGTCCGACGCAGCGAGGCGGCGCTGCCGACGGTGCATGGGACGTTTCGGATCGTCGGCTTCGAGGACCTGCGCGACGGTGCCGAGATCGTCGCCCTGATCAGCCCGCGCGGCTTGGGGGATCGCCCGCTGGTGCGGGTGCACTCCGAGTGCCTGACCGGCGACGCGTTCGCGTCGCTGCGCTGCGACTGCGGCCCGCAACTGCACGCCGCGCTGGCGACCGTCGCCGAGGCGGGCGGTGCGGTCGTCTACGTGCGCGGACACGAGGGCCGCGGGGTCGGCCTCCTGGCCAAGCTCGCCGCATACCACCTGCAAGACGGTGGCGCCGACACCGTCGATGCGCAGCTTGCCTTGGGGCTGCCCGTCGACGACCGGGAGTACGGGGGTGCGGCCGCGGTCCTGAAGGACCTGGGCGTCCGCGAGCTCGTACTGCTCACCAACAACCCCGCGAAGGTGACCGGCTTGGAGCGCTGCGGCCTGCGGGTCGCCGACCGTCGGCCGATGCACGTCGTCGCGAACCCCGCCAACGCGACCTACCTGCGCACGAAGCGCGAACGGATGGGGCACCTGCTCCTGTCCGACCTCGGCCTGCACGGCGGCGGGACGCTGCCGGCGGCGCCCGAGGACTTCGCGTTCGGGGATGACCTCGCCATCGCCCAGGGGCTCGCGCTGCGCGAGGACATCCGCCTGGACGGCGAACGCACCTTTGCGGGGGGACTCGACCCGCGCGTGGCGCACCGCGGTGGCGAGTCCGGAGCCGCCCCCCTCGAACGGAAGGACTGACCCATGGCGAGCCACGGCGCACCGAGCATCCACCCCGACGGGACCGGCCTACGCGTCGCCGTCGTCGCATCCTCTTGGCACGACGTCGTGATGGGCGGCCTCACGGACGGAGCCCGCCGCGCCCTGGACGACTGCGGCGTGCGCGATGTGACGTGGGTGCGTGTGCCCGGGACCTTCGAATTGCCGGTCGCGTGCGCCCGTCTCGCGCCGCGACACGACGCTCTCGTGGCGCTAGGCGTGGTGATCCGGGGCGGCACGCCCCACTTCGACTACGTGTGCGACGGCGCCACCCAGGGGATCACGCAGGTCATGGTCAGTACCGGGACGCCGGTCGGGTTCGGCGTCCTGACGTGCGACACGGACGAGCAGGCCATGGCCCGCGCCGGTTTGGAAGGGTCGATCGAGGACAAAGGGTACGAGGCCGCCGTGGCCGCGGTCGCCATGGCTCGTACCCTGGACGAGGTCGCGCCCCGCGAGGCGTAGAAGGCCGGCATTTCCGAGACGCGAAGGGGCCTGATGGACTGGCTGGCGCAGCTGTTCGACGCGAAGATCACGATCGCCGGCTACCCCCTCTTCTGGCGGGAGATCATCGGCAACGTGTTCGGGTTCGCCTCCGCGATCGGTGGAATGCGCCGACGGGTCTGGGCGTGGCCGATCGGGATCGTCGGCAACGTCATCCTGTTCACCGTGTTCTTCGGCACCGCGCTGTCGTTGGAGGACGGTCGCCACCCACTGTTCGGTCAGTCCGCGCGGCAGGTGTTCTTCATCGCCACGAGCGTGTACGGCTGGTGGCGCTGGCGTTCCTCCCGCCAGGGCCGCGTCCAGGATGGCCCCGCGATCACCCCGCGCTGGGCGACCGGCGTCGAACGCGCCCGCTACCTGGTGCTCTGGGTCGCGCTCGTGGTGGTCGCCCAGGCCGTGTTCGCAGCGGTCGGCGCCGGGTGGCCGGCCCCTCGCTGGTATTACTGGACCGATGCCTGGATCTTCACCGGGTCGATCATCGCCACCTACGCGATGGCCCGCGGATGGACCGATTTCTGGCTGTGCTGGATCGGCGTCGACCTGGTCGGGGTGCCGTTGCTGTGGCACAGCCAGTACTACCCGAGCGCGGTCCTGTACGCGGTCTACGGTGGCCTCGTCCTCTATGGATTCTTCGTGTGGCTGAGGGTCTCCCGCACCGAGATGCTGCCGGCGCCGCCGGGGGCTGTCGGCGCCCTCGAAGCCCGCTGAACCCGCGGCAGGGACGGCCATGCCGACAGCGAGAGCTGGCGCGGTGAGGCTGCGGGCGCGACCCCCGCCTCGACAGGCGGCGTCGCGCAGCGTATTTTTCTGCATACAGACGTAAAAAATCGACGGTGTAGAAACCGATGACACGGAGGATGCCATGACGACGAGCGGGACCGACCGGACCGAGCTTCCCCTTTCCGAGGCGCCGCGCTGCGAGTGCGGCGGGGACGATGCGACGATCCCGGAACTCGACGCGCGCCAGATTCCGCACGCCATCCGGCACGCGTCGATCTTTGGTGCCCTCAGCGCGATCGCGCCCGGCGGGGCGATGGTCTTCGTGGCGCCGCACGACCCGCTACCGCTGCTGGCTCAGATCGCCGACCGGGAAGGCGACGCGGTCGAGATCAGCTACGTGCAGCGCGGCCCGGACGCGTGGAAGCTGAAGTTGGCGCGTCGGGCCTGAGGGTCACCCCGACGCCGGGCGCCGACCGGCGACGCCGCACCACGCGCAGCCCCGTCCCGACGGCCCACCCGGCGAGCGCCACCCCGGTCAGGGCCGCCCCGAGCCGCACGTGTGGGGTGCGGTATGAGCAGGTCACCTCGCGGGCGCCCTCGACCGGCACCGACAGCAGGCCGCCCCGGGCGGCCGGGGCGGCCGGGGCGCCGTCGACCGTGCAGCTCCAACCCTTCTGGGACGTGGTCGTGACCAGCACGTCGCCGCGTTGCGGCATCTCGTAGGTGACCCGCACGTCCGACCCCGCGATCACCACGCTCGGGGCGGGCGACGCGGACGCCGCGATCGAGCGAGCCATGGCCGCGGTGTCGAGGCAGGCGACCGGCTGAGCGGGCAGGCTCCCGGCGATTCGTGGGGTGAACGTGACGTCGAGACGGCGGTCGGGTAGGACGCCGCCGGTATCCACGCCGCGGCCGTGGCTGCGCGGGGAGACGGGGACGTCGGGCGGGGGGAGGTACGGCGCCTGCCCGGCCTGCTGCCACGTGCCGGTGTAGTACGGCGCGTGGACCTGGACGATGCTGCCCGCCGGGCACGTTCCCTCGACGCGCAGGGTGTCGCCGACCTCGATCGTGAGGCCGTGGGTGAGGTCGACCCCGCGCCCGTTGCGGGTCGCGCGGAGCTCGGGCAGCACGTAGACGGGCTCGTCGACAAGGGCGTTGCGGGTCGCGAACGCGTTGTCGGCGGCCGGGGGCGCGGGGCTGCGCAGGAGGCGTACGGCGGGCAGCGCATCCTCTCGGGTGAGGGTGCCCGCGCGGTCGATCCGGCCGCTGACCCCCAGCAGCGCGTCCAGTCCCGGATCCGGGACGTCGTCCAGGATGCGGCCCTTCATGTGCCAGGTCATCCCCAGTCCGCGCAGGGCCTGCGAGGCCTGACGGGTGGTGTTCGAGCTGTAGTACGCGGCGGTCGGGACGCCGAAGAGGGCCCCGTCGTTCGGCCCCGACGTGGTGAGGCCCGCGGCGCGGTGCGCGGGCCACTGGCCGCCGCCGGGCCGCCACGGCTCCAGGGCCTGCGCCTTGGCCGAGGACTGCTCGGACCACACGTACTCGCCGGGCAGGCGCGGATCCCTCTCGATCGCGACGACTACGGCCGTCACGGTCTGCTCGGCGAGGAACGCAACGATCGCGAGCGCCAGGGCGGCGCGCCTCCACACCGGCCGGGCGGCGACAGCCGCGACACCGACCGCGAGCACGCATGCGGCGCCTGCCCACACCAAGGATCGGACGGTGAGGATGCCCTGATCCGCGCCCGAGGCGCGCACCAGCAGGCCGGACGCGAGCAGCACCAGTCCGACCGCGGCAACGCGCGGCCAGCCGGGCGGGCGCGGCGCGGACAGGGTGACCCAGGCCATCAGCACGCCGAGCGCGGCGATGACGAACGCCTCGCGCCAGGGGCTCCCGTTCGGGGGGACACCGAGGTGCCACAGGAGCATGGTCGTCGGCAGATAGGTGCTGACCACGAGGATCGCCATCCCGGCCGGCCAGACCAGCCGGACACGCCAGGGCAGGTGCGGGTGCAGCACCAGGACCAGGCAGGCGATCAAGGGCAGCGTGCCGAACCCGAGCGAGGGTGAGATGCCCACGCCCTCGGTGAGGGGGAACAGGCGGGCGGCGTGCAGCGCGAGCGGGTAGCTCGCGATCGGGTCGGTGTCCGTCGTGATGGTGTCGCCGGTGTTCAGGACCATGGGGACGAGCAGGACCGCGGTCAGCAGGCCGCCGATCCCGGCGCGCCACACGAGCCGCCCCCACGTGCGCGCCCACGCCCGCGGCCCGTCGCCCTCGGCGAGCATCAGCAGGGCCACGATGCCGACCGCGCCGAGGGTCGCCATATATGCCGAGTAGAAGTTCGACCACCACGTCAGTGCTACGACGAGGACGCCCGCGACGGGCCGACGGCCCTCCCTGGCCCATAGCCCCGACAGGACCAGCAGCGACAGCCCGACGAGGCCGTCGAGCCACATGGGCACGTACGAGGCGTCATCGACCGCCCAGGCGCACGTCCCGTACGCGACGCCGAGGGCGGCAGCGATCCACGGCGGTCCGCCCGACCGCAGCCTGCGCAACAGGTGGGTCATGACCGCGGCGGCCAGCCCCATCCGGGTCAGGACCGTCGCGGTGAGCGCCACCTCGACCCCGGACCTGGGCACGAGCAGCTGAGCGATCGCGTTGAGAGGCGACGCGAGGTAGGAGGCCACGTCGGCGTAGAAGGGATGCCCGGCGGCGACCGTCCAGGTGAAGAAGACGTTGCCGTGTGCCTGCCCGTGCACCAGATCCCACAGGTACGCCGAGAACGGGATGAACTGTCGCGCCTGGTCGTTCAGCGCGGACGGGTGGGGCCCGAACGGCGCGCGGCCCCCGATGACCTGAGCGACGGCGTACACAGCGACTGCGCCGACGAAGGCCGCCAGCTCCGGCAGGTGCGCGCGCACGCGGGATATCATGATCAATACCTTTGGGGGACAGGGGTGCCGACACGCTAACACGCTCGTCGACCACGTCTGCGGTGTGACCTTCGACGACAAGTAGCGCCTCGGATGTCACCACGACCTTGACGAGATTGACCACCCTTTTCCTTGCCGGTCCAGGGTCCGAGCCGATATGACAAGCGAGCGCCTGCCGACTCGTCGCACCATCCCATGCCCTCGCGCTCGAACGTTCGCGTCCCCCTTCAGGAAAGGCACCACCGTGGAACTCCAGGACTACATCAGAGTTGTCCGCAAACGTTGGCGGATTATTGCCGGCGCGACGGTCCTGGCCCTCCTGGCCGCGGGGGTCCTGGCCTGGCTCACCCCGAAGGAGTATCAGTCACGGTCACAGCTCTTCGTGTCGATGAGTTCCGCAACCTCGACGGCGGAGCTGGCGGCGGGGAGAAACTTCACGGCGTCGCAGGTGAAGACGTATGCCGACCTCGTCACGACGCCGTCTGTGCTCGACCCCGTCATCGAACGGCTCGCGCTCCCGTCCACGTCGGCCGCGCTCGCGGACCAGATCAAGGCCACGGTTCCTGTTGACACGGTGCTCATCGATATCGCCGTCACCAACCAGCGCCCAGCCGACTCGCAAGCGATCGCCAATGAGGTGGCGCGCCAACTGACCACTGCTGTGCCCGATCTCGAGACGATCGAGGGATCGAAGTCCACCCCGGTCAAGGTGACCGTCGTGTCCCCGGCGCTTCCGGGCGAACAGGTGGTACCCCGACCGACTCGCAACCTGGCACTTGGACTCGTCCTCGGGCTGCTCCTCGGTCTCGGTGTGGCGCTCCTCCGGGATCGTCTGGACACCTCGATCAAGAACGAAGGCGACGTCAAGGAGGTCACCGACCAGACCGTCATCGGTGGCGTCTTCTTCGACGAGGACGCGGCCGTGAACCCCCTCATCATCCAAGCAGATATCGGGGGCCGGATGGCGGAGGCATTTCGCAGCGTGCGCACAAACCTGCAGTTCATCGACGTCAGCAACCCGCCGCGGACCTTGGCTGTGACGTCGTCGCTGCCGGGAGAGGGCAAGTCGACGACCGCGGCGAACCTGGCCCTGACGATCGCCGCCGGAGGCGCGTCCGTGTGCGTCGTCGAGGGCGACCTGCGCAGGGCGCGGCTCCTCGAATACATGGGGCTGGAAGGGGCCGTGGGCCTGACCAACGTCCTCATCGGCGAGCTCGAGCTGGACGATGTGCTCCAGCCCTTCGCGGACACCAACGTCACTGTTCTGGGTGCAGGACCCACCCCGCCGAACCCGAGTGAACTGCTCGGCTCCGCGGGGATGCGCGGCCTCATCGACGAACTGCGAGACCGCTTCGACTACGTCATCATCGACACCCCACCCCTGCTGCCGGTGACCGATGCAGCGGTCATCAGCAAAATGGTCGATGGGGCGATCATGGTCGTGGGAGCGGGCCTCGTCGCTCGCGAGCATCTCGCCCGGTCCATCGGGATACTCGACACCGTCGACGCGCGGCTACTCGGACTCATCATCAACCGGCTCCCCACCGAGCGTAAGGATCGCTACACCTATCACGGCGGGTACTACGGCGATGGAGCGGAGAGCTCGGCTGTGGGTGCGCGCGATCGGTGGGTCTTGCGCCGCGAAGAGAAGCAGGACCTGGGGGCGCGGGCGACCGAGGGCGCGGCGGTCTGAAGGGGACCGGCGCCGCGGTGGCCACCGTCGTCTCAGGGGCGGGCCAGCATGCTGACGACGGGGGGGATGGCCTGCTCAATCTCGGCGGCCATCGTGTCGAACGCGCGGCCGGACTTCCCGATCGGGTCGTCAATGCCCGCGTCCTCGGGCGGGAGCGGGGGAATCCGCCCGCGCGCGGCAGCCACCGCGCGCGCAACCGCGTCGAGCCACGCCCTCGCCGTGGTATCAGATGCCGCCTGCGGTCGCTGAACGTGCGGGGACAGATACGCAAGGTCACGCAAGGCGTGGGCCGTTCGCAGGGCCCGGGGGTGGATCCGCGCGACGCGCGAGCGGTGCCAACGAGTCGCCGTGATGATCAGGGACGCATCGGCGACGAGGCTCTGCGTCAAGCGTGTCGACATGAATCCCTCACCCGATCCGCCGGCGTCCTGGAGCCGACGTCGTGCCTCCACCTCCATGGGGAGGCCCGGTCGGGAATCGGTACCGGCACTGTGAACTCGCACTGCTGCAGGGCCCCACGAGCGATCGAGCTCCGCCTGCAGACGACGCTCAATGTAGGGCGACCGGCACAGGTTACCCGTGCACACGACGAGAATCGTCGGGGCGTCAATGTCTGATCCGCCTTGGGTCATCGATCACTCCGGGTCCGGGTAGGCGCGCTCACCGGGTGCGGGACCTCTGATGGCGCACCTCAGCATCTCACCATCCACCAGGGGACCATCGACAGCTGTCGAGAGAGACAGCCCGTGGTGACCCATACCGTGGCGACCCGTACCGGCGTGCGCGCGGCGAGATCTCGATGGCCAACCGGCGTCGGGTGCACCCTCACCTGAGGCCACCAGCGGGCGATAGGTGGGTATGCCGTATGCCTCACAAACAAAAGTCGGATCCGTCGTCACGGCGATGCGCCGGGTGGGAAAACACCGGGCGTGGGCCACCTCGGACGCGCTGACGTGGTTCATGGCGGTCGTCGTCTGCTCCGGGCTCCGTCAGCTCTACGTGGTCGCGCCAGAGCACTCGTCCGCCACGCTCCGAGCCGCACTCTTCGCGGCGCTGCTGCACGTGGCCGTCTCCGTGTCGATGGGCCTGTATCGGCGCGGCCAGATCCAAGGCACCTACGGCGAGATCGTCCTGCTCGGCAGGGCAACGTTCGTGGTGAGCATCGGGTTGCTGCTCGCGTCTGCCGTCGTGCCGGACAGCCGGATGCTGCCGAGCACGGTCGCCGCGACCAGTGGCCTCGCGGCGCTGACCACGATGTTGTCGACCCGGCTCGTCGCCCGGGCCTACCGGATGCGCAGGATGATCCAGGGGAGAGACCGCACTCCCGTCCTCATCTTCGGTGGCGGGTCGGCCGGCAGGTTGCTCGTCCACACCTTGCTGTACGACCACGACTCGCCCCACGTCCCCGTCGCGGTTCTCGACGACGACCCGAGCAAGCGCGCGCTGCGCATCGATGGCGTCAAGGTCGAGGGTGGCCGCGACATCATGGCCGACGTCGCGGCCAGACACGGGGCCGACCGCATCGTCATCGCCATCCCCAGCGCCGACAGCACGACGATTCGCGAGTTGCACGACGCCGCTGAACTGGCCGGGCTCAAGACCCTGGTCCTGCCACCCTTCCACGGCCTCCTGGAGGGGCGTCAGGTGCGGGCCAGCGACATCCGCGACATCAACCTCGAGGACCTGCTGGGGCGACGGACGATCACGCTGGACGAGTGCGCCATCACCGAGGAGATCAACGGGGCGACCGTGCTGGTCACCGGGGCCGGCGGGTCCATCGGCAGCGAGCTGTGCCGTCAGCTCGTGCACTTCGGAGTGGGTCGCCTCGTCATGCTCGATCGCGACGAGTCCGCGATGCATGCGCTGCAGCTGGAGCTGGAGGGCAACGGCCTGCTCGATTCGGAGACCATCGTCCTGGCGGACATCCGGGACCCGGGGGCCCTGCGGGAGGCATTCGCGCGACACCGGCCGCGCATCGTCTTCCACGCCGCCGCCCTCAAGCACCTGCCGCTGCTGCAGCGCTACCCGCACGAGGCGTGGCTGACCAACGTCCTGGGCACCCTGAACGTACTGCAGGCCGCGGCAGATCATCAGGTGGGCACCTTCGTCAACATCTCCACCGACAAGGCGGCCGACCCCCAGAGCGTGCTCGGATACTCCAAGAGGGTCGCCGAGCGGCTGACGGCCGATTTCGCGCAGCGCTACCCGGGCCGGTACATGTCGGTCCGGTTCGGCAACGTCCTCGGTTCGCGCGGGTCCGTCGTCCCGACCTTCACCGAGCAGATCCGTCGCGGCGGGCCGGTGACGGTGACTCACCCGGACGTCACCCGGTACTTCATGCTCATCCCCGAGGCGTGCCAGCTCGTCCTGCAGGGGGCGGCCATCGGGCGGGACGGCGAGGTCCTCGTGCTCGACATGGGCCAGCCGGTGAAGATCGTCGACGTGGCGCAAACGCTCATCGACCTCTTGGGGCACGTCGACGTCGAGATCCGTTACACGGGGTTGCGGCCGGGGGAGAAGCTGGAGGAGGAGTTGTTCGCCGAGCGCGACGGCCACCGGTCCACCTCGCACCCGCTCGTGGCGTGCACCGACGTGCCCGGCCTCGCCGGTGACCTCGTCCGCTCCCTCGACTGCGCGACTCCCTCGGCGACCCTGCTCATGCGCCACTTCGCCCTGGGCCACGACGTGGACGGCCACGAGGTGGACGTGCAGGATCCGCACGCCCTCGTGTCCGTGGACGCGGCGGGGCAAAAGGACCTTGTTGAATACCTGGCGCGGCAGAGCACAGCCGCGGGGGCCATCGTCGAACGGGTCGCGGGCAGCACGACGGCCCGGCCGGCCGGCCCCGGCGAGCCGGGCAGCGAGCCCCTGGACGAGCCGATCTACCTGTCCAAGGCCGACACGGGTCCGCTGGAGGAAGAATGGGTCCTGAAGGCCCTGCGCTCGGGCTACGTCGCACCCCTGGGACCGATGATCGACGAGTTCGAAAAGCGCGTTGCCGAACGCGTGGGCGTCGGCCATGCGCTGGCGCTCACGTCCGGGACGGCCGCGCTGCACCTGGCGTTGCTGCACGTCGGCGCCCGCCCGGGGACCCACGTCGTCGTGCCGACGATGACCTTCGCGGCGACCGCCAACGCCGTCATGTACACCGGGGCCACTCCGGTGTTCGTCGACGTGCAGTCCTCCGACGGTAACGTCGACGTCGACCTCGCGATGCAAGCCATCGACGGGCTCCAGGCCGACGGCAAGCAGGTCGTCGCGATGCTGCCGGTCGACCTGTTCGGTCGGTGCGCGGATTACACCCGATTGGAGCCAGAGCTGGCTCTGCGCGGGGTACCGCTTATCGAGGACGCCGCAGAGGCGCTCGGCGCGACGCACGGCGGTCGCAGCGCAGGCTCCTTCGGTCTGGCCGGTGTGCTCTCCTTCAATGGGAACAAGATCATGACGACGTCGGGCGGCGGCATGCTTCTCAGCAACGACGGTGACCTCATCGACCACGCGCGTTACCTGTCGACGCAGGCCAGGCAGCCGGTGCCGTGGTACGAGCACGTCGACGTCGGCTACAACTACCGGATGTCAAATGTGCTCGCCGGCCTAGGCATTGCGCAGCTGTCACGACTGGACGACTTCATCGCCCGTCGGAGGGAGATCCGTGACCTCTATGAGGTGGGGCTCATCGGCGCGCCGGGCATCCGGATCATGGGGCGCGGGCCCCAAGAGAGCGACGCCGACGACAACTGCTGGCTGACGAGCGTCGTCTTCGACGCTGGCACGGTGGATGTCGACTCGCTGGTGGCGCGGATGTCCGCGGAGCGGATCGAGTGTCGGCACTTGTGGAAGCCGCTGCACCTCATGGCGGCCTACGCGGGGGCCGGCTCGGCGATGACCGGAGCCTCCGAGCGCCTGTTCGGCTCAGGGGTGAACCTGCCCAGCGGGGTCGGGCTGCGCGACGAGGACGTGGACAGGACGCTAGGCGCCGTCCTCGAGGAAGTACTGCAGAGGGCCTGAGGTGTCC